>JAUMZN010000031.1 GCA_030528085.1 Erysipelotrichaceae bacterium | reverse complement strand
GTGGCATCCTAATAGGTGAATCATAGAGGTTCCAACAAAGTTTGCGTAAGAACCCGCTTGGGTAATATGCTCAAGCGTTTTTTTAATGCGTTATTTTACGCTTTAACAGATGACATTGACTAATCTCGATACTTCTTTAGATATGCGAAAAACTAGGGCGAACAACGTCCAAAATAATGGAAACATGGTAAATTTAAATAGAACGAAAATTTGAAATCAGACAATCTTTAAACAGAAAAATTATTTGTTTGAGATTTAGAATTGAGGCGAATAAATATGGGATTATGGATCGGAATCGGTTTAGTCATTATTTTAGCGGGAATTGCATTCGTGTCGTTTAAAAAACGACAGGCAAATAGTCAGCAGCAACAATCACTTTCTTTGATCAATAAAGAAGCAGTTGAACAAATCACAAAAAAAGTCAAAAAGACAAATCCAAAAGCATTTAAAAAACAAATGCGCGAATTGGAAAATCAATGTGATCGCATGAGCGCAAAGATGGACCAGCTCGATCAAGCGATTAATGATTATTTTGGTGATTCACGGATTTCGATCGCCAAATTTGCGAATTCGATTAATGGGGGAATTGGCGTATTCGAACAAAATGTTGAACGAATTTTGTCGCGAATTAACATATTCGATCAAGATGGATATGAACATATTTTTAAAACGCATCAAGAATACAGCGATCAAATTCTGCCTTATCAAGCAAGCTTTGATGCTGTAGATGAAGATTTAAAACTTAACCAAGAAATATTAGCGCGCTTTGACAAGCTTTTAATGGAAGTGCATAAACTTTCTGATCCAAAAGTCGAACTCTCTGATTTATCAGCGGTGCAAGAACTCGATACATTGATTGATCAGACCAAGCTATATCGCACACAAAACTAAGTTGTCTTACAATTTTGTTGGTAATAGCTTTATCATGGAAAATCCTTTATAAATCAGTGAGGATTAGACAAAAAAGTGCGATAATGAAAAAGTATTTACAGCACCCAATTTTAAAAATGAACATGAGTTGATCGCCAATGATCGACTAGAAAGAGGATAATATGGCTTTTAGCATGGATGTTGATGACTTAAATAAAGAAGAGGTTACTGCTCCTTTAAATCCAACCCCAGTTCAAAAACAACAATTAACTTCAATGGCAGAAGAAAATGCCAGCGAAGTAATGAAAATCAATTTGGATTCGTTAGAAGAAAGACGAAACATTGCCAATACCATTGAAAGTTTCGGAAAAGATATCGTCGCAAAATCGAGCGATAAAAATAAAATGTTGGAAAAAACATTAGCAGATCTATCTAAAACAGGAAATGAAGGCGGAGAAGTCGTAGACTCTCTAGCAAAATTAAACCGCGAAATGAAAGAACTCGATCCAAGCGGTATAAACTTCAATAATGATAGTTTCTTTGGCAAAATGTTCAACCCAGTAAAAAACTACTTCCAACGTTTTGAAAAAGCGGATGATCAAATTGAAGAAATTCTAGAAAATTTGGAGGCTGGTAAAAAAGCGCTCCAAAATGACAATACGACTCTTGAAATCGAACAAGCTTCTTTGCGTGATTTAACAGTAAAACTTGGCAAACAAGTTGAACTTGGAATCCAGATGGATACTGCCGTGTCTAAAGCGCTTGAAGATGCTCAAGTCAACAATGAAGATCCAGAAAAGATCAAATACATTCAAGACGAAGTGTTGTTCCCATTACGACAAAAAGTAATGGACTTGCAACAAATGCAAGCTGTTAACCAACAAGGCTATTTTGCGATGGAAATCGTACGCCGCAACAATAAAGAATTGATCCGTGCTGTCGATCGCGCTCAACACGTCACTGTATCCGCATTGCGCACAGCCGTTACTGTTGCTTCTGCTTTATACAACCAGAAAATTGTGTTGGAAAAAGTGCAGATGATCAACGATACAACGAATAACTTAATTCGTTCGACATCTGTGATGTTAAAACAACAAGGCGCATCGATCCAGCAGCAGGCTATGGAATCCAACATCTCAATCGATACGTTAAAAGAAGCGTTCCAAAATACATTTGAAGCGTTAGATGCGGTAGATTCTTATAAACAAAAAGCATTGCCACAGCTAAAAATGCAACTGGATGCATTTAAAGAAATGGCAGATGAAGGCGAACGCCGTATTCAAAATATCGAAACAGCGCAAGCTTATCGTGATGGCTTATCCAAAGATCAAGATATTCAATCTTTACCAAAACTTCCTGAATAAACTTTTTGCATTTGAAAAGAATTAAAAATATGAAACGTGCTTTCTATGAATTGGACAGCACGTTTTTTCTTTGCATGTCTTATAATTTTGTCTTTTGAGCGTGAAAAAGCGAATTTGAATCGGTTTTACTAGAAAAATGAAAATAATTTACATTCAAATGGTGAAAGAAAAATGATAATTTACAAGAAATTTTTGTTTAGGACTTTACACGAGAGACGATAAAGTTTATATTCTGTTCAACAAGAACAACTTGTATTTAAACCGATGACGAAGAGATCAAACAGAAAAAGGGATCTAAGCGAATCCGGGATGGTGGAAGCCGGACGATTACCGTTCTGCAAATGGACTTCTAAGGGCGACGTGAATTAAAGTAGCGAAGACGGGCCTTTCCCGTTATAGAAAGAAGAATGTGATAGCATTCCCAGAGTGGGCGCAAGCCAATACAGGTGGTACCGCAGAAAAGTATATTCTGTCCTGTTTCTTTACAATTTTTTTGTGAGGAAACAGGATTTTTTTTACCCCGGCTCTCAATGACTATCCTTAACTTTTAGGAGGAAAGTATATGAAATCAATGAAAAAAGCACTTAGCGCAGTTGTCGTGGCGGCAATGCTAGCCGGATGTTCAACAAATTCAACGACATCCCAAAACTCAACATCAACAGGATCGCAAATGTATTCAGTCGGTGTTGCACAATTAGTCGATCACCCTTCATTAAATACGATTCGTGAGTCGATGATGGATGAATTTGAACAACAAGGTTATATCGAAGGGGAAAACATTACGTTTAATTACCAAAACGCCGCAAACAAAACGTCTAACCTTGATTCAATCATGACGGGGTATGCAGCAGATCAAGTAAACGCGATTGTCGCAATTGCGACACCAACCGCACTCGCTGCTCAAAAATATTCAGAACAAATCCCATTAGTGTTCTCCGCAGTTTCTGATCCAGTAGATGCCGGCTTAGTAGAAAGCCTCGAAAAACCAGGCGGAAATATCACGGGGACAAGTGATGAAATTCAAGTGGAACAAATCGTCGATATGATGCTGACGCTTTCTCCAGATATTAAACAAGTTGGAATTTTATATAACCCAGGTGAAGCAAACTCTGTTTCTACCGTGAAACGCTTTAACGAGTATGCTCAAACAAAAGGTTTAGAAATCGTTGAAAAAACAGGAACTGACAATACGACAATGCAACAAGCAGCAGTTGATTTAGCAAGCCAAGTCGATGCGATGTTCTCCCCAATCGATAACACAGTCGCAACAGGAATGGTTTCTTTAGCACAAATTGCTCGCGATGCTGGTGTTCCATATTATGTAGGTGCCGATTCCATGGTTGAAACCGGCGGCTTTGCGACAGTTGGAATTAACTATGAAAGCTTAGGCCGTGAAACCGCAAAAATGACAATCGACATTTTAAATGGCAAATCGCCTGCGGATATTCCAGTGAAAGTGTTCAAAGACAATTTGAACGTCTACATCAATGAAGATGTTCTCAATGATTTAAAAGAAAATGGAAAAATCAAAGTAGAAGTTCCTGAAGATTTACAAGGACAAGAAAACTTGATTATGGTCCAAAGCGAACAATAAACACACTAGCCAAAGCGGCGCTGATTTAAAGAGTGCGCCGCTTTTCTACGAAATCGATCTTCAAAAAAGATCAGCGAACAAGAAAGGAATTTATATGTCAACGACAATTTTAATGAATGCACTGCAATTAGGATTGATCTTTGCGGTGCTCTCCATTGGGGAATACATTACTGTCAACATTATGGATTCTCCAGATTTAACAGTTGATGGCTCGTTTGTCACTGGCGCAGCAGTTTGCGCAATGATGACTTTAGCGGGAATGCCTAATTTAGGCCTCGTTTGTAGCATGATCGTCGGTGCTTTATGCGGCTGCATCACTGCATTTTTACAAACAAAAATGAAAATTCAGCCTTTACTTGCAGGGATTTTGACGATGACGGGTTTATATTCGATTAACTTGCGCATTATGAATAATATGCCAACTGTAAACTTGTACATCAAAGGCAAACCAGCGCCAACGTTGTTAAGCAATCCAGACTTACGTATCGTGATTTTATTGGTTATCGTGATGCTGATTGTCGGACTGTTGTATTTGTTCTTTAAAACGAATTTAGGTTTGATGCTTCGCGCAAGCGGCGATAACGAAGTGATGGTGAAATCTTCTTCCATTAACGTCGATTCCATGAAGTTTTTAGGCTTAGGTTTATCTAATGCGTTTGTCGGTTTATCAGGGGCATTGCTCGCTCAATTCCAGGGCTTTGCGGATATTTCTGGCGGGACAGGAATGTTAGTATTAGGTCTTGCTGGAATTATTATTGGTGAAGCGATCCTCAAACCAAAAAATGTAGGAATGGGTTTAATTGCGGCAGTTTTGGGTGCGATCGTTTATCGTTTCTTATATACAATTGCTTTACGTATGGGCTTTGCGGCAAGTGATATGAACTTAGTTTCTGCTGTATTAGTCGCAATTACGATTTCTATTCCTTATTTACAGAAGATGATGAAAGGAGCGAAGAAAAATGCTTGAGCTGCAAAATGTGACAGTCATTTTCAATGAAGGAACTTCTTTAGAGAAAAAGGCATTAGATAACGTTTCTTTAACGATTCATGATGGGGATTTTGTGACAATCCTCGGTTCGAATGGAGCAGGGAAGTCGACATTTTTTAACGTCATTACCGGCTCAATTCCCGTTAAATCCGGCAAAATCTTTTTAGATGGACAAGATATTACCAATCAACCAGAACACGTTCGTTCTAAAACTTTAGGACGCTTGTTTCAAGATCCATCCCAAGGAACGGCACCACATATGACAGTCGAAGAAAACATGGGACTTGCGATTTCTTCGCATCGTTCAAAATTTGCGATTGCGGTCCGCAAGCAAGAACAAGAACAATTTAAACAAATCCTATCCAAACTCGATATGGGATTAGAATCGCGTTTAAAAACGCCAATTGGCTTATTATCTGGTGGTCAGCGGCAGGCAGTCGCATTGATGATGGCCGTTGTGAATCCACCAAAACTTTTGATGTTGGATGAACATACCGCAGCATTAGATCCTGTATCTGCTAAAAAGATTTTAGAGGTCACAAATCAAGTGATTGCCAAAGATCATATTACAGCCCTCATGATTACGCATAATTTAAAAGATGCACTTGAAAACGGAAATCGCTTGTTGATTTTCCAAGATGGAAAAGTCACTCATGATTTTTGCGGTCATGAAAAAGAACAATTAACGATCGAAGATCTCGTTCATTGTTACGACGTGTAAATTAAATGACAAAAATCCTCTTTAAAAGGTACTCATACCCATCGTATGAGTTATCGGACAAAGAGGATTTTTTATGTTGTCTTGATTTTATTTGTTCATTAATTCTTCGATTGCTTTGAGGATTAAATGTTGTTTATTTGCTTCTTTTAATTGGTATTGTAGATTCTTTATTTGACGATCTTTTTCTTTTGATTCTTTTTCTTTCTGATCTAATGCTTTCTGCAATTTACGTGCATAAACTTCCCCTATCGCAATCACTTTGATCTGTTCTTCTATTGAAAGATTGCCCATTTCTTCTTCTGTTAAATCTAATACATCATCGTAGGTTATTTCATCTTCATTGATTTTGCTCATTTCTTCTTCGAGAAATTTATTGAATTCTTCTTCTGTAAGATCATTCGTTTTGATTTCTGACATAATGTCCTCCGATAAAATTTTTACCATCGTACCATAGAATGAACCATATTTTAATGGATAGCGAATAACTTCCAAAATCCCTTTAATTGCGATTGATGAGTTGGTTATCCGCATATTTTATATTTTCTGACATGCTTGAAATGAAAAGGTAAATTCCACCGCAAAGTGTAAAAATAAATTCCACGCCTAAAGAATTTTTAATTGAAATGGCGGGGGGAATAGGGATGATAAAATATATATAGACTCATCGACTGAAAAATGATTTTGATCATCGAAAGAAAACAACTTTTAGATTCTTATTTTGAAGCAATTGACTTCAAAAATAAGGATCATGATCAATAGAAAGGATGCAAATATGGTAGACAAACTTAAACAGAACATCATTTTCTACTTATTGCTTATCGTGGATTTTTATCTCATTCCTTTGTTGATTCAAGATACAGGAACTGCCATGGTGATAATGCTTGTGATCATTCCTTGGATCTGCTTAATCATTTCTATTTTCTATGGTATCAAAAATGGTTTTGATTTTTGGTATGTTTTGATCGTTGCAATTTTATTTGTGCCCTCGATCTTTATTTTTTATAACTCGAGTGCCTGGGTTTATACGATTGCTTATGCACTATTCGCTCTAGTCGGAAATTTAATTGCATTGCCATTTCGAAAAAGATAATAATCCGTTTTTCAATTTCAGCGCAAACAAAATAGCAGTTAGGTATATTGCTTAACTGCTTTTTCAATGCTTAATAGAATCGTGTTTCATCAAACCTGTATTTCATTGAGGCATGAAAAAAAGATCCTCTATCGATTGTGATCAATAAAGAATCTTGAAAAAGTCTAGAATAAACCGATGATTAAAATCGTTGCGATGATGACTGGAATCGCATATTTACAATAAGTATGAGCCCAAGTTGGGAATTTGATTCCAATACCAGTGTTCGCTTCTTCGATAAAGTGATCCCAACCCCAGCCAATTTTCGTTGTACAGAACAAAACGAAAAGCAGGGATCCAAATGGCAGCAATAAGTTGGAGACTAGGAAGTCTTCAAAGTCTAGAACTGTTGTGCCTTCACCTAATGGATGGATAAAGGAGAGAACGTTAAATCCAAGCGCACATGGCAAGGATAATACAATAATCGCGATGCAGCCAAATAAGCAGACTTTTTTACGGCTCCAGCCATAGGAATCCATAAAGAAAGCGATAATCGTTTCAAATACGGCTAAAACAGTAGAGAATGCCGCAAATGTCATAAACAAGAAGAATAAAGCTCCCCATAATTGACCAAATGCCATTTGGTTAAACACGTTTGGCAAAGTAATAAAAATCAAGTTTGGACCTGAATTGACATCGACATTAAAAGCGAAGCAAGCAGGGATGATAATTAAACCAGCAGTGAACGCAACAAATGTATCTAAAATCGCAATGTTGATCGATTCACCAAGTAAGGAACGGTTTTTGTCGATATAAGAACCAAAAATTGCCATAGAGCCAATACCAAGCGATAAAGTAAAGAAAGCTTGGTTCATCGCTGAAACAATGACATTCAATGGACCAATCGCTAAAAAACGATCCCAGTCTGGTAATAAGTAGTAAGCTAACCCTTCTTGCGCACCATCTAAGAAAATAGAGTTGCCAGCAAGAACAATCATCAAAAGCAATAATGCCATCATCATTACTTTAGTGATTTTTTCTAAGCCATTTTGTAGACCAATTGCGCAAATGCCAAAACCAATGACAACAATAATGATCATATAAACAACATTGGAAACTGGATTACTTAACATTACGTTAAATCGTTCACCAATTGCTTCTGGGGATAAGCCAACAAAATTTCCGCTTAATGTGTCTACAAAATATTTGAGCATCCAGCCCGCTACAGTGGTGTAGAACATCATTAAAATTGTATTTCCGGCAATTCCTAACCATTTGTGGAGATGCCATTTAGAACCTTTTGGTTCTAATTTTTCGTACATTGTTGCGATTGAGCGTTGGGCAGCGCGGCCAATCGCAAATTCCATCGACATGACTGGAATACCCATGACGAGTAAAAAGAAGAGATAGATCAAGATGAAGATCGCTCCTCCGTTTTGACCGGCGATGTATGGGAATTTCCAGACGTTTCCAATTCCGATCGCGCATCCTGCAGAAAGCAGAATGAATCCTAATCGCGAACTGAGTTTTTCACGTTGCATAAAAATCCTTTCTTTTCTCTTATAACTCATGCATTAAACAAAATGTACTTCATCTATGTAAAAATAGCTGAAACAAAAATGTAAATAACGCGCTGAATAGTATACAATTTTCAAGAATGTTCTCAAAGAAAGAACAATAAATTTATAATCAATGTGTAGGATTCATTCCAACAAATCACAAAAATAAAAACTGAGTGACTTGTCGAAATTATCTAAATCATAAAAACAATCTATAGGAAGATCTTTGTTTTTAATCTTGAATCGAAGTAATGAAAACTTTTAAAGAAACGCATGTGGCGACAATTTTGCACGATTCCTTGCGAATTAAAAATATATTTCTTGAAATCTTGTTGAAATCAATTAGACTACTCTTAACTGCTAAGAACAGAAGGAGTACCTGTTTTGGGAAAATAGAGAGTTTTCGGTTGGTGCAAGAAAACCTGAAGAAACAGGGAAGGTAGTCTGGGAGCTGTGATCTTGAATAGCGTAGAGATCATCGTCGACGCAACGTTATGCGAAAGAGGTTTTCAATAGTCACAAACGATTAGATGATCACATTCGTTTGTTTATTTTGAATGAAAACAATTTAGGTGGCACCGCGGGTTTCTCGTCCTATGACGAAAAACTCTTTTTTTTTGCATGAAGAAAGGATAGAAAGACATGAAAGAACTCTCTAAAAAGTACGATCATAAACTTGTTGAAACGCCAGAAGTTTATCAACACTGGATCGATGAAGGCTATTTTACTGCTGGTGATCAATCCAAAATTCCATATACAATCGTAATTCCACCACCAAATGTAACTGGAAAACTGCATTTAGGTCACGCTTGGGATAACACATTACAAGATATTTTATCTCGTTATAAACGTACAAAAGGTTTTGATGTTCTGTATTTACCAGGTATGGACCATGCCGGTATTGCAACGCAGGCAAAAATTGATGCTCGTTTACAAGAACAAGGAATTTCTCGTTATGACTTAGGCCGCGAAGGCTTCTTGGAAAAAGCATGGGAATGGAAAGGGGAATACTCCGCTTTCATTCGCCAGCAATGGGCAAAAATGGGCTTATCTTTAGATTACAGCCGTGAACGTTTTACTTTAGATGAAGGATTAAACCAAGCTGTCAATAAAGTGTTCGTAACTTTATACAACGAAGGTTTGATTTACCAAGGTGAACGCATCATCAACTGGGACCCACAAGCAAAAACAGCATTGTCCAACATCGAAGTTGTCTATAAGGAAATTCCTGGAAAAATGTATTACTTCAAATACAAAATCCAAGAAACAGGTCAAGAATTAGTAATCGCGACAACTCGTCCAGAAACAATGTTTGCTGACCAAGCAATCTTTGTTCACCCAGACGATGAACGTTATAAAGATATCGTTGGTTTACATGCGATTAACCCAGCAAACGGTGAAGCATTGCCAATTATGGCAGACAGCTACATCGACATGGACTTCGGTACAGCCGTTATGAAATGTACTCCTGCCCATGACCCTAATGACTTTGAATTAGCAAAAAAATACGGCTTAAAAATGCCAATCTGTATGAACCCAGATGGCACAATGAACGAAATGGCACATAAATATGAAGGTATGGACCGTTTTGAATGCCGTGAAGCACTGTTAAAAGATTTTGAAGAAATGGGTGTTGTCGATCATATCGAAGATCATCCACATAACGTTGGTCACTCCGAACGTACAGGCGTAATTGCTGAACCATATTTATCTAAACAATGGTTCGTTAAAATGAAACCTTTGGCACAAGCAGTTCTGGATGCCCAAAAAACAGATCAAAAAATCGAATTTGTTCCAAACCGTTTTGAACACACATTCAATCAATGGTTAGAAAATATCGAAGACTGGTGTATCTCTCGTCAGTTATGGTGGGGACACCGTATTCCAGCTTGGACAAATATCCATACTGGCGAAATCTACGTTGGTGAAAAAGCACCAGAAGATGCAGAAAACTGGACTCAAGACGAAGACGTATTAGACACTTGGTTCTCCAGTGCATTATGGCCATTCTCCACTTTAGGCTGGCCAAATGAAACTAAAGATTTAGAACGCTACTATCCAACAGATACGATGGTTACTGGATATGACATCATCTTCTTCTGGGTAGCACGTATGGCATTCCAAGCTCGTCATATGACAGATAACCGTCCATTTAAAACAGTTTTAATCCACGGTTTAATCCGTGATGCGCAAGGACGCAAAATGTCTAAATCTTTAGGAAATGGTGTCGATCCAATCGATGTCATCAACGAAAAAGGTGCCGATGCATTACGTTTCTTCTTGGCAACAAACTCTGCTCCTGGTTTAGATATGCGTTTTGATGAAACAAAACTCGATTCTTCTTGGAACTTCATCAATAAGATTTGGAACGCATCTCGTTATGTTCAAATGCAGATGGAAGATGGAAAAACATATACTCCTGACTTCAATGCATTATCCGAATCTGATATGTGGATCTTATCCCGTTTAGAAGAAACTTTAGCAAGTGTATCCCGCAACATGGATCGTTATGAACTCGCTATTGCCGGAAACGAATTATATAGCTTTGTTTGGAACGACTTCTGCTCTTGGTATATCGAATTATCCAAAGCAGCATTGAATAGCGATGATGCAAAAGTTCGTGATAACACAATTGCGATCTTATTCTATGTCTTAAAAGCAATTTTAATTATGCTTTCACCATTCATGCCATTCGTTTGCGAACATATTTATTTAGGTATGAACATGGGCAAAGACAGCATCAACTTAGAAGATTGGCCAGTTGTTCCTGAATTTACAACATCTACAAAAGCAGTTAAAGATATGAACTTGATTTTGAATAGTATTGAAATGGTTCGTGAAATCAAAACTCAATACAATTTAAAACCACGTGATGAAATCAAAATTGTTTTAGAAGATGACAAAGGAGAACCTTATACTTTAAGTCAACAAGGTCAACAGCTACTCGTGGGAATGGCTAAAGTCGCATTAGTTGATTCTTTCGATTCTGATGACTTATTAGTTCGTGACTTAGAAGGATTTAAACTCAAAGCGGCAATGGCTGAACTCATCGATGTTGAGGCAGAAATTGCAAAATTAGAAAAAGAGCTGGCACATTTAGACAGCGAAATTAAACGCAGCGAAAAAATGTTGTCCAACCCTGGCTTTGTATCCAAAGCTCCAGAAGCGAAGATCAATGCCGAAAAAGAAAAACTCGAAAAGAATAAAGCACTTCTTGCTCAAACAACTCAGTCTTTAGCAGACATGAAAGCTCGTAAAGCTTAAAACTCATTCTAGATTGAAAATTGCCTTTCACTTGGTCTTTATTGATCATTTGAAAGGCTTTTTACGTTGGTTTTGTCATTATTAGGATAAGTATGGCAAAATAGAAGGCTCTATGTAAAATCGAAATAAAAAAATCTGTTTAAGCAGCTTGTTGTTTAACTCACTTACACAGATATGCTTACGTCCTAGCACTCCTTATATTTTATCAAAAAAACAATCATTGAACCATTCTTATGTTGTACAAAAAAACATCTATAATAAATATAGATGATCAAGCGAAATGAAGTTTGATAATTATATTAATTTGTTTCAGTGTTTAAATTAACGATAATACAAAAGGGGCAATTGTATGGAAAATAAATTTTATAAATTTGCTATTGTGACTTTGGTAATAATAAATATTGGTGCTTTGATTCTAGGTCGATTTGTTGAAGGATATTATGGATTAAAGAATATTCTGTATTTTATAATGACGGCATGTTGCATTATGATATTAGCCATGACGTTTTATTTTAATTACAAAAAATAGGAGCATGATGACATGCACGATTCGTTTTGGATACATTAAATTAAAAATAGATTTGACGATTAAAGCTTTTCAATTAGATCACTATTGGTCTTCTTGGAAAGCTTTTTGTTTTGCACAAACGAACTTCGATTTTTTGACCATAAAAGAATAGGAAGAAGGAATGGTTTATGCAAAATAATTCAAATTTAGAAACACTATATCTACAAACGCTCCTGAATGATCAAGTGCTCTTTTATATATTGCAAGATTGTCTGTTCCATGATCGTCTAGATCGCACAAAAAGTTTTCAGCTGCCAATTCTCATTGAACAAAAAGTGATTGTGGATTTAAATGATTTAGACAACGAAACACGAAAAGGTAATCAATCAGCACGGATCAATAAAGAAAATGAAGATGAACATAATCTGGAACAAAATATTGTCGAAAACATCTTGAATCTCACTCTTTATACAAAATTTATTCCTAACAAAGGATTGTTGATCAAAGCTTGCGAGGATCGTTTAAAACAAACAATTGGGATAGGTCTTTGTATCATATCGAATCAAGAATTAAAAGATAATTGTCAAAACAATCTTGTGTGGATTCAAGCGACTTTGCATATGCAAAAACAATTTCAACAACATAATCCTGATCCAATCGATCGTTTTTATGGATTGATCTTTGTGGTCGACTTACCTTTTGACCATCGTGAAGCTTGCGAAGTGATCTCGCTTGGGTTGCTCGATTGTCAAAACAAAGAGAAAATTAATTGGCCATATCATCAGCCAATGCGCATGATCATCAGTTATTTGAATCAACCGAATCGAAAATGGGCATATATTCGCCTACTTGATCTTTTATGGGATTCATCAAGAGGTGTAGATCAAAAAGTGAAAATTCTTCAAGAACAGTTTGAAATCAATGCTTCAAGATCATATAAGAATTTGCTTGAGACGATCCAAATGCATAATAAAGATTAGATGTTGAAATGGGTGAAATATTTTGTTTGGCCTGATGTTTACAGAGTGCTTTATCATTCATTGTTCAAATTGAAAACGATTTTGAACTTGTATCTTACAGTTTGGTTATGAGGTTTGGAAATAAAATGTTCCCCTCTATAATGAAGCATATGCAAACATATATTCTTGATGCGAGTAAAATTGATTCTACGCTCGATGCAGATCAATTTTTAGCTGAATTTTACAATTTGCCATTTCAAGAACCTGCTTTGATCAGGAATTTTTTGTATGCAGATGAAACGCTGCGTGTAACAAAGGTTTTTAATTGGCCAAGTGAAGCGCAAAATTGGGTGGATATTTCTTTATTGTTAGAAGTGATCCAACAACGCTCACCCTACTTCTATTTAATTTGGGGACCTGAAGAAAAACAAAAAGACAAAACGGATGATCAATCTGAATTGCATCCAACAATCGTTGATAAAATTCAAATTTAAATTCAATTCAACAAAAGAAAAGGAAGATCTAATATTTGAGCTAGATCTTCCTTTTTGTTTTAAATTTAAGAATTTATAGATTAATCGTTGTTGTCAGAAGCAGCCATTTTTTCACGATAGAGGTTACGACGATCAACTGCAGTTAATCCTTTTTTACGGATGCGGATTGCATCTGGAGTAACTTCAACTAATTCATCATCATTAATCCATTCGAGAGCAGCTTCAAGAGAGAAGACACGTGGAGGTGTTAATAACATTGCTTCATCGCGTCCGCTTGAACGAATCGCAGTTAATTTTTTGTTTTTCAGTGGGTTAACGTCCATATCGATGTTTCTGGAAGATTCACCGATGATCATACCTTCATAAACTTCAGTTTGTGGAGCGATGAATAAAGATCCACGTTCTTGTAAGTTCCATAAAGCATAAGTCATCGCTGTACCTGTATCAGTGGAGATCATTGCCCCAAGCATACGCTGTGGAATTTCACCAGTGTATGGAGTATAACCACTTACACGGCGTAATAATGTACCTTCACCATGAGTGTCGTTGATGAATTCAGTACGGAAACCTAATAATCCACGAGTTGGTGCAGTATATGTTAATTTTACATAACCTGCATCTTCATCCATGTTGATCATAGTTCCTTTACGCATGTTCAATTTGTTGATGATTGTACCGGAATATTGTTCTGGAGCAATACATACAACTTCCTCGACTGGTTCAACTTTTTGACCATTTTCATCACGGTGCAAAATAACTTCTGGTTTGGAAATCGCAAGTTCATATCCTTCACGACGCATATTTTCGATCAAGATGGAGATATGTAATTCACCACGACCACTGACTTTGAAGCAGTCAGCACTTTCAGTTGGTTCAACTTTTAAACCAACGTTAACTTCCAATTCTTTTTCAAGACGTTCTTTGATATTGCGGCTTGTAACAAATTTTCCAGAACGTCCCGCAAATGGAGATTTATTGACGTGGAAGTTCATAGATAATGTTGGCTCTTCAATTGGAATACTTGGTAAAGCTTCAACACAATCTGGTGCACAAATCGTATCGCCGATTGATAAGTTAGGCATACCGGCAACAACAACGATATCCCCGGAATGAGCTTCATCCACAGGAGTTCTAGAAAGACCTTTATAAACGAATAAAGAAGAGATCGTTTCTTTTTGAGCTAAACCATCGTTGTTTGTGCGGGTGTAAGAATCACCTTTGCGCAGTACACCACGAGTGATACGGCCAATACCTAAACGACCGATATAGTCGTCATAAGCAAGGGCAGAGACTTGCATTTGTGCAGGTTCATCGTCTAAGTCTGGATAAATATCTGTATGTTTTAAAATCGTTTTGAACAGTGGTTCGATATTGTCGTTTGGCTGATCAAGTTCGTATTGAACTTTTCCTTCACGAGCGATTCCATACAGAATTGGGAAGTCGAGCTGTTCATCTGTTGCATCTAAATCTAAGAACAGTTCATACACTTCATCAACAACTTCAGCAGCACGCTGATCTTTTTTGTCGATTTTGTTGATCAACAAAATTGGTTTTAAACCAATTTCTAAAGCTTTGGATAATACAAAGCGAGTTTGCGGCATTGGTCCTTCACTTGCATCGACCAATAAAATAACAGTATCGACGGTACCCATAATACGTTCAACTTCACTAGAGAAGTCCGCGTGACCTGGAGTATCGACAATATTGATTTTTACACCATCATGAATGACGGAGCAGTTTTTGGAGTAAATCGTAATTCCGCGTTCTCTTTCTAACGCGTTAGAGTCCATAATACAGTTGACTACTTCTTCGTTATTTCTGAAGACATCACTTTGACGAAGGAAAGCATCAACGAGTGTGGATTTACCGGCATCGACGTGAGCGATCACGGCTATATTAATAATTTTTTCTTTTTCTGACATTGGATCCTCATTTCATTTGAAATCATAGGAATTATAGTCTTGTGTATCGCGTTTTTCAATTTAAGATATAAGACAAATGAGGTTAAACAGAAACGAAAAGCCTTTCAATACTTTTCAAATCTTTTGGACCTTGAGACAATAGTACTGTAGATTTGTGAAAGGGTAGTATGTATTATGGAAAGTCGTTATTTTAAAGAACATTCCTCCTATCTCAATCGCGATATGGAGTTCAAAATGTATGGGCATGATGGAATTTTATGTTTAATCATTCCTTGCCAAGATGGCCGCTTCTTTGAATGGGAAGATCGCAATATGTTTGATTTAATGTCTGAGTGGATCGATGCTGGGCAAATCCAATTTGTGACGATTGATACAATCGATTCAGAAACATGGTCAAGCAATGGGCCAAGTGCGCCGCGCATGGCACAGCATGAAAACTGGGTAAACTACATCATGAATGAATTAGTACCTTCAGCTTTAGCAAAAGCCAATAAAAGTGCCGATGAAGAAATGATGATTATGGGGGCAAGTATGGGAGCAACACATGCCGCAAACTTATTCTTTAGATTTCCAGATCGCTTCACAAAATTAATCGCTCTTTCTGGCGTTTATGATCTATCTCGTTATATTTATGACAATAACTTTGATGGAAACTTCTATCAAAATAGTCCTCTTGCTTATTTACCGAATATGGATCTTCATCACAGCTATATTCAAAAATATAATTCTAATGATGCCCGCTTTGTGGTTGGACAAGGGGCATGGGAAGATGTTTGCTTAGAAGATTTAAGAAAACTCGCCGATGTGATGTATCGAAAAGGAATCCACTTGCCAACTTATTTCTGGGGTGAAGATACCCCTCATGATTGGCCAAGCTGGGAAAAACAAATCCTGACTTATTTGCCAGAAATGTTGTAATTAAAATGGAATAAAACACATCAAAAAGGAAAGCTTTGTTGAAGGACAAGGCTTTTTTTGATTGTCGAAAACAAGAACGATTGAATAAATGCTCGATCAACAACGATTTCAAGGGCTTGTTTAGATTGCAATGTCATTAAGTTAGCGAAGTGAAATGCTTGTTTGTGTTGTTTAAGTGTGAA
>JAUMZN010000030.1 GCA_030528085.1 Erysipelotrichaceae bacterium | reverse complement strand
TACGATTTTCCATTCGGTTTTAGCGAACTGCCGCGAAGCGGCTTGGTACAAAAAGGGAAGGAGAAATAAGCATGGAAATGAAGCTTCGTGACACGGATGTCACGTTGATGACAAAAGGATCAATTGTCAAACAAATGATCGCATTTGCGATCCCAATCTTTTTGGGACAGCTATTTCAGCAGTTGTACAACACTGTTGATACACTGATCGTTGGAAATGTTTTGGGCGCACATGCTCTAGCAGCGGTTGCCTCTTCGGGAAATTTGATCCAACTTCTTGTCGGATTTTTTAATGGCGTTTCGATGGGGGCATCGGTTGTTATTTCGCAATGTTTTGGAGCAGGTCAACATAATAAATTATCGAGAACTGTTCATACGACAGTTGCGGCGGGAATTTTGATTTCAATTGTCCTTGCAGTTTTAGGACGTTGGCTATCCCCAATGATTTTAGTTTGGATGGATACACCGGCAGAAGTTTTGAGTTTGAGTAATGAGTATTTCGAAATTTACTTCACGGGGATTGCCGGCTTAGTTCTCTATAATATGTTGTCAGGCATTTTAAGAGCGGTTGGGGATTCTCGTCATCCACTATATTATTTGATTGTTTCTTCCGTTTTAAATGTCGTGCTCGACTTATATTTTATTTCAGTATTAGGTTGGGGAGTTGCTGGTGCTGCAATCGCAACGGTTATTGCACAAGCTTTTTCTGCACTCCTTGGCTTTTGGACTTTATTTAGAACAAAGGGAAGTCATCGTGTCGAATTGAAAAAGATTCGCTTTTATGGCGATGAATTAAAAGCGATTATTCGTTTTGGAATTCCTACGGGCGTTCAAAACTCGATTATCTCTTTTGCGAATGTCATCGTTCAATCCAATATTAACCAATTTGGTTCTTTAGCAATGGCTGGATGTGGGGCGTATTCAAAACTTGAAGGTTTTGCGTTCTTGCCAATTATGTCTTTTAGTTTGGCAATTTCCACATTCGTTGGCCAAAATCTTGGCGCACAAGAAATCGATCGCGCACAAAAAGGAGCCCGTTTTGGCATATGGTGTTGTGTGCTGATGGCAGAAGTCATTGGTATTATCTTCTTTGTCTTTGCGCCGCAGCTCGTTGCCTTATTCGATCGCAATCCTGATGTGATCGCATATGGTGTTGGACGCGGCCGCAACAATGCCTTGTTTTATTGCTTATTAGCTTACTCGCATGCGATTAGTGCGGTCTGCCGCGGTGGTGGTAAACCAGCGGTTCCAATGTATGTCATGATCATTTGTTGGTGTGTGATCCGTGTTTCGTTCTTGTATATCACAGCTCCGCTGCACAATATTCAATTTGTATATTGGGTTTATCCATTAACGTGGTCGCTATCTTCGATTTACTTTGCTTGGTACTATCACAAAAAGAAATGGCTCAATCCAATTCGAATGGCGCTTGGCCAAGAACAAAACTAAGCCGATTTGAATGCTTAGATCAAAATGAATCGAGAAAAGAAGAAAATAATGAACTTCTTTTCTCGATTTTTATTTTTTAAATAATGAAACAAAATCTCCGCTTTCTTAATAATGTAAGATTTTTCAACAGTTTTGCTTGAGTTGCGCTTAAATCCGTCGTGTTTTATTGCACGAGTATATTGATGGGTGTAAGTTAGGGGAAAAATAGAGAAAAATTCAAAGGAGTTTAAGATATGGAGATTCGTTTTGAACCACGTCAGGTCTTGAAGGAAAAACCACAAGGACCTCTCGGATTTGGTAAATACTATACAGATTATATGTTCATGTGTGATTGGGATGCTGATCAAGGCGGCTTCCACGATGCGCGCATTGTTCCATTTGGACCAATTGAACTCGATCCTGCAACAATGGTTCTGCACTATGCCCAAGAAACATTTGAAGGCTTAAAGGCATATCGAACAGCAGACAATAAAATTCAGCTGTTCCGTCCGGAAAAGAACGCAAAACGTTTTGCGAATTCTAATGAACGTTTATCGATGCCGCAAGTTCCTGAAGATTTCTTCGTACAAGCGATTCGCGAATTAGTCAAAGTCGAAAAAGATTGGGTTCCTGCAAATGAGGGAGAATCACTTTATATTCGTCCATTCATGTTTGCATCAGAAAGTGCAGTTGGGGTTCATCCTGCTGTTTCCTATAAATTTATGATCATTCTTTCTCCAGTTGGCGCTTATTACCCTGAAGGTATGGCTCCAGTAAAAATCTGGGTTGAAGATGACTATATTCGTGCTGCACCAGGTGGAACAGGTTTTACAAAATGCGGCGGCAACTATGCCGGCAGTTTGAAAGCTCAAGAAAAAGCAGAAGAAAAAGGATACACCCAAGTGTTATGGCTGGATGGTGTGCATAAAAAATATGTTGAAGAAGTCGGAAGCATGAACGTCATGTTCTTAATCGACAACGAAGTTTGGACTGCGCCAATCGATGGCACAGTATTGCCAGGGGTAACTCGTGATTCGATTTTGCATTTGTTGGCTGATTGGGGATATACAATCCACGAAGAGCATCTTGCGATCGATGATTTGATGGCTGCCGCAAAAGATGGCCGTCTGCAAGAAGCTTGGGGAACAGGTACTGCTGCTGTTATTTCACCAATTGGAGAGCTGTATTATAAAGGAAATGCAGAACAGATCAATGGCTTTAAAACCGGAGAATTGACGCAAAAACTGTATGACACACTTACAGGAATCCAATGGGGAAAATTAGACGATCCATATAATTGGACACAAGTTGTTGAATGATCCACACACAGAAAGCTTGGCTTAGGCTGAGCTTTTTTCTGTCTAAACGAGGAATTGCGAAAATTGTAAGCGATCGGTTTTGATTCATCGCAAATGTAAGGTATAAATTCAATGTCGAGTGCTTGTGAAATTGATTTGAAGTGGACTTTAGGGTACACTTTGGAAAGAGGCAAATTTATGAATCCAATTTTAAAAGAACTTACTGGAATTGAAGGTAAAAAACACATTGTTACTTCGATTGAATACGATACACCAACAGAAAAAAGTCAGGATGTTGTATTCGATTCTGTGCGCGACATCTTAAGCAATGGTCTAGATCATTTTTCTAAGATCACATTTGATGTAGAGCCAGATGGCAGCAAAGTGAAAGTAGAAGTTACCGAAAACAAAATGTAGAAACAAAGCGTCTGTAGTATAAGCAGGCGCATTTTTTTACGAATGAAAAAGAATATTTCATGTGAAAATTCTTACGACAAAGTTATGTAAGTCTTAAATTTTACGATCTTTACACATATCCTTAAAAATCGCTTGATTCAAGTTAAGACTTTGCCTAACATAAGGAACAGTGCGAAAGAAAAAGCCTTTTTTATACGCTTTTAATCTTTGTACGATAACGTAGAAATAAACGAATTTGACCACTGAATGCGAAAGCATTCACTGTTGAATATAGATGAAATCAAAATTGGGGAGGGGATTTATATGTGGATTTTAATCGGAACTTTGATCTATATCGTTTTCTGGTTAACTTGTATTGCTGCATATGGAGTGCACTATTTATCGGACACGATTCAAATTACAAGTTTTACCCAGGTTATTTATACATTAACAGCAGGAACAGAGGGTGCTGAAGGGACAATTGGTTCAGCGATCAGCGGATTCTTTCAATCGTATTGGCTCGTGCTGCTGATTGGAACAGCGATTTTTGCTTATTACATTTACTTATGTATTCAAAACAAAAAATCGCAAAAAGAAGGAATTCCTTTCTTTAAAGAAACAAAAACACAGCGTGTCTTCTATTGTTCTGTTTTAGGGGCAGCAGTGATCGTCTCCAGCTTATTTGGAACACAGCTCTATCAAGGCTGGCAAGTGTTAGGGATTGGCGATTATTTGGAAAACTCAAATCGTGAATCTACAATTTATGATGAAAACTTTATTGAACCGGATTCGGTCAATATTAAGTTCCCACAAAAGAAGAAAAACTTAGTCCATATCGTTATTGAATCGATGGAATCTTCATATACATCTCGAGAAAACGGTGGTGGATATGACCACGATTTAATTCCAGGATTATATCAGCTCGCTAAAGAGGGAACGGACTTCTCGGCACCGGGAACAAAAGACCTCAATGGTGCAATCGTAACCGCAAACTCAGGATGGACTGTTGCCGGATTAGTTGCGATGAGTGCCGCAGTACCATTAAACGTTGGAAATGGTGATTTTAACCGTAACTTCAACGCAAAAGATAAGTTCATGCCGCACTTAGTGACAATGGGCGATATCCTTGAAGATCATGGATATTCCAACTATTTCATGTGTGGATCAGATGCGTCATTTGCGGGGCGTAGAAACTACTATCAACAACACGGTGATTATGAAATTTTAGACCATCGTCAAGCGATGAAAGAAAAAGCAATTCCAGAAGGATATTCCGTATGGTGGGGCTTTGAAGATAAAAAACTGTTTAATTGGGCAGAAAAGAAATTGGGAGAAATCTCGAAAAAGAATGAACCATTCAACTTTACTGTTTTAACTGCAGATACGCATTTCCCAGAAGGATATCCTTGTGACTTATGCGAAGATGAATTCGATAGCCAATATGAAAACGTCGTTGCTTGTACAGATCGTCAAGTGACTGAGTTTGTTCGTTGGATTCAAAAACAAGACTTCTATAAAGATACGACAATTGTGATTAGTGGTGACCACTATAGTATGGATGGTTCAGTCGCAAAAACGACTGGGGCTGACTATGACCGCCGCGCATATGCGATTGTTTTAAATGGTCCAGAATACACATTAAATAAAACAAGAGAATTCTGTACGCTCGACCTCTATCCAACAATTATGGAAGCTTTAGGCATCCAAATTGAAGGACATCGTTTAGGTTTAGGAACAAGCTTATATTCTGATGTCGAAACTTTAATCGAAAAGATGGGTGAGCTTGGTTTGAATGCTGAATTAGTCGCTGATTCTAGCTACTACAATAAAGTCATTATGAGTGGTGACCAAACGGAAGTAGCAGATAAAGAAGAGCCAAAACCAAAACCAGAAGATAAAGAACCAACAAGTGAAGAAAAGAATGAACAAGAGGTTTACCAACAAGTTCAAACGAACCAAAATATCCAAGCCGCTGT
Source organism: Erysipelotrichaceae bacterium (assembly GCA_030528085.1). GTDB lineage: Bacteria > Bacillota_I > Bacilli_A > Erysipelotrichales > Erysipelotrichaceae > Allobaculum. The sequence continues at coordinate 11,500 of JAUMZN010000030.1, read as the reverse complement.
TCCTCCTTATTTCCAACCAACGATTCCTTGGACAGACCAAGGATATACACCTGTAGTTCCTGAAACACCAGAAACACCGGGTACCCCAACAGATCCAAACGCAGGTACAGAAGTCCCTGCTGATCCAAATGCCGGAACAGAAACTCCAGCAGATCCAAACGCGGGTACAGGAAGTGAAGTGCCAAATATTCCTGAACAACCAATTGATCCAGGAACAGGCGAGGTCGTCCCACCAGTTACTCCACCAACGGATAACCAGGGAACAACACCACCTCCAGTAACTCCACCAACAGATCAACAAGGACCAACAACACCACCAGTGACGCCTGAAGCGCCAAATGTAGAAGTGACGCCTGAATAAATTAAATTAGAAATCAGCCAGTAGAAATGAAGAAATTCATTTTGCTGGCTTTTTTTTGTTGGGGAAATGAAAAGTGTACGATTTATGAAAATACTTTCAAAAAAGCGGCCCTGTTTTGACTTTTTGATCATATATTTTCAAAGTGCTGAAAATTTGTTTTGTTTTTACATAGACACACGTCTACAATTGAAGAACATCACGCATTTTCTGAACGGTTTATTTTGAAAAAGCGCTTACTGCACGTGGATTTACATGCAGCTACAGTGATTTTTTTGAAAAAGAAAATGAGTGAATATGTAACAAAATGCAAGGATATTGAAAATATGATGAAAAAAATTCAAATCATAGATTGAAGCCAAATCCTTGCTGTGATATAAGAATCATAATCATTTTTGAAAAGGAAGATTTGTATGAAAAAGAACGGTGCACAAATTATCATCGAGACACTGTTAGAACAAGATGTCGATACTGTATTTGGATATCCAGGCGGTCAAGTCATCGATTTATATGATGCCCTCTACGAATATCGTGACCGTTTAACGCATGTATTAAGTTCTCACGAACAACATGCATGTCATGCTGCGGATGGATATTTTCGAGCAACGGGAAAAACCGGGGTTGTGATTGCTACATCTGGTCCTGGTGCCACAAACTTGGTGACAGGAATCGCAACGGCATACTTGGATTCAGTGCCTTTAGTCGCGATTACAGGAAACGTTTCGACAAGTTTAATCGGTCGAGACTCATTCCAAGAAGTGGATATTACAGGGGTGACTTTACCGGTCACAAAACACAATTTCATCGTGCATAGAATTGAAGATTTAGCTCCAATTCTTCATACCGCATTTGAAATTGCGCGTTCCGGTCGTCCAGGTCCTGTATTAGTCGACGTCCCTAAAGATGTTCAACAAGCGGTAATTGACTATGAGCCATTAGGAAAAGCGCATAAAGCTCAAGAAAAAATAGTCAATGAATATCAGATGAGTAAAGCTGTGAAAATGGTCAATCGCGCAAAACGACCATTTATTTATATTGGAGGAGGATCTTTGGGTGCAGAAGTTTCTCAAGAAATTATGCAACTCGCAGATAAGATTGATGCACCAATCGGTTCGACTTTAATGGGTCTTTCTTGCATTCCAACTACATTTGAACGGTTCTTAGGCATGCAAGGCATGCATGGCCATTACGCTTCATCGATGGCGCAAAACGAATGTGATTTAATCATTTCAATTGGTTGCCGTTTCTCAGATCGAGCAACTGGAAATGTACGTAAATATGCAAAACAAGCGAAGATTTTACAATTTGATATCGACGCTGCGGAATTGAATAAAAACATTACGGTTGATTTAGGTTTGGCCGGCAATATTCACGATGCAGTCGCTCGCTTGCTCGATCAAGTGGAACCGCAAACGCATCCTGAATGGCATGAACGCATTGAGCATTTAAAACGTGAAGAACAACTTCAACAAGATCAAATCTTGCAACCAAATCGCTTAACGCCGCAAGCATTGATTAATGAAATTGCTAAATATACCGAAGACAGCACACCGATCGCAACAGATGTTGGTCAGCATCAAATGTGGGTTGCTCAATCTTATCCATTCCAAAAACCAAGAACATTTATTTCTTCTGGTGGTTTAGGAACGATGGGCTTTGGTTTAGGCGCAGCAATTGGTGCCGCGTTTGGATCGAAAAAACGAACAATTCTCTTTACTGGTGATGGCAGTTTTGGCATGAACTTAAACGAATTGGCGACTTTAAAAACGACAGGAGCGCCAGTTGTCATTGTTGTCTTCAACAATGGTGTATTAGGAATGGTTCGTCAGTGGCAGACGCTGTTCTACAACCAACACTATTCCAATACTGACTTACAAGATCGTCAAAGCGATTTTGTGAAGATTGCCGAAGCGTTTGGCATACCTGGTTTCAAAATTAACACGCTCGATGAGCTGTCTGAACAAGTCGCTAAAGCGATGGCAAAATCTGGTCCAGTCTTGATCGATGTCACGATTGATCCAGATGAATTCGTATTACCAATGCTTCCACCTGGAGGCAGCATGGATGATATTATCACCCTGCGGGAGGAAATCTGATGGAACGCTTTGAGATTGCTTGTCTAGTTGATAACTCAGCAGGTGTATTGACTCGTGTCTCTAGCCTATTTACTCGTCGTGGTTTCAACATTAACTCTTTAACTGTAGGTGCAACGGAAGATCCGAATTATTCACGAATTACGATTTCTGTGAATGGGGATGAAAAAATTCGTTCACAATGCGTTAAACAGCTTAGAAAGCTATATAACGTCAAACACGTTAAAGAAATGATTCCTCAAGATCGAGTGAGCCGCGAATTAGCATTGATTAAGCTGAGAAATACTCCGGAAACTCGTCCGGAAATCGTCAGTGCCGTGGATATTTTCCGCTGCAAGATTATTGATTTCTCTCCTAATACGCTCTGTGTAGAAATTACAGGAGAGTCTTCTAAAATTGACGCCTTTTTAACGGTTGTTGCCCCTTATGGCATTTTAGAAATGAGCCGAACAGGTGTCGTTGCTTTACAAAGAGGCTGTCACTATCTCAGTGATGATGTCCCTGAAGAATCCGCATTAATGGAAGTCAACAAAGCTGCAATCGTTTTACGCTAAACGAGATCATCAACTTTGTCGAATAAAAATGGAATATAAGGAATACCTTTAAAGGAGAATAAATATGGAAAACAGAATCTTCTATGAACAAGACTGCGATTTAAATCGCTTGAACGGTAAAAAAATTGCGATCATCGGTTACGGATCACAAGGTCATGCCCATGCATTGAACCTCCGTGATTCAGGATGCGATGTTGTGATTGGTCTTTATTCAGGAAGCAAATCTGCCGCAAAAGCAAAAGAACAAGGATTTGAAGTATTACCTGTTGGCAAAGCAACAAAAGCTGCCGATATCGTCATGATCTTAATTCCTGATGAAAAACAAAAAGCTGTTTACCGCGCTGAAATTGAACCAAACTTATCAGCAGGAAAAACAATCGCATTCGCACACGGCTTCAATATCCACTTTGGTCAAATCGTTGCACCAAAAGACGTCAACGTCATCATGATTGCACCAAAAGGTCCTGGACATACTGTTCGCAGCGAATATCAAGCAGGAAAAGGTGTTCCATCTTTAATTGCAGTTGAACAAGATGCAACTGGCGATGCTTGGGATTTAGGTCTTGCTTATGCTGCAGGTATTGGAGCAAGCCGAGCTGGTGTATTGGAAACAACTTTCCGTACTGAAACAGAAACTGACCTGTTTGGTGAACAAGCTGTTCTTTGCGGTGGTGTTTGTGCACTGATGCAAGCAGGTTTTGAAACATTAGTAGATGCTGGATATGATCCACGAAATGCATACTTTGAATGTATCCACGAAATGAAACTGATCGTTGACTTAATTTACCAGTCTGGATTTGAAGGAATGCGTTATTCCATTTCTAACACAGCTGAATATGGCGATTACATCACTGGCGAAAAAATCATCACTGCTGATACAAAAGCAGCAATGAAGAAAATCCTTAAAGATATCCAAGACGGAACATTCGCCAAAGACTTCTTATTAGATATGTCTGAAGCAGGTGGTCAAGCTCACTTTAAAGCAATGAGAAAACGTGCTGCTGAACACCCAAGTTCTAAAGTTGGAGCTGAAATCCGCAAACTTTATTCTTGGGCTGACGAAGATAAACTCGTTAATAACTAATTAAACCCAATAAATATCGAAGCGAACTTTCGATTCGATACAAAGTGAACGTGAAGAAAAAACTGCTATCGAATATCTTAGATATCGCTAGCAGTTTTTCTGTTTATATCTGTTTAAAACTAGCGGTTTTCTTTTCAAAAATGACTCGATCTATGGCAATGGAAAATCGAAAGAAAAGAAGATGGCAGCGCAATGTTGTAAAATGAAAACATTGTTATAAAGAACATAAAGGTAAAATTTGACTATACCGATCCATCAAAAACAAGAAGAGGATTAAATAATGAAAAGTGATGAAATGAAAAAAGGGCTGGAAAAGGCCCCTCAGCGAAGCCTTTTGCATGCATTAGGATTAACTCAAGAAGAAATCGATCGCCCATTAGTGGGGATTGTTTCAAGCTGGAATGAAATCGTTCCAGGACATATGAATTTAGATAAAATTACTGAAGCCGTAAAAATGGGTGTTTCCATGGCCGGCGGGACACCAATTGTCTTTCCAGCGATCGCAGTGTGCGATGGAATTGCGATGGGACATAACGGAATGCGTTATTCCTTAGTCACTCGTGATTTAATTGCGGACTCAACAGAATCTATGGCATTAGCACATGCCTTCGATGCTTTAGTCATGATTCCAAACTGCGATAAAAACGTTCCTGGCTTATTAATGGCAGCAGCTCGTTTGAATTTGCCAACGATCTTTGTTTCTGGCGGACCAATGCTTGCCGGACGAATCGATCATCATAAAACATCGTTATCAAGTATGTTTGAAGCAGTTGGTGCTTATAAAGCTGGAAAAATTGATGAAGCAAAATTGCGCGAATATGAATTGAACACATGCCCATCTTGTGGATCATGTTCGGGAATGTATACCGCAAACTCCCATAACTGTTTATCAGAAGTGCTTGGAATGGCGCTCAAAGGAAATGGAACAATCCCTGCGGTTTATTCACGCCGTATTGAATTAGCGAAAAAAGCCGGTATGCAAGTGATGGAACTTGTTAAACGCAATATCCGTCCACGCGACATTATGACAGAAGCCGCATTTAGAAATGCGATTACAGCGGATATGGCTTTAGGATGCTCGACAAACTCGATGCTCCACTTACCAGCCATTGCCCATGAATGTGGAATTGATATCGATTTAGAAGAAGTTAATCGCATCTCGGAAAAAACGCCAAACGTTTGTCATTTAGCACCAGCCGGACCAACTTATATGGAAGATCTCGACGTTGCCGGCGGCGTTTATGCGGTATTGAAAGAATTGGAAGATGCCGGATTAATCGATGGCAGCACGATGACCGTAACTGGAAAAACATTGCATGAAAATATTGCTAATGCGGTCAACTTAGATCCAGAAGTCATCCGCCCATTGGATAACCCATTCACAAAAACAGGTGGTCTTGCGGTATTAAAAGGAAATATCGCACCAGATGGATGTGTCGTTAAACGCTCCGCCGTTGCTCCTGAAATGCTGCGCCATACTGGACCAGCGATCGTATTTGATTCTGAAGAAGAAGCGATCGCGGGAATCTTTGGTGGCAAAGTCAAAGCAGGTGACGTAGTTGTCATTCGTTATGAAGGACCTGCGGGTGGCCCAGGAATGCGCGAAATGTTAAGTCCAACTTCCGCTATTGCCGGCATGGGCTTAGATAAAGATGTCGCATTGATTACCGATGGCCGTTTCTCCGGTGCGACACGCGGCGCTGCCATTGGTCATATCACACCAGAAGCAGTTAAAGGTGGATTGATTGCTTATGTTCAAGATGGCGATCAAATCGCAATCAATATTCCTGACTATTCAATCGAATTGTTAGTGGATGAACAAGAAATCGAAAAACGTAAAGCTGAAATGACGATCAAAGAAAAGAAAGATGTCACAGGCTACCTCAAACGTTATGCCAAACTTGTCTCTGGTGCGGATAAAGGAGCGACCCTTTCATGATCGGGACGCTGGCCAATCGATTAGAGAACTTGATCGTCTTCATGGATCTCAATGAAGACATCGTCTTTAAGGCGTTTATTGATGTACTTAAAGCGGATGAAGCGAGCTGTTATACCAAAGCAGCACGCTTCACTGGCTTGTTGTATAAAGCAGGCTATGTCAGTTGGACAGATTATTTATTTGATCGAATCGACAACATGCCAACTTGTCTTTCTGATGCTTATATTGAAGCAGGCAGCATTCCAGAAAGAATGGTTAACATTGCGATGGATGAGCTGAACTCCATTTCAAAAGCTTGCTCAATTACTCCTGATCAACTTGGAATTGCCCAAGATTTATGGAGTTCTGAAGCGATTGATTTTCAAGCGGGATATTTAAACCGCTTATTGATGATCGATCAAACTGGAATTGGTGTTTTTGGCTTGCATCACATGTTTCGCTTAAAACGCTCTGCAGAGCTTGAATTAGTACCTGTAGTGCACCCTGATCCAATCACATTGAATCAGTTATTTGGCTATGAAAGCCAACATCAAGCGATCATCGATAATACGGAAGCGTTATTAGCAGGAAAACCGGCGAGCAACTTGTTGTTGTATGGTGATGCCGGAACTGGAAAATCAGCTTCAATTAAAGCAATTGCCAATCGGTATAGTCAAAAAGGTTTGCGTTTGATTGAAGTTGGAAAAGATCGCATTCCGGTTTTGCCTGAATTATTAGACTTGATCGCCAAGCAACCTTTAAAATTCGTGATTTATATCGATGATTTATCGTTTAGCGAAGATGATGATTCTTTTGCGCAATTAAAAGCAGTATTAGAAGGATCTGTGAGTGCAAGAAGCGAGAATACGGTAATTTATGCGACAAGCAACCGGCGTCATTTAGTCAAAGAATCTTTCTCAGCTCGAACTGGAGATGATATGCATGTTCGCGATACGCTGCAAGAAACGCTCTCTTTATCGCAGCGATTTGGACAATGCATTTTCTTTGAAAAACCAAATGCCGAAGAATATCTCAATTTAATTCATCACATCGGCCAAGAATATGGATTGGATGTTGATGAAGACGTTGAAAAGCGCGCAAGTGCCTATGCGATTGCGCAAGGCGGACGTTCCCCTCGAATTGCCCGTCAGTTTATTGAAAACGAAATGGTCAAAGCAAAGGAAGGGGAATAAAACTACAGATGCTTTCACTTGAAACAATCTATCATGCTAAATATGTCTTAAAAGACATTGTTCGCCAAACCGACTTAATTCCAGCACCAAAAATCAAACCTGGAGTTAACGTGTATTTAAAAACAGAAAACTTGCAACATACTGGTTCATTTAAAATCCGTGGTGCTTCTTATAAAATTTCACAGCTCTCTGATGAAGAAAAACGTCATGGCGTTATCGCTTGTTCTGCGGGAAACCATGCCCAAGGTGTCGCATTAGCAGCGCAAAAATGCAATATTCCAGCTGTCATTTGTTTGCCAGAAGGGGCACCGATTTCCAAAGTTGAAGCAACTCGCGCATACGGTGCAGAAGTTGTTTTAGTGCCAGGCGTTTATGATGATGCATATGCCAAAGCAATCTCTTTGCGCGATGAAAAAGGCTATACATTTATCCATCCTTTTAACGATGAATTAGTCATTGCCGGCCAAGGAACAATTGGTTTAGAAATTTTAGATCAATTAGATGCCGTCGATGCCGTCGTTGTGCCAATTGGCGGAGGAGGATTAATCTCCGGCGTTGCTTATGCGATTAAAACGCTGCGCCCAGATGTCAAAGTCTATGGCGTCCAATCTGCAGGTGCGCCAAGCATGCTTAACTCTTTAGAACATGAACAAATCACATGTCTAGATCACGTGCAAACAATTGCGGATGGCATCAAGGTAAAAGAACCTGGCGATCATACGTTTGATTTATGCCGTCAATACGTCGATCAAATCGTTACCGTTACGGATGATGAAGTAGCTGGAGCGATTTTAAAACTAATCGAAACACAAAAACTCATCACTGAAGGTGCTGGGGCTGTTGCCGTTGCGGCAGTGATGTACGATAAAATTCCAGTAGAAGGCAAAAACGTCGTTTGTGTTTTATCTGGCGGGAATATTGATGTAACGATCTTATCCAAAGTGATCGAACGTGGTTTACTTAAAGCAGGTCGTAGTGATACACTTGCAATTCAATTAGAAGACCGCCCAGGACAATTAGCAAAAGTATCTAAATTGCTTGCTTCTTTAAATGCCAATGTAGTCAGCGTCTTCTATGACAAAGCAAGTGAAGGAAGCAATATCACGGATTGCGTATTGCGTATTAATATTGAAACGCGCGATTTCGATCATATCCGTGAAGTCCATCAAGCTTTAGCAGAAAATGGATTCTCTTTACTTGATTAATCAATTGAAAGGAAATGAAGAATAAAATGAATAAAATTTCTACTCCTAATGCACCAGCCGCAATCGGCCCATACAGCCAAGCAATTTCTGTGAATGGCTTTGTGTTCACTTCTGGACAAATTGCATTAGACCCACAAACTGGCGAAGTCGTAGGGACTACTGTAGCTGAACAAACAGAACGCATCATGCAAAATCTAAAAGCAGTTTTAGAATGTGCGAACAGCGATTTTGATCATGCGATTAAAACAACTTGTTTTTTAGCAGATATGAACGACTTTGCGACATTCAATGAAGTATATGGAAAATACTTTACTTCTAAACCAGCACGCAGCTGCGTGGCAGTCAAAACTTTACCTAAAGGGGTATTGGCAGAAGTTGAAGTAATTGCCATCGAAAAATAAGCGATAGAAACAATGAAATTGCGCTCAATTTGAACCGAATTCAAATGGGCGCAATTTTTTTGCTTTAGACAGATTGTGTTCAGAAAAAAGAATGAATTTAGAAAGATTCTTGAGCAAATTGATCGAAATTTTTGATTGAAAATTAAATGATTGTTTAGAATTGCGTTTTATCATGAAACACATCAAATCATGGATAATCAACAAAAAATATGGCGTGACCAACAAAATGGTTGTAAGCGATTTGACTCGGTTAAAAATGGGCTATTTTGTTGGGAAAACGAAGATGATAAAAATGTAATTATCCATTTCAAGTCAAGGGATCTACAATATTGAAATATGAAAAAACGGTTTAGAAAAAACTTGTCCATATGGACAGGTACATGTGCATATATATTATTCTTGCTTGTTTGTATTCTTTTGTATGCGATTGATTACATCACGAATGTCATCCAAGTGGAGTCATTTTCCCAATTTCTATATACGATGCAAGTTGGAATGGGCGGCGCCTCGAATACGATTGTTCAAATTCTACAAGGATTTGCGCAGTCTTATTTAATCTGGATCATTATTGCTACGATTTTATACGCCTGCTTTTTGCGCCTATTTATCAAAGAAAAACAAGCGAAAAAGTCATTTCACTTCTCCAATACAGTGCTCACACTCAACAGTGCGGCTTTAATCGCTTCTGTGATCACTGCCGGAACGCTTGTCTATCAAGTCAAGCAAGGATATGATGCCCTCAAAATCGATGAATACTTTGAAGAACAAAATACCGTTTCCACACTTTACGAAGATCACTATACAAAAACCGATTCAAGCTTTGTTCAATTCCCAAAGCAGAAGAAAAATCTAATCTATATTTATATGGAGTCGATGGAATCGTCTTTCGCGGATCAACAGCATGGTGGAGGATTTGATGACAACCTCATCCCAAATCTCACTAAGCTCGCTCAAGACAATGTCGATTTCAGTTCCAAAATTCAACCGTCCTCAATGGTGGTCAAGTGACTAACAATACAAGTTGGACAGTTGCAGGAATGGTGGCTCAAACGAGTGGAACACCACTTGGTGTATCAAATTCCAAATACAATCATTCGTTTGATGAAGATATGTTATTTATGCCTAATGTAGTCAGCCTTGGCGACTTATTAAAACAACAAGGCTATTCCAATACATTGATGTGCGGCTCTGAGGCAAGTTATGCCGGACGTGCGAATTATTTCCGCCAACATGGCGATTATGAAATTCTCGATTTAAACGAAGCCCATGAATCTGGAAAACTGCCTAAAAACTACCATGAATGGTGGGGATTTGAAGATTCGAAACTGATCGACTTTGCGAAAGAAGAAATTACCGAACTCGCTAAAAAAGATCAGCCATTTAACTTCACGATGTTAACCGCTGATACGCATTTTAAAGACGGTTATTTGTGTGAAGATTGCCCAGATACTTATGATGAACAATACGAAAATGTCATCATGTGTTCGGATCAGAGAATTGCTGAATTTGTGCAATGGATCCAGCAACAAGACTTCTATGAAGATACAGTAATTGTGTTAGCCGGAGACCATTTGTCGATGGACGGATTAATCAACCAGGCGGTTGGTCTAGATTATCAAAGAAAGACGTATTTTACCGTTATTAACGGTCCAGAATATACGTTAGATCAAAACCGTAGTTATACAACACTCGATATTTTCCCAACGACCGTCGAAGCGTTAGGAGCACAAATTGAAGGTCATCGCTTAGGACTTGGCACAAGCTTATATGCCGATGAACCAACACTTTGTGAAGAGTTCGGCTTTGAATGGCTCAATAAACAAATTTCTTATCATAATGTCCGCTATGAAGAGGAGATTATGGAAGGGGATGGCTTAGATGTGGATGGCAATGGCCGCCAACAAGCTAACACAACTTTGTTAAGCTATTTCTTGACGAATACAAAAACGAATCAATAATAAAATGCTCTAACAAGATGCGATTTAAGTCTTGTTAGAGCATTTTTTGTAGATGAAGATTATTTGTTTTGAGCAGATGATGAATCATCTGTTTCGTGAATTGCTTGTTCGATTTGATCTTCAAAAGAAGAAGAGGAGGGGTTGGAAAAACGTCGTAAAACAACGCCGATCAGCAGGCAAGCAATACCGATATATAAAAATAGAGAGTTAAGGTTGACCGCAAAGATTAATAAACAAATGCTGGCGGCTAAAAAAGCGCAAGTTGCGATCGTTTTTGAGTATTTTGACATGCCCTCATTATAACAAAGACAAAAGAGGGAACGATAAAAAATGAATGAAATGATTTGGTTCTAAGGCGGTGATCATAGAACGAAGTGAAATAATAATGAACGCAAAAAATATTACACGATTTGATTTAGGCTGTTATGTTTAAAGTAGGAATTGAAATGGAGGGTTTTCAAGATGTGGTATCGAAAATATCTGATAGAAATCCTCGAGTCTGAGCATCGTTGATCAACTGACGGCAGCCAGCTTCGAGGAGATCATTATTTTTGCCGTTGATAAGACAAGGAAATAGGAAAAATCATCGATTTTCTTGTCATCATCTATTCTAATGCCATCTTCGCTTCAACTTAGCCTTTCTAGCGAGATGTCTAGTTATGATATGTCTTAAATATATAGGAGTGATCTCAACTTCTCGGAAAAAAAGTGTATGAAAACTCGAAAAATGACAGAT
>JAUMZN010000029.1 GCA_030528085.1 Erysipelotrichaceae bacterium | reverse complement strand
GTAAACAGTCAATAAACCAAGCTCAAAAAACGGGCTTTTTGTCTGTCGCATCTAAGAAAATCAGTATGATTAGAAAATAGATAAAAATAGCAATCGTGTAAAACGATAGAAAATTCATTAAAACACATAGATATCTAATAACAACGAACATGAGAAATTTATATTTATTCATTAATATAATCAATTTTTAGTTTATACAAGGACTTCAAAAGTTTTGAATTTGTTTTAGAGGTAAGGTGAATTTATGTTGAATACTTATGGATTGAATAAACGATTTGATATACCCTTAAATTTTTTAGAAGATGATAACAAAACATGCATGAGTAGTTTATGGCTTAAATTGAATCACAATTTTGGACTTAAAAAGAAATGGAAATATAACGGTGGTGATGTCATCTTCAGTATATGACTGATCCAAAGAAAAATTTGGATGATCGTAGTGATTTAAAATGAATTTTACAAATACTGAAGAAAAGGAAAATATTATGGAACATAAATTTAGCAAAATGACTAAAGCTATTTTAAGCTTTGCGCTCATAGTGACTTGTGCGACTCCATTAACTGTAAGTGCGAAAAATGGGGATATGAATGGTTTAAGTGATGAAGGTGAAATCTATATCCGCTCAGAGGAGTATAAAAATAAAATTAAGAAGAAAACTGAATGGGTAGAGAATCAATCAAAAATGAGTTTATTTAGAAGTCCAGGAGTATTAGGTGTTCCACATTACAAACAAGAACAAGGAACATGGTGTGGGCCAGCAAGTATGCAGATGGTTGTTCATTATGTCACTGGCACATATTATTCACAAGCAAGTCTAGCTAGTGTTCTTGGTACAGGTCCTAATGGAACATATATAGACGTTTTGGCAAATCAATTGCATGCTTATACTGGGTTGGCGTATGAAGTAGGACTGACAAGCCAGGGAAATTTTTACAATAATGTTAAGGCAGATTTCGATGCAAATTATCCAGTAGTTTATGATGTGGATGCAAGCTATCTGGATCCGTTTTATCAAGGATTCACACCTCACTTTGTCGTCGGAGTAGGATATTCTTCAAATGGAAGTTTGCATTATAGCGATCCATTTAAAGATAGCGATTACCTTAGAACTGTTTCGCAATCCACGATGATTCAAGCCTTAAACGGAAATGGTGGATATTACGTTTATTAGAATTAAAAACGATTAGATTCTGTTTGTAAGTCTCAAAGGAGGTGTCGGTATGAAAAAACTGAATCTATTATTGGCTATTGGTATATTATTGAGCGGTTGTGCGACAAATCAAGATGTAAGTAGTCAGACAAGTTCTTCTGAAAGCATGAATAGCTCGACAACTGAACAAGATCGTGAAGAAGTGACAGCCATCATTGACCATACAAGTATGGATTATGAAATCGAAGAATTATCTGTACCTGTAGAGTTTAAAGCAGAAAACTATGAATTCCCAATTTATCTGCAAGATTGTCATGCCACTTCCGATTATATCTATTTTGAAATTTTAAATAAGCAAAAACGAGGCCTTTCGGAAGGGCTTTATCGATATAATCTGGAAGATCAAAAAGCAGAATTCATTAAAGATTATAAAGATGAGGAAACTCGACTTTATGATTACATAACAGACGAAAAAGGAAACATTTATGAACTGCTCACTTTGAATGAAAATAATACATCATATTGTGTAGTTCGTTTTAACAATGAAGAAATTGTTCGTGTTTTACCTCAAACACCATTTCATATTCGTCAATTTGAAAAACTTGGAGAAGAAATTTATCTGTTAGCAGAAGATGTTGTGGACGAAGAGCATATCAAATGGTTAGTTATGCATTTTGATGAAGGAAAAGTAGAAATCGTTGATGAGGTCGTTCAGGATAATAGTGTTAGTGAAGTGAATAAGGTTGACTTTCCTTATCTCGTTGCCCCAAATATTCAGCTGAATTCTAAAAATTGGGTCTCTTATGCAACAGAGCAAGCAGGAAAATATACTGTGCATAGTTTTAATCAAAATGAAAAAATCACATTTGATGTACCGGAATCTCCAATCAATGTGATTAATTTAAAAGATTACATTTTGGTTGACGTTTCAAGAAAAGAAGATACGGTTTTGAATCCAGAAGATGCTTTTTATAAGCAATATAGCTATGATGTGAAAACAAAAGAGTTAAAAGAGATTGCTAATGAGAAGATTGGATTAACGATTCAAGTATCTGATCATGAGTTCTACTCTTCGGATAATTTCACTAAAACGAAGTTATATCACTTTGATGGAAAAGAACTTAAGCCTAAAGTAATTGAAGAAACACCAGAACAGTCTTTAGCGCACAGGGCAGTCCGAATTGATGATGAAACTGATTTTTTAAAATTAGAAGATACTGACGGACAAATTCACTTTTATTTGATTCATTGGAAGAAATAGGCGTTGCTGTTGCGAGATAGAACTCATAACCAATAACAAAGTACATTAGTTTTGTTTTGAAGTCATGATGCATTTCATGATCGATTAAACAGAAAAATAGGCGAGAATTTGATTGAGATTCAATCTTCATTTTGAAGAAATTGAAATCTCGCAAAAACTCGCCTTTATTAGTTCAAGTTCAATCTCGATTTAGCTGATGAGATATATTGAGTCCAATTGAGTTTGATAGAGATAATAATTCGTAAGAGGGTAACAGGGAATCATAAACCCGTATATGCTAAAAACGACCTGAGACATACCATTTAATTGTGGAAATATCTCAGGTCGTTCTTATTTTGGTTCTAAGTAAAATTGCCTTTGCCTTATTCTGAAATTAAAAAAAGTTCTAAATCTTGTAGTGTCAACCTCTAAAGACAGGAAATAAAATGAGGTTAAAATTCGTAAGCAACATTTAAAAATTAATGGTAAATGCCAAAAGATATCTAGTATACGATGCGTAGAAATTTTTAAACAAAAACGCTCACTAATTATATTGTATCAGATGAAATATTTAATTTTAAGCCTTGTATTTAAGTGACTAATTAGTATTATGAAATTAACAAAATATAACTGAGTTGAATAGAAAGGTGTTGATTGAGATGAGAAATTTATAAAGGAAGAAGCGTTTTTCTTTCTGAGACTAGAATAATTCTTTGTTTACAAATAGCCAACCAAATGAAAGGAGAAGCATATGAAAAACACATTAAAATGCTTGGTTAGCTTGTTTTTGGGAATTTGCTTGATAATGCCTGTACCAATGAACATTTTTGCTCATGAAACAGACCAAGTTATTGCGGTTGAAGTAAGCGAAAATGAAACGTATTATTTTTCGACACAAGAAGATTATCACTCTTATTTAAAACATCAAGAATCAAATGGTTCTGGAATTCAACCTCATGGAGAGTTTACTACTACTCAGGAAATAGCAAGACAAAATTTAAATATGAAATTTGTTGGATACCATAGATTAACACCTACATGGACTAAAGCTGCCGCTTATACGATCAGAGCTAACGAATCGTCAACGGCTAAAATCAATGGTTCATTTAATGGTTTGTCTTATACTTTAACCGTGACTCATTCTCTAGGAGTAGACACAACAATTCCAGCAGACCGAAATAGATTTAGTCGATTAGCACATTATGGTGATTTTGTAGTCAAACATATGAGGACAAATTATCATGACCAAAGTGGTATTTATGATACGTATGACTATATTTCAACACAAACTATAAATACATATCTTCTTGTTCAATATCAATAGATATACTTGATTAACAGAGTCAAAATATTGCGTGCTGAATATACTTTTTTAGGCAAAAAGTGATTTTATGAAAGAATCATATGAAAAAAGATTTTTGTTTGTGTTTTTTGTATATGTATTAATTTTTATTGGAGCGGCATGCTTCCCTCCAAACGGTTATTACATTTTTGGAGATAATTTAGATAGATTAAGTTTGTTTCAAACTCTTTATAGAAGTAATTTGCTAATCCCGTTCATTGCGAACACTGTTTTGTTATTTTATTACATAGTAAAAATTGTTTTCTATTCGTCCAAGTAACAAAAGTTTACAACAATTTAAGGTTAAAAATCCGAAGGGGAGTGCCTCTTCGGATTTTTAAATAAAAATGGAATTAATACATATTATTTAGCGGATTAACAATGAAATACTTAAAAGCATGGATTCTTGTTGATTGATGATTTTAAAATCATCACCTTATTCTTCATTCTACTTAGATTCAGAAAATAGAGAGCTTTTTCAAATATATTAATGGACTCATTTTGAAAATGTAAACTTGTTGATGCGTAAAAATATTGGAGTGAAGCTGCGGTCTAATTTCGATTGTGGTGTTCAAAGTCTAATCAATTCGCCGCATAAGAATACTTTGATCATTTCGATTGAACGTTTTCTATTCCTTTTTTTCAAAAATGATTGATAATAAGAACGAATAAGAAAATGATTTGGATCAATTAATCTTTATAATTTGAATATCTTACCTTTGAAATAAATCAATATCGAAGTAGAAAGGGAAAGCCGATGATTGAAACGATTTCCTTACAAGGAACACTGCATCAAAAATATGATGTTGCCAACCAAGATGCCGTCCGTACATTTGATACGAAAGGGTATCAAGGGTTAGTTTTATGTGATGGTGTTTCATTAAAATCCGATTGGACATTTTCCAATAGCGAAATTGCAGCAAAACTCGTTTCTCAAGCTGCAAGTATGTTTTTAGAAGAAACGCTACAGGAGAATATGGAAACTGAAGAACTCGAACAACTTGTTCGTGAAGCCTTCGTATTTGCCGAGCATTATTTACAAGAAAATTTGCGAAAAGTAGATATCCCTTTATTTGATTGTCAAACAACATTAATTGTGGCTTTGTATGCGAAAGGACGATTAATTGGTGGTATTGCTGGTGATGGCGGGATTTTATTTCAATGTCAATCGGACCGATTTGGGATGATGATCACACATTTAAAAACATCGAGTCGTGTTTCTCCGATCTCTGATCAATTTGCTTGGAATTTCTTTGTGATGGATAATCAACAAGATCCTGTTCGTTCTGTGATTGCGGCAACAGACGGCGTTTTTGACCAATTAATTTATGTCAATTCCCAAGATGATCAACAAATATCTGGCAACAAAGAATTGATCGATAATTTATTTCATCTCAATGTCACGGCACCACAAAATCCACATCAATGGCTTTTAGATTGCATCGAAGGGCTGGAAAGCACAGATGATAAAACGATTGCAGTATTGATTGATGAAAGCGAAGCTTTTAATCAAGAAAAGCAGCCAGAAACAAACCCAAACGAAGCATAAATTAAAACGAAATCTGGATGATCAGGTTTCGTTTTTTACATTATAGAGGTGTATCGCACTATGGAGATGAAAAGCGGATGAAACATGAGAAAAAACGTGATAAACTAAGTCATTGATAAACAAGAAAATCAATAGCGGCTAGCTATTTTGTCTTGTCAATAATTCGATTGAATGAATCGGATTTTATTTTATTCAGACTAGCTTAATGCTTTTGAATGATCTCAAAAACAAAAAGACAAAAATGAATGGAGAGAAAGAATGAGCTACTTAAGTTTCAATGATATCGTTGCACATATGAAGAACTACGGTTTCGTTTACCAAGGGTCCGAAATCTATGGTGGACTTGCGAATACGTGGGACTTTGGTCCTTTAGGGATTGAACTTAAAAACAATATCAAAAATGCATGGTGGAAACGTTTTATTACTGAACAACCAGAAAACGTTGGAATTCAATCTGCAATTTTGATGAACCCAAATGTATGGGTTGCTAGTGGTCACGTTGGTGGATTCTCTGACCCATTGATGGACTGTAAAGAATGTAAAACACGTTATCGTGCAGATACATTAATTGAAGATGCATCCCATGGTGAAGTAATTCCAGCTGGTTGGTCCAACAAAGAAATGGAAGCATATATCGAAGAACATGATATCGTTTGTCCAAACTGTGGAAAGAAAAACTTTACACCTATTCGTCAGTTCAACTTAATGTTTAAAACATTCCAAGGTGTAACTGAAGATGCGAAAAGTGAAATTTATCTTCGTCCTGAAACAGCACAAGGTATTTTCGTTAACTTCAAAAACGTTCAACGTACAATGCGTCGTAAATTACCTTTTGGTGTAGGTCAAATTGGTAAATCATTCCGTAATGAAATTACTCCAGGAAACTTCATTTTCCGTACACGTGAATTTGAACAGATGGAATTAGAATTTTTCTGCAAACCAGGAACAGATTTAGAATGGTTCAAAAAATTAGAAGGTATGTGTGAACAGTTCTTATACGACTTAGGTCTTCAAAAAGATCGTTTACGTTTAAGAGCACACGATCAAGAAGAATTATCCCACTACTCCAATGCGACTACAGATATCGAATATTTATTCGGTGATCCAATTGGTTGGGGCGAACTTTGGGGAATTGCTGACCGTACAGACTTTGACTTAACTGCTCATCAAAATGTATCTAAACAATCTTTGGAATACTTCGATCAAGAAGCTAATGAAAAATATATTCCATATGTTATTGAACCATCTGTTGGTGTTGAACGTTTAATCTTAGCTGTTATGTCTCAAGCATTAGAACAAGAAGTCATCAGTGAAAATGATGTTCGTACAGTTTTACGTTTACATCCAGCACTTGCTCCTTATAAAGCAGCTGTTTTACCTTTAAGCAAAAAACTGTCTGAACCAGCTATGGAATTAACTCGTCAGTTAGGTAAATCCGTAAGCGTAACATTTGATGATGCACAATCCATCGGTAAACGTTATCGCCGACAAGATGCGATTGGTACACCATTCTGCATCACTGTTGACTTTGAAACAGAAAAAGATGGCTGTGTAACAGTTCGTGAACGTGATTCTATGGAACAAGTTCGTATACCATTAACAGAAGTAGAACAATACATCGAATCTCGTACTCGTTTTGAATAAGATTTCAAATCACATTTAATGAATTTACAGGATTGAAGCAATCTTTCGATTCTACCGCTTTTAGCTAAAGCGTTGTTTGAACTAACGTTTTGCTCATGCAGATAGAAGATTGTTTCAATCCTTCTTTATGTTTAGGAAACATTGCGCATTTTTTAGTCTATAACTATAAAGAAGGGAGGATTGACGATGCGTGTTTCGCAAAGAGATCATCAAAATATTTTAGATCAAGCGGATATTGTTGATATCATTTCCCGTTATGTGCCTCTCGACAAAAAAGGCAAAGAGTATGTTGGCGTATGTCCATTCCATGATGACCATTCGCCAAGTATGCATGTTTCTGCGGATAAACAAATTTATAAATGTTTTGCGTGTGGTGCAGGCGGCAACGTCATTAAATTTGTCAGTGAAATCGAAAAAATTTCCTACCAAGATGCATTGATCAAAGTCGCTCAACTCATACATTATCCTTTACAAATGATTGACGAACCACAACAAACAAAAGATCCCCATCAGCCACTCTATGATGCTTTACGTCTATTTACGGCTTATGGAAAATATGAGCTCAATAGTCCTGATGGCTTGCAGGCAAGTCAATATTTAGCCCAACGAAAATTCAGCAAGCAAATCATCGACGATTTTGATATTGGTTATGTGCCTTCTTTTGATATGGTCAGTCAATATTTACAAGCGCGCATTAAAGATCGCGACGTATTGGAACAAACTGGCTTAATTGTTGAAGGAGAATCGTCATATATTCCTTATTTTTATGAACGTATTTTAATTCCAATTCACGATGCCGATGGCCAGCCAGTCGGTTATACGGCAAGAATTTTGCCAGGCTCATCTAAAAAAGCAAAATACGTCAATACAACAACGACTGTTCTGTATGAAAAAAGTCATTTGATCTTTAACTATCACCGTGCTAAGAAGTATGCCGCAAAGGCAGGACGAGTCATTTTATGCGAAGGGGCAATGGATGTTTTAGGTTTAGCAAAAGCTGGAATGTATGAAGGAATTGCCAATCTCGGAACGGCTTGTACACCAATGCAGCTCGACTTAATCGCAAAACTCCATGTTCCAGTTGTCGTATTTTATGACCAAGACAGCGCTGGACAAAAAGCGGCTTGGAATTTTGCGCAAGGTGCATTTAATGCGGGCATTCGCTTTTCGTTTGTGCGAACAAGCCAAGCTAAAGACCCAGATGATATTTTTATTCAAAAAGGTGCTGAAGCATTAAAACAAGCAGTCAATTCGACAATCAGCTATGCAGAATTTGCGTTTGATTATCTCCAAACTCAATATAATCTGCAAAATTATGAAGATAAAAAACAATATGCTAAAGCGATGGAAGAGATCATTCGCGCTTCTCTTGAACAATATGAACAACCGGTAATGTTCGATCGTTTAAAAGAGCTGACAGGATATAGCTTTGAACAAGAACGAAAATCTTGGAAACCCAAAAATACTTCGAACAAATATTCACAACCGATTGTGACTCCACCAGTAGAACCAGGACACGATCATGCTGAAAAGTCCGTGTTATGGTGCATGCTGCGCTCGGATCAGTTTATTGATCAATACAATGAGCAAGTCGGTCTGTTCACTAATCCTACTTGCATGACGTTATTTAAATATTTACAGCTGTTTTATAAACAACATTCGACAATCGATCCACTTTCACTATTTGAAGTGATTGAAGAAGACGATGTTAAACGACTCTTTTTAGAGTTGGCGGATTGGCCGGATTATAGTGACATGATTGATCAATTGTTCAATGATGCGACTAAAAAAATTTTAAAAGATGTTATTGAAAACCAAATTCAGGCGATCAATGTACAAATGAAACAAGTAAAAAATCCAGCAGAATTAAAAGACTTATTGATTAAAAAACGAGATTTAGTCTGCAAAAAAAATCAAATCTAATCTAGATCTTTCAAACAGAATGATTGTTGAAATGAGATTGGATCAGAATCGATGTCTGTGTGGTTGGATACAACTGCCCATTTGAAATGCAGATGAGTAATATGGAGAGATCATGGAAATTTCAAAACGATTAAAGACAATTGCTTCTTTAGCAAGCAAGCCAATCATTGCCGATATTGGCTGCGATCATGGCTTAGTTTGTATCGATGCAGTTTTAAAAGAAAAAGTCAAAAAAGCTTATGCTTGTGATCTTAGAGAAGGACCTTTGATGCAGGCAAAAGCAAACATTCAATCTTTTCATTTAGAGAATCAAATTGAAACGCACTTAGAAAGCGGAATTCACAATTTGCCTTTAGATACCCAACAAATCATTATTGCCGGAATGGGCGGCAAGCTGATCATCGATATTTTGCAGGCTGATCCAATTCCCCAAGCGGTTCAATCGATGATTTTATGTCCACATAAAGATGCATATGATTTAAGATCATTTTTAATCACGCATAATTGGCAAATTGTCAAAGAACAAGTTGTCAAGGATGGCCATTTTTATCCTATTTTGATCGTTGAACGAGCAAATCAAAATCTTGATCAGCAAGTAGATGAAGAAGACTTATTGTTAGGCTTTCATGTCGTGGACGATGAAGATTATAGACAATATTTAAGTTGGCAAAAAGCGCAATGGACCGCTATTTTAGAAAAAATGCCAGTAGACCAACAAGCAGCTCTACAAAATAAGCTCAAATTGATTGACAGACGTTGTCACAAAATGTTAGACAAAGAAGTGAAATAGAGTTGCTTTTTAATCTTTTATTCTCGAAAGTCAAAATGATCTATGACTTTCGAGAATATAGATTAAATTTCATCAATATATTTTTTACGTTCATTTTAAATGATTCAGGCAAGGATCTCATTGACTTGTTTTTGAGATACAGCCGTTATTCCGATACGAATGATCGGGATTTTAGCTTGTAAAGGTTATGCAATAATGGACAATCTACTTGAATTGCATGATCTAACTAACAAGCAAAAAGTTCGGTATTTATGCCGAGTCGTTCACTTTAAAAATTTGGAATATTCAACTTTGTATTCTTTTGATCTTTTTTGAAATCGATTTTGATTTAACTAAATCTACATCAATTTCTTGATCCATCGTTGGACATCCATTTTTGTGTGCATTTTTGACTGAAATAGAAAAAGAGGAACTTATGAGCGAAACAGTAGAAGGCGTTTTAGAGATCTTACAAGATGGCTATGGATTTTTGCGCGGCGAAAACTACTTGTCGAGTAAAAATGATATTTACATTAGCGCAAGCCGAATTAAATCGATGCGTCTTAGACAAGGGGATTTAATTCGTGGCCAATTAAATGATCGAATTGAAGACAATAAAGCAAGACAACTCAGCCAAGTTGAAAGCGTTAATGATCAACCGATTATCAATTCGCTGCATCGAACCCATTTCGAACGATTGACACCAATTTCTCCAACAGAGCGTTTTACGATGGAAACAGATGATGAGAATATGTCAGGGCGGTTAATTGACTTGCTTTGCCCAATTGGCAAAGGACAGCGCGGATTAATTATTTCTCCACCAAAAGCTGGGAAAACAACTTTGTTAAAAACGATTGCCCATTCTTTGCAGGTCAATCATCCAGACGTCCATTTAATCATTTTGTTAATCGATGAACGTCCTGAAGAAGTTACAGATATCAAAGATACGATTATCGATCATAATGTAGAAATCGTTTATTCGACATTTGACGAAGAACCACAACACCATCGTCGCGTTGCAGAAATGGCAATTGAACGTGCCAAAGCACTTGTTGAAATGGGTGGCGATGTCGTCATTTTATTAGACTCCATCACCCGTTTAGCAAGAACATATAACTTACTTGTGCCAAATTCGGGAAAAATTCTTTCTGGTGGTTTAGACCCACTTTCTTTATATTATCCAAAACACTTTTTTGGGGCAGCGCGAAATATTCGTGAAGGTGGCTCACTGACGATTTTAGCAACCGCATTAGTTGATACGGGAAGCCGCATGGATGAAGTAATCTTTGAAGAATTCAAGGGAACGGGAAATATGGAACTAGTTTTAAGCCGTGATTTAGCGTTCCAGAGAATTTTCCCAGCAATCGACATTTTGCGTTCAGGAACGCGTAAAGATGATTTATTGTTGACTAAAGAGGAACAAAAAGCGGCTAGTATGATTCGTATGCATGCTCGCAATAAAGAAGAACAAGCAACTTTAGATGTTTTAAAATCATTTGCGGTATGCAATAACAACAAAACTTTAGTCGAACTGCTCACAACAGAATCTGAAAAAAATAAATAAATAGATTCATGATTGAATACAGAAAAACACCACATCGTTTAGACTGATCAGCTAAAGATGTGGTGTTTTTTATAGACTGTTTTGATCGATTTCTTTGATCTTTTCGATAATTGCTTCTTTTAAAAAGGCAGGCGTACTTGCGCCGCTTGTAATTGCGACTCGTTTGATGCCAACAAATAGCTCAGGCTGTAATCCGCTAGCATCTTCAAGTTGAATGACTTGTGAAATTTGCGCAGTTTTGCCTATTTGCGCTAGCTTTCGCGTATTGTTGCTGGCTGGATCACCAACGACAATTAATAAATCGATGTTTTGGTTGGCTAGATCTAAGACAGCTTTTTGCCTTACGCGTGTTGCGTTGCAAATTTCATCACATAAAACAGCTTGTGGATAGCAGCTTTGAATCGCTTCAAAAAGTTGTTGTAAATCAATAATCGACATCGTCGTTTGATTTGTGACAAAAATTGGTTTGTCGATATCGGTAGGAATATCGGCTATCGTTTCAATGAGATAGACATTTTCTTGCATAAAAGTCGCACCTTCTGCTTCAGGATGACCTTTTTTGCCGATATAGAAAATGACTTCGTTTTGTGCTAAATGTTTCGCCATTAGATTTTGTGTGTAGCGCACAAATGGACAAGATGCATCGACAATATGCAATCCTTTATCTTTTGCTTTTTGGCGAACTTGATCACTGACGCCATGCGCAGTGAAGATGACCGTTCCTGAATCAATTTGATCTAATAATTCTAGGCGGCTTTTTTGTTTAGCTTCTAAAACACGAACCCCTTTTTCTTTTAAGGATTGGTTGACAAAATCGTTATGGACTAGAGAACCTAATATTGTAATGGGACGCGGACAATCGGATTGTAAAGTTTGATCGACAAGCGTAAGTGCTTGCGTAACTCCTTTACAAAATCCTTGTACACTAGCTTCGATGATTTCGATCATGAATGTTCCTATCTAGCTTTATGTAAAGCGGATTGTATTTTTGTGCAAATTGAATCGAGAAAAACAAAATCTTCTAATCCTTCTCTTTTCAATAGGCGTTAGTTTTGGTAAACTTGCAATTCGAATGTTAAAATTTTTAACTGTAAACGATCTGTGATCAAATAACTAGAAGATCGAATAAACTGAACACAACAAGTTTTCAAATAACTTGTCGGCTATCATTTTATCATTGATCTTGAATAGATGAGATAACAATACATATAAAAGAAAGAGGTGTTGATGATGAACCGTATCGAAGAGATGATGAAAGTCGAAGGATTTAAAACTTTGACTCCAATTCAAGAAGCGGTGATTCACCGTAAAGATAAACAACGCGATTTAATCGGAATTTCGACAACAGGATCAGGGAAATCCCATGCCTTCTTTATGCCGATTTTTGACGCCATCGACGTTGAACTTGATGAAGTCCAAGCTGTAATTTCCGTTCCAACACGAGAATTAGCTTGGCAATTATATGAACGATGCAAAAAACTCGCAGATCATTTTGATGTGCGCATTCGTTTAGCAACCGGGGGAATGGAGAAAAAAGAAGGCGGTCTTGTCCCACATATCGTTATTGGAACACCAGGACGAATGAAAGACTTATTCTTGGATGATCAAACCTTACTTTTAAACACAGCAAAAATCATGGTCATCGACGAAGCGGATATGACGATGGAATTCGGCTTTTTGGAAGATGTCGATATGATTTTAAGCCACATGTCCCAAGACATTACAGTTATGGTCTTTTCAGCAACGATTCCAGAAATGCTGCAGCCATTTTTGAAGAAATATCTCAATAACCCTGAACTCATCCGCATCAGCAGCAACGAAGAATTTGCGGCAGATATTGAACACTATTTAATTCCTATAAAACATAAGACGATGTCAGAACGCGTATTAGATGTTTTAGGCGTGATTCATCCTTATGTATGTTTAATTTTCGCAAACTCGAACCAAGAAGCAGCACAACTCGCTAATGATATGCGTCAAGCTGGCTATGATTTAGTGGAATTGCAGGGTGATTTAGAAGCGCGTGAACGTTCACGTGCGATTCGCCAAATCCAATCCCAGAAAAAATCTTATATCGTCGCAAGTGACATTGCTTCACGCGGAATCGATTTAGAAGGAATTACGCATGTTATTTCTTGCGGTTTCCCAAAAGATTTAAAATTTTATGAACACCGCTCTGGACGTACAGGAAGAGCAGGTCGTGATGGATTGGCGATTGCGATTGCTTCCCCAAAAGATCAGCAAGCAGTAGCGACATTAAGAAAACGCGGTATTGATTTTAAAGAAATGGACATTAAAGATGGAAATTTTGTTGAAGTCAAAGACCGAACAAAACGCAATGCGCCAAATAAAAAAGTAGAAATGAATGCTGAACTTGGTAAAGTTGTTCATAAAAAAGCAAAAAAAGTAAAACCAAACTATAAAAAGAAACGTGCTCAAGAATTAGAAAATGTGAAACGTCGTGCAAAACGTGCGATGATCCGCAAAGAAATTCAGCAACAAAAACGTGAACGCGCCAAAGCAAAACAGCGTGCGAAAAGGGAACAATAACCAATGCAATATTTAGGATCACATGTCAGCTTCAAAGCACCGAAGTATTTTCAAGGTGCGATTGAAGAAGCATTAAGCTATGGTGCTGATGCCTGCATGATTTATACAGGCCCACCTCAAAACTCAAAACGAGCTCCAATTGAAAAATTAAAAATCAAAGAAGGCATTGAGACATTCACAAAAGCGGGATGGCAGCCATTCCAAATTGTCGTTCATGCGCCATACATTATTAACTTAGCAAACTCCGCCAACCCAGATACTTCTTATTTTGGTCGTGATTTTCTTAAAGAAGAAATCGTACGCACTGCTGCAATCGGTTCGAAATATTTAGTTTTACATCCAGGTGCTCATTTAAAAGCGGGCGTTGAAGTCGGTGTTGAATGGATTTGTCGAGCAATTAATGAAGTGTTAGATGAAGATGATCACGATGTCATCATTTGTTTAGAAAGCATGGCTGGCAAAGGAACAGAAGTCGGCCGTAACTTTGAAGAATTAAAAATGATTATCGATGGCATTCACCATCAAGAAAGAATGGGTGTATGTTTAGATACTTGCCATTTACATGATGCTGGGTACGATCTCGAACATTTTGATGAAGTGATGCAAGAATTTGATTCGATCGTTGGCTTAGATCGCTTAAAAGTCTTCCACATTAACGACTCGAAAAATGAACGCGGCGCCCATAAAGACCGCCATGAAAATATTGGCAAAGGATATATCGGATTTGAAACACTAGCTAAAATCGTTCATGATCCACGATTAGACCAAGTTGTTAAAATTCTCGAAACTCCTTATATCGAAGGCAATCCGCCTTATCAAGAAGAAATTGCTCGTCTAAGAGCATATTCGAATCACGAATAGACAACACAAGGACGCATCACACATTTGGCGTCCTTGTTTTTGGTTCAAAAACTTGCTTGAAAAGAAAGTTTTAAGACACTTTATTTCTTATAAATCTAGTTACAATGATTCGAATTAGAATGTCTTTAAACAGATTTTGTTGTTATTGAATGAAAAACAATGTTATAATTTCCACGATCAAGCAGATAAAACAATATGATTAAGATAATATTAATCGTATGATTTCATCTATCTATCCAGATAGTTTTCAAAATAAATCGTTTAATGTTATCATGATTTTCTCATGATTGACCTGCTTAAAAAAGAAAGGAAGCCGAATGATGAAATTGTACAAGAATGCAGCGATGGTTTTAGCTTTAAGTATGCTGACTGGCCAAGTGAGCTCCTTACATGTTATTGCCAAAACTACAACGAAACATGAATCCTTGATTCATCGCCATCAACAATTGAATATCGAAGATGACCAAACACCGGTTTCCATTCTTCCTTCTCAACAAGAAGTTCTTTCCGGCAATCAGCATCAGCCATTGCCAATTGTTTATACAACAACAATCACAATCCCTGTTGTTCAACCGGTCTATATTCCAAGTGCACCGATCACAACGCAGCCAAGTGCTCCAACTTCAAATGAAGAAAACTTTGAAGAAGTGACGCCTACAGAAGAGATGCAGTTTGAAATGATCGATGAACCACAAGCAATTGTTGAACCGACAGTGAATGAAACTGCACCACAGTCTTTTGCGCTTGAAGAAGTGATGGTTTCTGTTGAAGAACCAGTCGTCCAAATTGAACAAACACCTCAAACACAATTTGAAGATGCAAGTTCAACAACGGACACATCGACCGCGCAGCCAAGTGGTCAATTATTTGAAGCTGTAGAACAAGAACATTCACAATCGATTGTCGTCGATGAAACGACTCAATTTAATCATGAAATTGATTTTGTTGAAGAGCCGCAGGAAGTTGAGCCAAGCAATCCTGATCCTGATTTAGATGAAGATTCGAATCAAACTGAAGATAATGATGCTTTAGTTCCAGGATTAGATGATGACGATATTGTCTGGGACGATGAATTTATCGAACCACCAGTTGCGATTAAACCAGGTGAACCTGAAGATCCTGAAGATCCAAATGTTGAACCACCAACTGAACCACAGCCAGGCCCAACACCAAAACCAGGTGATGATTATCAAAGTGACAACAATTATGATCCAAGCCTTCCAGGCTTACCATTCGATTCCATTGAAGGCAGTGAAGTATATTATCCTTCTAACGGCGGTTTATCGAATAGCTTTGTGATCATTTCACCTTCAGCTGATCTATCCAGCCAACAAAGTACAGGCCGTACGATCAGAATTAAAAAGCTGAACGCAAAAGCGAACCGTAAAGTTCGTGTCAACAATATGGGTGTCATTAACTTGCTTCCAGATTTTTCCAGCACGAAAAGTTGGCGTCTATCTTTATCACCATATAACACACCATCTTTATGGGGTCAGTGTACATGGTTTGCGTGGGGCCGCTTCTATGAACTGTATGGATTTGATCCTGGATTTAGAGGCAATGGATACGATTGTGTTGATGAATTATTAGCTGAACATGCAGACAAATTCAAACGTTCCGACAAACCAAAAGCAGGAGCAGTATTCTCTTCAGATGTTGCCCATAACCATGTTGGAATTGTTTTAGACTATAACGAAAAAACAGATATTTTAACGATTCAAGAAGGAAATCTCGACGATGTTTCCAATCCAATTTGGAGTGAAGCAATCCGTGATTACCGTACAATTCGTTTAACATCTGAAGATATGAAAAAACTGTATGGAAACGTGACTTACGCTGTTCCTAAAAAGGATACGAAGTTCGTTGGTTCCAAGACAACACAAAAGAAAAAAGCACAGAAAAAGACGTCTGGACATATTGATGCCGATAAAGTTCCATTAAAAGAGCTGACAAAAGGTTTAGTCGAAAAGAAAGTAATGTCCAAAGACATCTCTAGCGAAATTCAAGAAGTTCTAGATGTATTCCAAGAATTCGATGAAGCCGTTGAAAAATAAAAAATGATATAAAAAAACATTAGATGGTTAGGCGTTTAATTGCGAAAGAAAACCGATCTGACACAGTT
>JAUMZN010000028.1 GCA_030528085.1 Erysipelotrichaceae bacterium | reverse complement strand
GGATTTTGCGATTTTTAAATGAAACGTGTTTTTCGTTTTTGTCTATGCATAAGTTGCATACAAAGCTTCAATGTTTTCGCTCATTTGCGCTATGTTCATAACTCGCATACGGGCTCATATCCATATCCCGTTGAATGTAGCGTTCAAAGACCGGCATTCCCCAGCGATAGCCCATGCCATTGCTCGTTAAAATGTATTCGCAGCCTTTTTCTTGTCCTAATAATTGTCTTGTGCGATTGATGTGTTTGGTCAAAGTATTATCTTGAATGTGGCGATGACATCTTTTCCAAGTTAGATTTTTCAGCGATTCGCGCGAACATAAAATCGTGCTGTTGCTGCACAAATATTGGACTAAGTGATATTGAGTTGGGGTCAGTTTAATGCATTCACCATTTTTATACACTTGTCTTCCCGCTTCATCGACGATTAAATCGCCAGTTTGAATGACGCGGTTGCGACGCTTTTGTTCTTCGCTCCACGATCTAGGCGCGCGATCATATAATTTCCGGCTTTGATTACCAAATGTGATTTGATGCAAAGGTTTGGGGACGGGCTGGGCAAAAAAGTATTCGCGCTTGCCGTTGATGTTTTGCGAAACTAATGTGTGGGGTTGATATTCTGTGGGGGCTGCATCCTCGAGATCATAGGATGAGTCGTAGTTATACGTTTTATTCATGTAATTTTGCCTTCTCTATATTATTGAACGAATCGATCGGTCAAATTATTCATTGTGTCTGACAGGTTTAATCATGCAAAATATTTTTTTATTCTGAAGTCAAAAAAACATCCCCACGCTTAAAATTTTGCGCTTAAATAAAGTATTTTTAATTCATATTGAATTGTTTAAATTCTAAAACTAGTTATTATTCATTCTTCTTATGTTCTTGTATTTCGTTTCATATTTGGCGAAAAATCGTCCATAAAAAAGCGCACTACTTTCCTTTTTCGTCATCATATTTTGCGTATAAAAAAACTTGCCTATGCAGGCAAGTCTATATTCAATATTCATGTTTAACTATTCGTCGCCATCTAGTCCTTGGGATAAAGAAGGGAAAACGAATACTTGTTCGCCATTTCGTGAAACGTGATATTTTCCACGGGCAACAAATTCGAGATAGTCTGGGTTCGTTAAGTTTTTCTTTTCGTTTTCTAACGTTTGTTGAAGTTCAAGTGTTTCTTGACGGAGCTGTTGGTTAGCAAGAACTTCTGTTTTTAAATCGAAATACGTTTTAAATTCTCTGACGATTCCCATCGTGAAAAAGCCAGTGATACACATGATGGTGAAGTAATAAACACCCATAGTAAATGGATTTTTATATTTTTTATTATTCTGTTTTTTCATATAAAAACCCCCACTAAGCTTCCTGCATCATTATAACAAATGACAGAGGTAATGAAAACAATCTTACAATCTTAAAAGGTTTGTCCTATCATCCTCAAAAATCGAATCAGTTTAATCCATAATCGATTAAAAATAACTCTCTTTCTAAAAATAAAACCGAATTCATTTTAACGAATTCGGTTTTATTCATACAAATTTTTTATTTCTTCTAAAAATTTAATGTAAAAATGTACTTTTTTAGATAATTTTTAAGAAATCCAAACAGATGATTTGACTTTTAATCAATTAGTCCATCATTTATTCACCTTTTACGCTTGGCTATTCGCCTTGTTTTTCGTTAGCCTGCAAGATTGCGGAGAGCACCGCAATGTCGCTTGGGTTAATTCCCGAAATACGGCTTGCTTGACCAAGCGTCGTTGGTTGGATTTGCGCAAGTTTGCTTCTTGCCTCTAAAGCTAAGTTACTCATTGATTGGAAATCTGTTCCTTTTGGAATACGCACGTTTTCCAATTTTTCTAAACGGCGAACATCGCGTTTCGCTTTTTCGATATAGCCGGCGTATTTGCATTCGATTTCGATTTGATTGGCAACATCCGCACTTGGCATTACACCAGTCAATGGCGCTAATGCCGCAATTGTCACATTTGGACGTTTCAATAACGTATATGCATCCATGCCATGTTCCATATTGCCCGCATCTAAAGATGCTAATAAAGCATTAACTTCTTCATTTGGTTTTAAATGTGTTTCTTGCAGCGCTTCAACGGTTTGGGCAAATTCAGCTTCTGAATTTAAGAAGTACTGCCAATTTTCTTCTGGCAATACGCCGATTTCATGAGCAATTTGCGCAAGGCGACGATAAGCATTATCGTGGCGCAACAATAAGCGGTATTCCGCACGTGAAGTTAACAGACGATAAGGTTCTTTCGTTCCTTTCGTTGTTAAATCATCGATCATAACGCCGATATAGGCTTGTGCTCTGCCTAAGATTACAGGTTCTTTGCCTTGGTTTTTCAATGAGGCGTTAATGCCTGCCATTAAACCTTGGGCTGCAGCTTCTTCATAGCCGGAAGTGCCATTGACTTGGCCGGCAGTAAATAAGTTTTCGATCTTTTTGTTTTCTAAAGATGGATACATCTGCAAAGGATCGACGGCATCATATTCAATCGCATAAGCGTATTTTAAAATTTTGGCGTTTTCTAATCCTGGTAATGAATGAACCATTTCTTCTTGGACTTCTTCTGGCATCGAAGTCGAGAAGCCTTGAATGTAGAACGTGTCGTAACAAGCGCGTTCTGGTTCTAAAAATAACTGGTGGCGTTCACGATCCGCAAAGCGCACGAGTTTATCTTCAATACTTGGACAATAACGTGGACCAACGCCAGTCACCAATCCGGAATACATCGCTGAATCTTGTAAGTGATCGTTGATGATTTGATGCGTTTGCGGTTGGGTATAAATTAAGTAACAAGGCAATTGTTTGTCTGGATCAATGACTTGTTCTCGTTTGGTGAGTTCACTAAAATGCAAGAACTCCGGATTGCCCGGTTGAATTTGGGCTGGTGTTAAATCGACAGTCGATTTTAAAACACGTGGTGGTGTTCCGGTTTTTAAACGAATGAGTTTTAATCCCGCATCGGCTAAAGACTGCGATAACGTCGTATTCGTTGGCAATCCATCAGCACCGGATACTGTGGAAGTATGGCCGCGCAAAATTGCGGAGTTCATTCCGGTTCCAGCTGTTAAAATGGTCGTCTTGGCATGAATTTGGCAGCCATCTTCGCATTCGATCCCAATGACTTTCTTTCTTGAATCATCGAGGATAATTTTTGCGGCGCGCTGTTCCAACAAATCGAGATTTGGTTGTTGTTTCAACGCATTAAGCATCCATTTTCTATATTCATCTTTATCGGATTGGACACGTAAGCAGCGAACGCCCGGTCCTTTTCCGGTATTCAACATTTTAAATTGTAAAGCTGTTTGGTCTGCTGCTTGCGGCATCAATCCGCCAAACGCATCGATTTCACGAACAACAATCCCTTTAGCTGGTCCACCAACAGATGGGTTGCAAGGCATTGAACCGAGCATTTCCAAATTATTGGTGATCAATAACGTTTTTTGATTCATTCTAGCTGCAGCCGCTGCTGCTTCAATACCAGCGTGGCCGCCGCCGACAACTACTACATCATACATAGTTTAGACATCCTTATCGTTTTATCTTTATGCAGTTCTCTTTTTAAAGCGGAAGTGGAACAGTCTTTGAACGATGCCAAAGTAAAGTGCCAATCCAAAGAATACAACCGAGGCAATGATGCCATTGAGCAGCATTCCGCCAAAACATAACATGCGGCTTCCTTGAGCAGCGCCAAGTCCTAAGTGCTGTAAGCCAAACATCACAAGTCCCATTGCCGCTAAACAAATCGCGGTTTGAATGGCGATTTTAATCGTGGAATGGAAATTGATTGAATAAGCTTTGGCCATTTCTCTAAGGGAGTAGAGGATAATCCAGCCATAAGTGATCACAGTTGAAATCACGTTTCCAGCTACACCCCACCACATCACCATTGGTACCATAATGATCGATTTGATCACAGCTGCCACAATCATTTGCGATAACAGTTTTTTACGCATGCGGCAAGCCATCATCATTGAAGAAACAACTGGTGTAATCGTTCCGAATAATCCTTCAATCGCAATCCATTGCACCGCATTGGCAGAAAGCTCTAAATCCGATGTGTAGTAGAGCGTATAGAACAATGGTTTTGCGTAGAACAAAATCGCAAAGCTTAAGAACAAGCCGATAAATAAGACAATATTGATGCAATCCAAAATATCTTTGCGCACAGATTTAATATTGCCTGTTTCTAATGCACTCGTGATATGAGGAATAATTGCCGATACAAATCCAGGCGATAAAATCATCGGAATTGCTGTTAGTTTAATGCCGACATAGTTGACCGCTGAAGTCATCGTTTGAATTTGTTCGACGGAATAGTTTGAATATTTCAAACCAATTGGCATTAAAACGGCATCGAAAATATCGTTGGCATATCCAATTACCGCATATAACAAGTAAGGAATACAAAGCAGCACAAATTCTTTCAATAAAGGTTTAATTGGAACAACGCGCTGTGTTTGTTGATCTGCTTGTTTGCGTAATTCTTTTTCTGTGCCTTTAGAAAAGCGCGCGATCTGGACAATTCCCGCAACTGCCGCAACGGATGTCGATAATACTGCCGCATATAAAGCATAGACACTCGACATATGGAAGGCATAAACCAATAAGCAGCCCACGCCTAATAAAAAGGCAACACGGAAAATTTGTTCAAATGCTTGGGAGAACGCAAATTCTTCCATTTCTTTATTCCCTTGAATAAAGCCGCGATAAGCACTCAAGATCGGGACAAAGAAAATCGCGATCGCAAGGATACACAACACCTTCGTCATAATATCGATGCCATCTTGTGTGCCTTCAGTCATTGCGCCGGCAAGCACACCAGAAAGGGCGATCATGACAATCATGCCCAAAAAGCCAAGTAAGCTCATCGCTAAAATCGATAAGCGGTGTACATTGAGCACAGTCTTATAGTTTTTTCGCGTAATGTATTTTGCGGTCATCGTCGCAATCGCCATCGGGGCGCCTGCGGTGAAGACATTTAAAATGTAACTATAAATTCGATAAGCTGTCCCATAATAAGCCATATACGCATCGGAGCCTAAAATGCTTGAAAATGGGATAGAATAAATTAAACCAATGGCTTTAGCGATAAAAAAGCCGCCGGTCCCGATGAGCCCACCCGCAATGATCGACTTTTTCGCTAGCGAGTGATCTCGTGTTTTTTGTTTTGCCATATCCAAATCGCCTTTCTCTATATTCAGTTTCAACCTGATTGAACGATCTAAAATTCATCGATTACAATAGATTCAACTATCCCCATTTTTCGGAATTTGATCTATTGCATCTATAGGTTTGACAAGAAGACCTCTTCTTACAAACTACAATTATAACATAATAGCGTTGCGATCGATCTAGCCGCAATAAGGAGGCACAAAAAATGGAAACAAATTTAAAAGACGAAAAATCAAATTCTTCAATTCATCCCCAAATTGCATCGTTTGAAAACATGCGCTTATTATGGAAAGCGCGTCCAAAGCAATCTCATAAAGGAACATTTGGAAAAGTATTGCTCGTTGGCGGCAGTATGCGCATGCAAGGAGCACTCAACATGGCCGCAAAAGCTTGTTTCCAATCGGGCTGTGGAACGCTTACTTTATTTACGCCTTTAGAATCCGCCAGAGCAATTGCCGCAAAAAATGATCTGACGATGATCATTGCTAGCCCTCAAGATGAAGAAGGCTACTTTGCCCAAGATGCGTCGCTTTACTTAGATCATTTAGAAAACTATCAACTCATTGGCTGCGGCAATGGAATGGGGACCAAAGAAAGCTGTCTGCCTATTTTAGAAAAAATCTTCGCATCCAATGCTTTAGTCGTTTTGGATGCGGATGGCATTAATGTTCTCGCAAAAAATAAAGAAACGTTATTAGAACAAATCGACAAGCGAACAAAGCCGGTGATCATTACACCCCACTTAATGGAATTCTCACGTCTAAGTGGAATCGATCTAGTTAAAATCCAGGCCGATCCGACAGCGATTGTTCATCATTTTTGTTTAGAACATCCAAATATTATCGTCGTTTTAAAATCAGAAACGACACTCATTAGCCAATATGCAAGAAAAGACTATCTTATTTGCCGCCCCGACAGCGCTTTAGCAAAAGGTGGCAGTGGGGATGTTTTATGCGGGATCATTTGTGGATTAGCCGCTTGGATTAAAGATCCATTCCACGCTGCTATATTAGGGGCTTTTGTACACAATCAAGCAGCCGCAACTGCCACAACACCAGTATCATTTACTCCTTTAGATTTAATTCAAAACTTATCTTTGGTTTATACAAAACTTGATCAACTCATATCATCGCCAAGTTATAAGTAAACAAAATCCGCCAGCCATTTTTGGGTTGACGGATTCTTTTGTCTTTTATTTTTTGATTTTAGAAAATTCAAGCTCTAAATAATATACGCGTTTATCAAAGAGTGTTGTATTAAAGCCATAAGCCCAATACAAATCGTCTTGGTCATCGTAATCCCAATCATTATCTAACGTATCGACAAGCAGCGTTCGCTCATGTTCATCTACTACTGCACTTGCCGCAAATTCAAGACAGCCTTCTAGACTTGGTTCAAGGCGCATTGGAGAAAAACTTAGTTTTGCACAAATGTTTTTCAATTCGTTTTGAATCGCCAAACCTTGGGTTTCGTCTTCGCTAGAAACCACTACTTTCATTCGTAAACTATAGTTCATTGTCTAATACGTATTGAGCGAGCTTTTTCATATTGGTATCTGTTGCTAAAGAGATGACGCGGCCCATATTTAAGTTCAACACTGCGATTTTGATTTCATCTTGTTCAGTCGCGATCGTCAATGTTCCGTTTTGATCATTGAAAAATACGTCAAATAAATAGTTGATGCGTTCACCATCGTTTGTTTTTTCGACGAGTTCCACTTTGAAGTCTTCTTTATTTTTTAAAATTGTGCGCACTGCATTGGCAGCACTCAAATTGATTCGTTTTGCCATGATAACCTGCTTTCTATTTTCGTTTCATGTTTTTCCCTATTATAAAAATTCGCTTGGCGAAACGCAAAAAAAGCTCTTGAAAAGCTTGGATCAGCACACAAACACAATCACTGATCAGTGACTTTTGTGCAAGGATCGATCGTTCTTTTCTAAAAGAGCTCTTGTTAAATCATTTATTTCTTTTCTGGTTCAAATGTCACTTGAATACCTAAAGCATTAAATGTATTCAAGTCCGTTTCGCTTAAATTACTTGTTAAATGCGCTTGGGCACCTTGTAATTTAGGCAGCATGCTGAGCGCTTTAGCGGCTTGTTCGTTTGTCTTAGCCGACATCGATAAAGCGATCAATGTTTCATACACGTGCAAGCGTGGGTTTTGCGCGCCCATATATTCCGTTTTTAAATGCTGGATTGGCACAAATGCTTCTGGTTCGATCAATAAAACATCATCTTTAATATTTGCCAACTTTTTGATCGCATTCATGACAAGACCTGAACTTGGGCCCATAAAGTTGTTGTTAGCAGAAAGAATCATCGTTCCATCTTCAAATTCCATTGCCCCACAAACGACACCACGTTGTGCTTCATGTTTTCTAGCTGCCGCAACGCATGCACGATCTTCTGGAGTTAAGCCGCATTGTTGTAGCAACATTTCTTGAATATTCAACTCATCGCGTCCGCAAATATCTTGTAAGTAGCGATTGCGCGTTGCGAAGTAGCGGCGGATGATTTCTTGTTTTGCGGCTTTTTGGACAACTTCATCATCGGAAATACAGAAGCCAGCCATATTGACACCCATATCTGTTGGCGATTGGTATGGCGATGATCCGTAAATTTCTTCAAACATTCTGCGCAATACTGGGAAGATTTCGATATCGCGGTTATAGTTGATTGCCACTTTTTGATACGCCTCTAAATGATAAGGGTCGATCATGTTTTTATCATCTAAATCTGCAGTTGCTGATTCATACGCTAAGTTGACAGGATGGTTTAAAGGCAAAGACCAAACTGGGAATGTTTCGAATTTTGCATACCCTGCTTGAATGCCGCGAATATGATCATGATAAAGCTGAGAAAGGCAAGTTGCCATTTTCCCACTGCCAGGTCCTGGTGCAGTCACGACAATTAAGTGGCGCTGCGTTTCGATATAGTCGTTTTTGCCAAAGCCATCTTTGGAAATAATTTTATGCGTATCGGTTGGATAACCTTCAATTACATGGTGATAGTAAACGTTGATATCTTTTTTCGTCAGTCGACGGCGTAATTTTTGAGCACTCTTTTGCCCAGCATACTTTGTGATGACAACAGAAGATACAAATAAACCAGTTTCTCGATAAACATCAATTAAACGTAAGACATCTTCATCATAGGAAATCCCGATGTCTTCGCGAACTTTGTTGTCTTCAATATCTTTTGCGGAAACGACAAAGACAACTTCTGCTTCATCTTTAAGTTCTAGCAGCATTTGGAGTTTTGAATCCGGTTGGAAACCGGGTAATACGCGGCTTGCATGGTTGTCGTCAAACAACTTTCCACCAAACTCAAGATACAGCTTATCCCCAAACGAGTTAATGCGTTTGCGGATCTGATCAGATTGCATTTTTTTGTACTTCTCGTTATCAAATCCTTGTATCATTTTTTCCCCTCTTCCCTTACTGATTAAATCTAAATTTCTATATTTTTTTGACGTGAATGACACTGCGATGCATTCACTCTTTTTTCATTTCTATTGTTCTACCTTATGCCGTTTTTCAAAGATGAAAAAGAGGCAATTGATAAGTCATTGTCGAAGTGGATGAATCCACTTACTTTTTTTACTTTAAAATCACGTATAGTTTACATTCAAATCATATATGGTGATCTTTTAAAACCAATTCCCTACTACGATACGAAAATAACCTCTTCTTTTCAAACGAGTCGACACAAAACACGCTAAATCAAACAATAATTTGATATATTCAAACATATGTATAATCCAAACAAAAAGTATCCGCCGATTTTAAAGGCGCTCAAAAAATATTATGGCTACGATTCATTCCGTCCTGGTCAAGTTGAGCTCATTCATCACTTGCTCGATGGCCATGACGTCTTAGGAATCATGCCAACAGGAGCTGGAAAATCTGTCTGCTTTCAGATTCCCGCTATTTTTATGCCGGGTATAACGCTTGTCATTTCCCCTTTGATTTCTTTGATGAAAGACCAAGTGGCTTCTTTAATCCAGGCAAAAATTCCCGCTGCTTATCTCAACAGTTCTTTAACCCCTGAACAATACCGCCTTGCCTTGCACCGAGCTAAAGAAGGCTACTACAAAATTATTTATGTCGCGCCAGAGCGCTTAAATACGCCTGCCTTTTTAGACTTTGCCCAATCAGTCAAAATTTCGATGATTGCCGTAGATGAAGCGCATTGTATTTCCCAATGGGGACAAAACTTCCGACCAAGTTATTTACGCATTCCTGAATTTGCGAAATCTTTGCCTTACCGCCCGATCTTTGCGGCTTTTACTGCCACGGCGACAGGTCCAGTCAAAGACGATATCGCAAAACAATTAAATCTCCAGCAACCTTATACTTTGATCACCGGCTTTGATCGCAAAAACTTATATTTTGAAGTGCAGCATCCGCTAGACAAAATGGATGCTTTAATGGATTTTCTCGAACAACACCGTCATGAAGCGGGGATCGTCTATTGTTTAACGAGAAAAGATACTGAAGAAGTAGCCTGCACTTTAGTTGAACAAGGATATCGAGCTTGTTGTTATCATGGCGGCATGAGCGATGAGAATCGTTCTAAAAACCAAGATGCATTTTTATATGATCAAGTCGATATTATTGTCGCCACCAACGCCTTTGGTATGGGGATTGATAAATCTAATGTGCGCTATGTCGTCCATTATTCCATTCCTAGTTCTCTAGAAAACTATTATCAAGAAGCAGGACGTGCAGGTCGCGATGGGGGTCCGGCGCATTGTTTATTGCTTTATGACTCTAGTGATATGCACATTAACCGCTTTTTGATCGATAAATCGTATGAAGAAAGTTTACGGCGTGTAAGTGAACAAGAAGATAGTGTACAATATGCAGCAGCTTGTCTTGATCAAAAAAATCGCGAACTGCATTTGTTGGATACGATGGAAATGTATGCGACCACACCGATGTGTTTGCGCAGTTACTTGTTGCAATATTTTGGTGAAACTTCCAGCGGCAAATGCGGACATTGTTCCAATTGCGATGCCACTTGGATCAACGAAGATATCACCGAAATTGCCCAAACGATTTACATTGCACTAAACCAATTACCGAAACAATACGGTCTATCATTATGTGTTGAATATTTAAACGGAATCCCTTCAAGCAAAATCAAACGGAATCACCTGCAAGAATTAAATGGCTTTGGCTGCTTAGAAGTCTTGGATCGCGAAATGGTGCGCTTATATTTAGAATCGCTGCTCGTTCAAGGTTATCTTGCCAAAAGTCCTAATCTATACCAAGTGATCTCGCTGACGGAAAAATTCCATCAAGCATTTAGGACAAAAGAAGAAATTCATGCGCAGTTTAAAGAAAATGCGCTCCATCAGCGAAGTCGCAAAGCAAAACAACACGTATCTTCTCGCGCTTCAACAAGTGCCGATCTTGGCTCTGCTGAAAATAAAGCTCTGTTCAATGCGCTGAAAGAATTGCGCTTGCAGCTAGCAAGAGAAAATCGCGTTCCGCCTTATGTCATTTTCTCCGATGCGACTTTAATGGAAATGGCCAAAAAACGTCCATTGAACCCACACGAGATGCTAAAAATCTCTGGGGTGGGAAATGTGAAAATCGAGCATTATGGACAAGCATTCATTATGGCAATCCAAAAACATGTTGCCGAAGAAAAACGCCAACAAGCGTTCAAACAAGATACAATATTTGCGGCTTCTTCAGAACCTGGTCTACAAACACCAAAACAAACCGCACTGAATCCGCAAAATTATGATCGTATGAACCAATCAATTTCTCCTTTATTAAAAAAATCAAGTCAAAAGGAGATGTCCAAACTCGCATCCAATTCACCGCTTTATAAAAAGTGTGCACCCAATAAAGGACCAGTTCAAAAATACAACAATAAAGCGCCTGCCAATTCAAAACCGCACATTCAAGAGCGCCAATATGAATCCACCGCTGTTGTGTATTCGGCTAGAAATAATCAAACGAATTCGAAATAAAATGCCCGCTAATTGCGAGCATTTTTTCGTATCCAGGGATAAACATTCATCCAAAATTATTGATTCAACCGGTTCGATATATTTGTTTACAATTTGCGTCAATTTTATAATAAACATGATCGAGAACGCCTCATTCTATTTTTTAGAAAGGATCAAATTATGAAATCTGTGCATCAATTAACTTTGAGTGCCCTCTTTTTAGCGCTCGGCTTAATCCTTCCCTTTGTGACTGGACAAATTCCAAATATTGGCCGCATGTTGCTGCCGATGCATATTCCCGTTTTACTTTGCGGACTGATTTGCGGTTGGCAATCGGGACTCATCGTCGGTTTTGTTACCCCAATTTTGAGAAGTGCAATCTTCCATTCACCAATGATGTTTCCAATGGCTTTTGCGATGGCATTTGAATTAGCGACTTATGGCGCTGTCATCGGTTTAATCTACGCAAAGATGAAATCGAAACGCCTCACCAGCATTTACTTGTCTTTATTTTCCGCTATGGTTTGCGGTCGCCTCGTATATGGTTTAGTGATGACACTCATCACAACATTCCTTCACCAACCTTATTCGTTTGAAATCTTTATGACTGCCGCAATCACTAGCGGTATTCCTGGCATTATCGTCCAACTCATTTTAATTCCGGTAATCATGTTATTCCTTTATCGGACAGGCATGATTAAAGCGGATGAGGCAAAATAATGACGCCTTGTACGACAATTGAACAAGCAGCCAAATTAATTTATTCGCTATATAGTCAAAAGCGCCAAGAACATCCTGCTTTAAAACAACAACCATTCATCATTTCGATCGATGGGCGTTGCGCAAGTGGGAAAACGACACTTGCCGCAAAGCTAGCTGAATTAATTGAACACAGCAGCATTGTCCATCTTGATGATTTTTTCTTGCAGCCACATCAGCGAACAGAAAAACGCTATCAAACACCAGGACGAAATGTCGATGATGAACGCCTCATTCAAGAAGTGATCCAACCGTATTTAAACAATCAAGACATTTCGTTCCGACCATTTTCTTGTCAAAAGATGGCCTTACTTGAGCCGATTCATTTATCAAAACCTGATGTGCTCATTTTAGAAGGCTGTTATATCAATAACGAATTGTTAAACCAATATGCCAACATCCGCATTTTCACGCATGTTGATCCGCAAACCCAACAAAAGCGTATTGCACTGCGCAATGGCCAAGATCGACTGCCTGATTTTATAAACAAATGGATTCCTCTTGAAGAAAAGTATTTTGAAACATTGGATCTGCACAAGTTTGATCTTCTTCTTGATCTATCTCCATTAGCGCCAAAAAAGTAAATGACTTATAATTAAATTAATTAAGGAGAACACATATGGCAAAATCAAAAGTTTATTTCTCACGAAAGATTAACCCTGACACATTGTTAGATCTCTATCGTGCTTTGGGCAAAAAATTAGAAGGCAACGTTGCTGTTAAACTTCACTCCGGTGAAAGAGGCAACCAAAACTACCTCCGTCCTGAATTCGTTAAACCAATGGTTGATGAAGTGAAAGGAACAGTTGTTGAATGTAATACCGCTTATGGTCATGACTCTGGCGGATATCGTTCCACAACAAAAGAACACCTGGAAGTATTAGAAGAACACGGCTGGACTAAATATTTCGACGTTAAAATTTTAGATGCCGAAGGACCAGATCTCGTTCTTTCCGTTCCAAATGGAAAAATTATCAAAGAAAACTTTGTCGGCAAAGACTTAGCACAATTTGATTCTTTACTCGTTCTCTCCCACTTTAAAGGACATCCAATGGGCGGTTTTGGCGGCGCTTTAAAACAACTTTCCATTGGCTGCGCATCTACTGCTGGTAAATGCTGGATCCACTCCACAGGTAAATCAAAAGACATCGAAGAAACTTGGAAATTAGATGTGAACCAAGATGAATTTATCGAAGCAATGG
The DNA here is from genome assembly GCA_030528085.1 of Erysipelotrichaceae bacterium. GTDB lineage: Bacteria > Bacillota_I > Bacilli_A > Erysipelotrichales > Erysipelotrichaceae > Allobaculum. Next base: position 3,622 of record JAUMZN010000028.1, on the reverse strand, counting down.
CTGATGCCGCTTATACAGTTGATGAATACTTCAAAGACAAAGTTGTTTACATCAATGCGGTCGTTAACCTTTCTGTTGACTGCGACTGCTGCCACGTAGCAGAAGATCCATGCATGAAAGATATCGGGGTTTTGATCTCCACTGACCCAGTTGCGATCGACCAAGCTTGCATCGATCTAGTTTTCAATTCTGATGATCCAGGCCGCGATCACTTCGTTGAACGCGTTGAATCTCGTCATGGCCGTATCATTTTAGATGCTTGCGAAGCACTTGGCTTTGGCAATCGTGAATACGAACTCATCGACATTGATGAAGACTAATTTAACCAACCTCATAAAATAACGAACCCTCCTGGTGATATCCATCAGGAGGGTTTTCTAATGCGTATTTATAACAGACAATCGACGCCACTTAAAAAGTAAATCGCATCGACTAGAGCACCCGCAAATTCAGAACTTTCAAATTCAGTGTTTTGCAGTAAGCTTAGAATTTGATCTGCTTGTTGAAAAGAAATCCAGCAATGCTTGCCTTCTTCTAAATCCAATTCGCAAGTCTCATTGATTTTGTTTAAAAGTCCACTTTCGATAAAACGATTAAACTCTTCTTGACTCATTTCATAATCGTGCAGATAAAACGAGTCTTCTTCATTATTCAGTGCACGCGCCCCTTCTTCATTGGTTGGAACGCTAAAATATTTTATTTCCATTCGTATATCACCTTCCAATTGTTCAATCCTTAGATCAACCATGAATTGTTCTGATTTTAAGACAAATCACGTTCGCACAAATCTGGTTGAAGATGATTTATGTATTGATTTTGGAGTTGAATGAGTTTTTTAGCATATTCACCGCCATGATTTTGATGACGTTGGAAAAACTCTTCTTGATCTACTTTCGATAAACGATTTAAGTAGTTTTGTTTTAATTGCACAAATTCACGCAAATTATATAACGTCATCAACAAGACCGCTTGCGAGATTTTATCTAATGGGTGTTTTTCATTGAGCTCTACTTGTTCAATGATTTGACTATTCACCTCTAACCATTCTTTCGGTTCAATGACATCAATAACCGTTAATGCCGTTTGTTCGATATGTTCAATGGCAGCACCAAAACATTTTGTACAAACCGGCTGCAAGTCCACTTGCGTCGATAAAACGTGAATCAATGAATATTGGGCAAAGCCAAGTTCTAAATAATTCAAAAGCCAGCGATGACCAAGACTAATTCTGTTTTGATAGTACTGTTGAATTAACTCGACAGCCTTTTTCATATCATCCAACATCGTCTGGATCGTAATCTCACTCGCTTCTTTTTGTTTAGTTCCTTTTAAAACGCCAGATAAATCGTTGAATGCCATCATGATTTCGCATTCAACTTTAAAGATTTGTTCATCGACTAAATTTTTGATCGCATGATCGGGCTGATATAAGTTCAAAATAAACGCGATTGAAATTCCAATCGTTAAAATCACAAGTTCGATCAAAATATGTTGGATCGAGAACGTTTGATCGAGAATAAATGCCGTCCCGATGACCGCATTGACAGATAACGTATCTTTCCAGCCGACCGTCCATAAAATAAAAACAATCCCAAACAAATATAAGCCATACGCAAAATAAATGTTTTTGACGTGGGGAAAGATCAACCAACACAAAAAGATCGCAAAACCAAAGGAAACGTATCGTTTTCCCACTAATGACAATGTCTGTTTGCGGGTACTGCCCATCAAAGTTAATAACGTGATCGTTCCTGCTGAATAAGGATGGGGCAAATTCAACAATGTACAAATGACCACGGCTAAAGCAGATCCAAATGAAATCTTTAATGCCTCAGTTAAATGGATTTTTAAAATCCCTGATTCAAAAATCGAAACAATTTTATTCATAACTATTCAATCCATCTTCCTTAATTTCATATGAAGTATCTTGCCATATTCCTTAAAGAAATGGAAAGCGGATTCATGCTTATTAAAATATTCACGAAATCGTGCATTTGTTAGCTTGATTGTGATTGTTTCTATTCCATTTTTCATACAAATAAAGCCTGCAAGAAAGGAATAAACTCCAAACCTGCAGGCTTTTCTTATTAGCAGCGATTGATTCAACAAACAAGTAAGCATAAAAAAAACTACCTCTTTCAAGGTAGTTCATCTTTGTCCAGCGGCTTCCTATTTTCGCATTCACTATCGTCGGCGCTAGATAGCTTAACTTCTGAGTTTAGAATAATAGCGATACATAAAGCGTTTTTAACTATTTTATTAGCAACCCGTTACCAATAGAAAAAATAAAATTTTAAAAAGACTTTTAGGGCAAAATTGTTAAAAAGCTTACATACTAGTACCATTATTGTATTAGCAAAAAGAAAAAAGCGATCTCTAAAGTAAGCGACACCAACACCCGCTTAAAGACCGCTAAGCTATTACTAGAAATCCTACTTCTAGTAACAAACATTCTAAAGAGTTGTGGGGATTACCCCCCTCTTTTCTAAGATTATCATGCCCGTAAGAATATGAACAGCAAAAAAGAAAAACTAGAAAAGTTAGAACTTGTTTTAAATGGAATTATTTGTGTTTTACTTGTTGTTTTAATCATTATATCGCCAATCAAATAACAATCATTCTATCTTATTGAACGGAGGTGAAATCAATGCCAAGAAAAACAAAAGACGGTCAGCCATTCGATCAAAACAAATACATCAATCAGTGGTCAAAAGAAAATATGGCTAGCGTTTCCGCAAAATACAAAAAAGAATTTGTTCAAGAGTTTAAGGCTTCTTGAGCAAAACTTGATCTTAAGCAATCGGAAGTATTTCGCAGCGCAATGCAAGCAGTGATTGATCAGGCAAAAGAGCGGAAATAACGAAATAATCCATTGACTGTACAGATCAATCTGATTTAGTAGGTTAACACTAAAAACGGCAAGGACTCTACGGAGCTTGCACGTGGAAAAAACTTCTGCAGCGGAAGTCTTTTTGTTTTGCCGGACCCATGACAAAACAAAAACCCCTCGAAAACGAGGGGTTTAGTCACCTTAATGGCAACCATGATGATTCATGTTACTATATTCAACAACTTTGTTGAGCATAAAAAAAATGGGGATAGGCAGTTAACCACCTATCCTCTTTCTTTTGCCTAGTTGATAATTTCTTGCATTGCTTTCCGAATAATATCAGATTGCTTTAATCCTAAAGTCTTTAAAGCTTCTCTGAATTCTTCTACAAACTCAGCTTTATGGGATACACTAGCACTTTTCATATTCGCTTTATCCCATTTCTTTTGAACAAATGCCATTTCAGCGCTTCAACTATTTGAATAATACGAGGATTGCTAAAATAATACCCACGATATAAAAAGCTATCTCAAAAATGTCCTTATAAAGATTTTTCATAATACTATCTCCTTTGTTTTTGATCTTTAGTATTTAGAATAAAAATGGAAAGAGGAGAAGTAACTCCTCGTCATTTTTTCTTTATTTATCACTTAATTCGCATACAAAACTGGGACAGGCAGATTACCTATCGCTTTTTAGTTACCTTTGGAGGAACCATCATATAAATACAATAACATAAAAAAACTACCTCTTTCAAGGTAGTTCTTCTTTGTCCAGCGGCTTCCTATTTTC
>JAUMZN010000027.1 GCA_030528085.1 Erysipelotrichaceae bacterium | reverse complement strand
AACTCTGTAAGCTGCGAAAAGTCAGAATTTTCGATTTGCTCAGCAAGTACTATTTGGAGCAGATGATTCTTTAATGGTTCTTGCCCAAGAATATTTAAAGCCGATCAAATATATCATTCCAGTTTATCCGTTCTCGCAATTTCTAGCGGCATTTTTGCGAAACGATCATGCGCCAGGCAGAGCGACTGCTGCAATACTTGCAGGCGGGATCTTCAATATCTTTGGTGATGTCTTCTTTGTTTTTGGTTTGAATTTAGGAATTTATGGTGCAGGACTCGCAACGGCGATTGGCGGCTGCATTTCGATTGTTGTGTTGTTGTCGCACTTTGTATCGAAGACCAATACGCTTAAAATCAGTAAAATTTATGGACATGTCCATAAAATGAGATTGTTAACAATCAATGGATTTTCTTCTTTTATCTCTGATATTGCGATGGGCGTAATCGCAATGTTGTTTAACCGTCAAATTATGCACTATTTAAATAGTGATGCTTTAGCAGTCTTTGGCATTATTGTCCAAGTGACGACAATCGTGCAGTGTTCGACTTATGGTGTTGGACAAGCTATTCAGCCGATTGTTTCTGTCAATTATGGAGCGGGGAAAAAAGAGCGAATCAAAGAAGCGAAAACATATGGGCTTTGGACAGTTGTTTTGTTGAGCATTGTTTGGACGGGACTTGTGATGCTGATCCCGAATGGCATTATTCGTTTATTCATGTCTCCTACCAATCATGTCCTGCAAATCGCGCCGACAATTATGCGTGTCTATGCATTATCGTATTTGTTTTTGCCGCTGAATATTTTTGCGATTTATTACTTCCCATCCGTGATGAAGCCAAATATCGCCTTAATCATCTCGTTTGCGCGCGGAATGGTTTTGTGCGGCATTCTTGTGTATGTATTGCCGATGCTATTTGGCAGTTTTGCGATTTGGTGGGTCATGCCGATTACGGAAACTTTAGTTGCGATCTATGTTGGTTATTGCATGTCAAAATACGCTTAAAGATAAACTGTTTGAGTAGTTTGTTGTTTGTTGAAAAATCGGATCAAGGAAAAAGATCTTTCCTTATTTTTCGATCAAAAAGAAAAATGCCTCAATGCGACTTGAAGTCGCATGAGGCATTTTAAATTTATTCGAGTTTGACTTCGATGACCGTATCATCTTGGATTGGCGTTGTAGCAGGAATGCTTTGCCAGTTCACCCGGCCATATCCATCTGCTGAGATCGATATGCCGGTTAAATTCCAGAAGGCGGTGATGTCTTTTCTTGTCCAGCCAATCATATCTGGCATTTGTCTTGTAGAACCATTTGTTAATAACATGACGTTATCGTTGGAGTTAATCGTCGTTGAAGGGTCTGGGAATTGAGCAACAACGGTATCCCCATCGCCGATGATGATCGTATTGACTTCTGTGCCCGCTAATTTTTCTTGGGCATAGTTTAAAGAATGGCTCGTTAAAGAAGGCATTGGTGAAGAAACCCATTCTTGGTGCTGTTCAGTTACACTGCGGTCGGTTCCTGTATTGACGTTTACCGTTTGCAGGGCACTTTTCATAATTTCTTTAAACGGATCTGCCGAATAGTTTAAATAGTTCGGACCTTGCATGCCGTAACAAACGAGCACTTTTGGATCACTTGCCGGGGCAGCAGCGATGACACTAGACGTATAGTTTTCTTTATCGTAAGTATAAGTGTCTTCGTTATAGATTTCACCGGTACCTGTTTTTAAAGCCATATCGACCCCATCGATCGCAAAACGATCCCCCGTCATTCCTGGATCGAGAACGTGACGCATTAAGTCGATGACTTGATGTGCTGTATCGGCAGAAATTGGCGTGCCGACAGCTCTTGGGGAATTTTTTTGAATCGTTTCGCCAGTGGAGCTGTCGATGATGGAATCGACAATATAAGGCTGCATCATAATGCCATCATTGAAAATGGCTGTATACGCTTTGCATAATTCCAAAATCGTCATCGAAGAAGCCTGACCAAATCCAGAAGACAAGTAGTCCGTTGCCGACGATGTATTTCTGATGCCGACTTGTTCATTGACGAATGGGATTTCGGTTTGTTCGAACAAATCGAATTCATCTAAATATTTATTGACAGTTTCTTTATTTAAGTGGTTTGTCAACAATTCACAAAGTGCGATGTTGGAAGAAAGAGCTAAACCATCTTCAAACGTCAGGACACCATGGTCTTTCCCTAAGGCGTCAAGAATTGGCGGAATGCCCGTTTCGAAATGCGAACCAACACGTGTGATTTTTCCAGTGAGTGGGTCTTCCGTATACGCAAACTCGCCGGCGCGATACGTTTGGTTATAAGGATAAACACCAGCATCGATTGCCATCGAATAATAGAGTGGTTTGATAATTGAACCGGGCTCTAAAGGATATTCCGAAACTTTATCAATATAGGAAGGAATATCTAAGTGGCTGTTTTGGTCGTAAGTTGGATAAGAAGCCCAAGCGAGCACTTTGCCGGTTTCTACTTCCATGACTAAAGTCCAAGCAGCAGAAGCTTTGGAGTCTTCCATCGTAAAACGCATTTGTTCTTCAACGGTTTGTTGAAGGGAGCTGTCTAAGGTGAGTTTGACGTGATCGCCATTGACGGCTTCGGTAATCGTTTCGCGCGAACCTGGCAATTCTTGGTTTGTATTGGTTGCTCGATATTGTTCTTGGCCATCTTCAGATCCAAGATAGAGATCCATCGATTTTTCTAAACCGAGTTTGCCGATGATGTTTTGTGCAGTGTCATCATAAGCCGCAAACCCGATTAAGTTAGAGGAAAGAGGTGTGATTGGATAGTCGCGTTTAGTCGTTTCGATAAAAGAAAGACCAGGAATTTTCATCGATTCGAGTTTTTCTTTATCTTCGCGACTAATACGTTTCGTTCCGGTACCGAGCTCGATTTGGCTTTTGCCTTGCATTTGACCGCGTTCAATTAAGCGAACAAGCGTTTCTTCATTGACGGCATCGCCAAGAACGGACTTGATTGCGGCCGCAAATGCTTGCGGATCTTCGACATAATCGCCCGTACTTTGCGCATCGGCAGCGGCTAAAGCGGCTTCGGTTTGTTCGGTTCGGCCGTTGAGTTCAGCTTTGTATAATGCATTTTGGCGCTGTGCTTCAAGAAGGCGTTCTTCAGCAGCTTTTTCTTCTTCTGTTCGTGTATCAAAGTTAGCGGCAAGCGTATATGCGATCGTTTGTCTTGCGAGAACTTGGTTGGAGCGATCGAGAATATCGCCGCGGACCCCGCTGATCGTTCTAGCTTGCACGGAGTTGCGGATCATCGAGTTGATCGCTAAGTTGCCAGACCAAAGATGCTTTTGGGTCACCATCGTATAGATGATCGTGCTGCAAGCGAGGGCAACACAGCTGATCAATACGGCACTCACGTGAAGAATGTGGCGGTTGGAGGTGCGGTTTTCTGCACTTTTTGCTTGTCGTAAACGGTGGCGCGATCGTTTTTTGTTGATCTCTTCATAATCGACACCGGGGATTAAATCGAGCTGCTGGACATCTAAATGCTCGACTTCTTGTTTCTTCTTTCGCTTTTTTGGCATTCCGGTCTCCTTTCTACATTTCTAAGTAAAGTTATTTTTTGTTTTGGATCAGTTTATTTTCAGAAAAACAAAATCATAAATCCATGTTAAAACGAGCAGTTAAAAAGAACTTTAAAACTAAAAGATTCTTTTCAACTGCTCGTTTTATTGTTCACTATCGTAGTAATAAACGTTGTTTGAATTTTCACTGACCTGGCCGTCTAACATCCCTAAAACACGACTTTTTTCTTGGAGTTGATAAATCTCGTCTTTGAGTTCATCAACATTAGCGGAATAAGTTGAAATGTCAGATGTGAGTTCCTGGTTTGTTTTGGCAAGGTTATCAGAGTAAGAACGTAATAATAAGCAAACTCCGATGTAGCCTACAACAGAAAGAAACAACAAAGAGTAGAGCACATGCTTAGGGGTGAAGATTTTCTTTTTTTTCTTTTTTTTCGCTGTATGTTGTGTTGACTTAGTCATTGTCGATCCTCATAATTCCCCGCAATTTTGCGCTGTGGGCACGCATGTTGACTGCCAGTTCATCTTCGCTTGCAAGGATTGGTTTGCGGTTGATGAGCTGGTAATGCAGTTGTTCATCAAGATTGACAGGCATGCGCCGATTGACTTTTTTAGGAAGTGCTCTAGCCGCAAACGCTTGTTTGACGATGCGGTCTTCTAAAGAGTGGAACGTGATCACAGCCATTTTGCCATTGGGGGCTAATAAATCTAAGCCTTGTTCAAGTGTGCTTGAGAGCTGTGGCAGTTCTTGGTTTACTTCCATGCGCAGTGCTTGGAATGTTTGTTTAGCAGGGTGCCCTTTTTTCTTTAAAACGGCAGCAGGAAGTGCAGATTTAATGACATCGACTAATTCGAATGTCGTTTGAATAGGCGCTTCCGTTCGTGCTTGCACGATTTTTGCGGCAATTTTAGGGGCAAAAGATTCTTCGCCGTATTCGCGCAGAATCCTGATTAATTCTTCTTTGGAATAAGTGTTAACAATCGTTTTGGCATCGAGCGCTTGGCTTTGATCCATTCGCATATCTAAATCAGCATCAAAGCGATAGGAAAATCCGCGTTCTGGATCATCGAATTGCGGGGAAGAAACCCCAAGATCCATTAAGATGCCATCAACGTGGTCAACGTTATATTTTGCGAGTTGTTCTTTCAGTTGTTCAAAGGGAGCGTGGATCAGGGTGAAGTGATCAGAAATTGCTTCTAAGCGGGTTCTGCTTTCATCAATTGCGGTTTGATCTAAATCAAATGCATAGAGATGACCTTGATCGAGACGTTTAAGAATTTCACTAGAATGACCAGCGCGGCCTAGTGTGCAGTCGACATAGATGCCATCTTTTTTGACGTCTAACAAATCAATAGATTCCTGTAACAGGACGCTGATGTGTTCCATATAAGTACTCCTGAACTATTCGAGAAATGGCGTTAAGTTTTCCGCAAATTTCTCATAAGAAGGAAGCATTTCCTCCTGTAAAGTAAGCCAACGGTCTTTGGACCAAATTTCAACGCGGTTGGCAATGCCGATGATGTAGCACTCTTTTTCTAAAGCGGCGTCTCTCATCAAATTAGCGGGAATTAAAATGCGGCCTTGCGCATCCACTTCCACTTCCGTGGCTTTCGCCATGAAAAAACGCATAAACATTCGCGCATCGGGATTGGTCGAAGGTAAAGCGGAGTATTTGGCATAGAGGTTTGTCCATTCTTGGAGTGGATAAACTGTTAAGCAGCCATCCATACCGCGAGTGATGTACACACGTTCACCAAGCTCTTCACGGAATTTGGCCGGCATGATTAAACGGCCTTTACGGTCAATGTTGTGTGTGTATTCGCCCATGAACATATGTCATCACCTCCCCACTTCGTGACACAATTACCTACTTTGTAGGTGCATTATAACCCGAAAAGGGGGTTTACTCAATTTAAAACGCCCCAATTGGCATGGAATTTGACAAAAGTAAGAAATTTTAAAAATCCAAAATAAACGATAAATAAGGCATAAACTGGAATTGAGTCACAAAATCTGCAAAAAGTGGGGGATTATCCCACTATTTTTATTGGAAATGACAAGTTTTGGGCGCGGATGACCCAAAATTTCAAAAATAGAGAAGAGGAAAAAATTGAGCTTGAGCAGGAAAAACTAAAGTGAAGTCAAAAAAGTGTATGTTTTTTGACGTTTTTTCAAAAAGAATTAAAAAGGCGGCAAAGGATAAGTGAAAAGTGGGGATTCGCAAAAGGAAAAATCGATCAACATATCTAAAAATGCTTTAAGAAAGGCGAAAAGGATCACAATGAAAGGGACAACATTATTTCATTTCGAAAAATGTAAAAAGAAGGTGAAGCAAAATATTTGCGTTTTATAATGAGAAGTGAACGAAATGGAGAAAAGAGATGAGTGAGTTAATTCTTAATTTTATCCTCGCTTTGTGTCCTATTATTTTGTTAATCATCATCATGATGGGCTTTAAACAACCAGCGTGGAAAGCGGCAATCGGAGCTGCAATTTTAGCTGCAGTCGAAGCCTTCTTCTTCTGGCATCAACCACTCGAAGTAATTGGCATGTCAGCTTTAGAAGGAGCAGCAATGGCATTATGGCCTATTGTTGTGGTCATCATCGCAGCTGTATTTACATATAACTTAGTTTGTTCGACAGGTGGCATGGATGTCATCAAGTCGATGTTAAAAAGCGTATCTGCTGATAAACGTGTCTTAGTCATTTTAGTCGCATGGTGCTTTGGCGGCTTTATGGAAGGGATGGCAGGTTTTGGAACTGCAATTGCGATCCCTGCCGGCATGTTGATGGCAATGGGTTTCGATCCATTGTTCTCTTGCTTAGTGTGCTTAATTTCCAATGGTTTTCCAACACCTTGGGGCTCGATCGGAATTCCAACGATCACTGTTGTTAATTTATTAGGCATGTCTAGCTCAATTGATCTTTCAACTTATCAAGTGATTCAAACATCGATCTTCTTTGTGATCATTCCTTTCTTATTAGTTGTACTGACCACAAAAAGTTTCAAAGCGCTCAAAGATATGGTTTGGTTATGTTTAGGTGCCGGGCTTGGCTTTGTTGTGCCAATGTTTATCGTCTCTAAATTTGTTGGAGCAGAACTTGTCGTTGTTATTGGATCTGTTTGCTCATTAGCCGTTACGATTTTATTGGCAAAAACAGTTAAACCAAATCCAGAATATTTGATGGAAAGTCCATCTGGTCAAACGACAAAATTTACTTTAAAAGAAGCATTAGTGGCTTGTGCGCCATTCATCTTCATTTTCATCTTCTTATTGTCGACATCAAAACTCGTTATGCCAATCAATACTTTCTTGGCTCAGTTCTCATCGACAGTAACATTTATGGCGCCAACAACATTTACTTGGATTAATACCCCAGGCGTATGGATTTTCTTATCTGCAATCTTGGGTGCGATTGTTCAAAAAGCAAGCTTTAAACAGTTTAAAGATGTGTTTGTTGCGACACTTAAACAAATGCAAGGATCCATTATTGTTATGGTGGCTGTACTTGCCGCTGCGAAGATTATGATTTATTCCGGCATGATCGATGCGATTACCGTATTTGCGATTACGATGATGCAAGGGGCATACCCAATTATTGCACCATGGCTTGGTATGTTAGGAACATTCGTAACGGGAAGTGGAACTTCTTCTGGAGTTCTCTTTGGTCAAGTTCAAGCCAATGCTGCAGCAGCACTTGAATTGAATCAATCTTGGATCGTTGGTTTAAATGCACTTGGTGTTGGTGTTGGGAAAATGTTATCCCCACAATCCATTGCGATCGCATTGTCTGCAGTAGGTGGATTAAAAGAAGATTCCAAATTATTAAAAATGGTTTTACCTTATGGAGTGATCTTCTTAATCGCAACTTCAATTATCGCTTTTGTCGGCACAACACTTGTTGGCTAAACTTTATAAAATTCAAATCCGCAAATCCCTTGAATTTGGAATTTGCGGATTTTTTTAAGCAAGAAAAAAGTCTTCCACATGCGGAAGACTAAAGGATGCAAAGCTAAACTAAATGTCTCGTTCTGTATAATCAGCATCGATGACATTTGGTAAAGATTGTTTTGAATTGAATGCAGAAGATTTATTGGCATTTAAATCCTCATTGGTGAATGTTCTCGTATAGACTTTTACAGATGGTCTTGAGAACATGAAAAATAAAGGCATAAAAATCATCAAGAATGGAAAGAAGAATCCAATCAGAGGGAAGAAAAAAAGAAATAAGCCCACTAACATAATTAAAATCATCCACATATAAAAAACCTCCTTGAAAACGAAGTCGGTAAAAATTCAATTCGTTTATCGATGGTATTAATCTAACATTTCACCTTGTTAGCAATTCAGAAAGATTATGTGAAGTTTTAAATTGATCTAACCAAATGTCAAAAACTTGTTATTTGTTAAATGAACAAGATAGATGTTGGATTACATTTATATTGTCTCATTGAACTTGTGCAAAACGAATGAAAATGCACGAATACAAATTGTGGATCAAGAAATCTTTGTTTTCGTTGGCAAATCATGATTTTGATCATACATTGAATACGAAACCACAAAGTGAAAAGCGAAAAAGGAAGAATGGATATGGAACAGACATTTGAACGTTATGAAGCTGTTGCTCAATTTGTCTTTGATGAATATTCAAAAATTAACTATGCCCCTTTGCGCCGGCAAGCGCTGCGGCATACGGATTTAGTTGATGGCTACATTACAATACTTGCGCAAAGAAGAAATTTAGATGTCGAATTATTAAAGATCAGCGCCCTTTTGCACGATATCGCCCGTTTTTCATTAAATACATCTTTGCAGCATGCCCAAAAAGGTGCGACGCTCGCTTATGACATTTTAATGAAGATGGACTTGTTTGAAATAAGCGAAATCGAACAAGTATGCCAAGCAATACGACATCATAGCGATAAAAATCGCATCGATGTCCCTTTTGATGAGGCATTGAAAGATGCTGATTTGCTTGCGCAATGGAGTGCGTATCCATGTATGGAATTTTCGCAACGTTCTATTAATCGTTGGAATAAATTAAAAACAGAGTTGAGCTTATAGGCAAAACTCTGTTTTTTTAATCTTAATTTTCAAGAGTGCATTGTTTTAACAAGACTGCTTGGACTTGCCCAGAAAAACGACTCGCTAAATCATCATTTAAATCATCGGCGCTTAAAAAAGTAAACAAAGCGTTTTGGCCATAGTCGACATTGAGGCTTTCGACTTCACGAGATCGCAAAAATGCTTCGACTTTGCCGCTGATCGCATAATCGGCTTCCAATTGGTAAAAGCCAAGGATACGCGGTTCAAACCAGCTTGCTTCCTGCAAAGCTAAAGCAACGCTGCTTGAATAGGCGCGAACTAAACCGCCTTTGCCAAGCAAAGTTCCGCCAAAGTAGCGGACGACAACTGCACCGATTTGATCGGCTTCGTGATTGATTAAAACATCCAACATCGGTCTTCCAGCGGTTCCGGCAGGTTCGCCATCGTCACTTGAATGAGTAAGCGATCCAGATTTCATCGCACTGCAATAGTGTGTGGCTTGCGGGAATTCTTTTTTCGCTTTAGCGATCAGCGCTTTTAAATCGTCTTGGGTTTTGACGCGCGCCAACAAACAAATAAAGCGACTTTTCTTCACTTCTTGTTGGACGGTGAGGTCGTGTTTGAGATACATAAGGGGGATCCTTTCTAAAGATATCGAAATGAAAAGGGCAAGTTTAAAGAGAAAAACTGCATTTTCATTGTGTTTTCATAAATTTTCTGAAAAATATTTCTGCTTCGTTGACAACATTTTCTTGCTTTACTAAAATGAAAACACGTTTGAAAAGCGATGACAAGGACCAATCAAAGCGATGAATTCCTTCAGAAAGCAGTCGGGTGATGCGAGACTGCGGATGGCGTCTTTGAGCACTCCCCTTTGAGCTGAAAGAGTGAAATGAGTAACTCTTTCCGGGAATTCCCGTTATAGAAGCAGCGATTGTTAGATCGCACTGAGAGGTCACAAATGTTGTGGCAAGAAGAGTGGTACCGCGGATTATATTCGTCTCTTTGCATAAGTAATGCATTGAGACGTTTTTTTATACTCAGGAGGAAATCATATGATGAACGCAAACAAATATTCTCCCGGATATTTTCCGGTAGAAAAATCCGAATACAGATGGGTGAAAAAAGATCATCCGGATCAAGCACCGATTTGGTGTTCTGTGGATTTGCGAGATGGCAACCAAGCTTTGATCGTTCCGATGTCTTTAGAAGAAAAGCTCGAATTCTTCAATATGTTAGTGAAAATCGGATTTAAAGAAATCGAAGTTGGTTTTCCAGCCGCATCCGAAACGGAATATGAATTTTTGCGAACGTTAATCGAACAAGATTTAATTCCTGACGATGTGACAATTCAAGTATTGACGCAATGCCGCGAACATATTATTCGCAAAACTTTTGATGCGATTCAAGGGGCACCGCGCGCAGTTGTGCATTTTTATAATTCGACATCGAAAGCACAGCGTGAACAAGTCTTTAAAAAATCGAAAGATGAAATTAAAGAAATCGCATTAGAAGGAGCACGTTTAGTTAAGCAACTCTCACAAGAATATGAAGGAAACTTCTTATTTGAATATTCCCCAGAATCTTTCACAGGAACTGAACCAGATTATGCATTGGAAGTATGCAACGCAGTGATCGATATTATGGAACCAACAGTCGATCGACCAATGATTATTAACTTGCCAGTCACTGTTGAAATGTCTTTGCCTCACGTCTATGCCAACCAAATTGAATACTGCTCAGATCGTTTGCATCGTCGCGATGCGGTAATTTTATCGACTCATCCGCATAACGATCGTGGAACTGGTGTAGCAGATACAGAATTAGCATTGCTTGCCGGAGCACAGCGCGTTGAATGTTGCTTATTTGGCAATGGTGAACGGACTGGAAATGTCGATGCGATCACATTGGCATTGAACTTATATGTTCTTGGCGTCGATCCAAAACTCGATTTTTCCAATATGCCAGAAATCGTTGAAATCTATGAACGAACGACAAGAATGCACGTGCATGAACGTCAGCCATATGCAGGATCACTTGTCTTTGCGGCATTCTCAGGGTCCCACCAAGATGCGATTGCGAAAGGTATGAAATGCAAAGAAGAAGATCCACAAGGACGTTGGACGGTACCTTATTTGCCAATCGATCCACTCGATCTTTCCCGTACTTATGATGCGGATGTCATTCGTGTCAATTCCCAATCCGGCAAAGGCGGCATTGGTTATATTCTCGAACATCGTTATGGCTACGATCTGCCCGCAAAAATGCGCGAACACTTTGGCTATACCGTCAAGAGCGTTTCGGATCACTGCCATGCGGAATTGAAACCAGAAGAAATTTTAGAAGTATTCAAAAATACTTATTTGAATAAAACAGGTCCGATTTTCGAAATGAAAGAAGCACACTTCATTCAAGGCAAAACGCTGAAAGCTGTCGTAACCGTAATGGTCGATGGCCAAGAGCACGAATGGTATGGCGTAGGAAACGGACGTTTGAATGCGGTCAACAATGCGCTTAAACAAGGATTGAACTTAGAATACTCACTCGAAACATATACCGATCAATCTTTAGGAAAAACATCAGATGCATTGGCACAAAGTTATATCGGCTTATTGTGGCCAGATGGCAGCCGCTCTTGGGGTGCCGGCAGCAATCCCGATATTTTGTATTCCGCAATTTTGGCATTAACTTCTGCCATTAATAACCGCAATCAATAATGAATAAACTGAAACAATAATGGAGGACTAGACTATGGCGATGACCATGACGCAAAAAATTCTTGCGGCACATGCCCATTTAGATGAAGTAAAAGCAGGACAATTGATTCTTGCAGATCTTGATGGAGTATTAGGGAATGATATTACAACTCCTGTCGCAATTGCAGAATTTGAAAAAGCAGGATTTGATTCCGTTTTTGATCCAGAAAAAATCAATATCGTATTGGATCACTTCGTACCGAACAAAGATATTAAAGCCGCAAAACAATCAGCAGCTTGCCGCTCATTTTGTAAAGAAAATAAAATCAGTCACTTCTATGACGTTGGAAAAATGGGAATTGAGCACGCCTTATTGCCAGAACAAGGTCGTGTAACAGCAGGGGATTGTTTAATTGGCGCCGATTCTCACACTTGTACGTATGGTGCATTAGGTGCTTTTTCAACTGGTGTTGGCTCGACAGATATGGCTGCTGGAATGGCAACAGGAAAAGCTTGGTTTAAAGTGCCAAGTGCAATTCAAGTCAAACTCACTGGAAAACTCAACGATTTCGTTTCTGGTAAAGATGTCATCCTCTCTTTGATCGGACAAATCGGCGTCGATGGCGCGTTATATCAATCTTTAGAATTTACAGGAGATGGCGTTCAGGCATTAAGCATGGATGATCGTCTATGCATCTGCAATATGGCGATTGAAGCTGGCGCAAAAAATGGAATTTTCCCTGTCGATGAAAAAACGATCGAATTTTTAAAAGCGCATGGAGCTAAGGAACCTAAAATTTATCAAGCAGATGAAGATGCTGTTTATGAACAAGTCATCGAAATGGATTTAAGCCAAGTCGTTCCAGTTGTATCGTGGCCGCATTTGCCAGAAAATACCCATCCGGCAAGTGAATCGACACAGATCGAAATCGATCAAGTTGTGATTGGTAGCTGTACAAATGGCCGTATGGAAGATATGGATGCTGCGTATCGCATTTTAAAAGGCAACCATGTCAAAGATGGTGTGCGCTGCATCATCATTCCTGCAACGATGGATATTTATAAACAATGCATTGCCAACGGTTACTTAATGGCTTTTATCGAAGCAGGAGCAGTTGTATCTACACCAACATGCGGTCCATGTTTAGGTGGATATATGGGCATTTTAGCTCCAGAAGAAAGATGCATTTCCACTACGAACCGCAACTTTGTTGGCCGTATGGGCGATAAAACTTCAGAAGTTTATTTGGCTAGCCCATACACGGCTGCCTATAGCGCACTGACTGGATACATTAGTGATCCACGTGAATTTGAATAAGGGGGTAACGATATGAATGAAGCAAAAGGAAAAACATTTGTTTATGGGGACAACGTCGATACGGATGTCATTATTCCCGCTCGTTATTTAAATACCCCCGATGCCAAAGCGTTAGCAGAACACTGCATGGAAGATATCGATGAGACGTTTACGAAAAAAGTTCAAGAAGGCGATTTGATCATCGCCGGCTGGAACTTTGGCTGCGGCTCAAGTCGTGAACACGCTCCATTGGCAATTAAAACATCAGGGATTCATTGCGTTATCGCCAAATCGTTTGCGCGTATTTTCTATCGCAATGCGATTAATATCGGCTTGCCAATTTTAGAATGCGAAGCAGCAGTCGAAGGCATTCAACCCGGAGATGAAGTTGAAGTTGATTTTACGACAGGTGTAATTTGCGATAAAACAACTGGTCAGTCTTGGCAAGCAGAACCATTCCCGGCATTTATTCAAGAAATTATTCACTGCGGCGGTTGGA
Organism: Erysipelotrichaceae bacterium; assembly: GCA_030528085.1. Taxonomy (GTDB): domain Bacteria; phylum Bacillota_I; class Bacilli_A; order Erysipelotrichales; family Erysipelotrichaceae; genus Allobaculum. The sequence goes on along the minus strand of JAUMZN010000027.1, from coordinate 3,668 downwards.
TGAAGTATTTGCGCCAAATGCAGGAACAAGAAAAGTAGAAAGGGGAATGGGAAATGAAAAAGAAAATCGGTGTGATTCGTGGAGATTGTTCATCTAGAGAAATCGTTGCTCAAACCCTGCGCGTCTTAGATGCGATCGCCGCCAAATATGGACATGAATGGGAATATGTCGATGTCGCAATGGGCGGCGATGCGATTGATCGCTATGGCAGCCCGCTTCCCGATCATGAATTGGAAAAATGCCTCAATTGCGATGCAGTATTATTAGGCGCAGTTGGCGGACCTAAATGGGAAGGTTTGCCAGGTGATCAGCGTCCGGAAAAAGGATTGTTGGCATTGCGCAAAGGAATGGGTTTATTCTCAAATTTGCGACCAGCGAAAATTTGGCCGCAGCTAGCAGACGCTTCACCTTTAAAAAAATCGATCACAGATCAAGGAATCGACTTTGTGATCGTTAGGGAACTGACGGGCGGCGTTTATTTTGGTGAACATCAAACTAAAGAAGTAAACGGAGTTCGCCAAGCGTTAGACCTCATGCCTTATGACGAAAATGAAATTCGCCGCATCGGGAAAGTCGGCTTTGAAACAGCGATGAAACGCAATAAGAAACTGACACTTGTCGATAAAGCCAATGTATTAGATACATCGCGTTTATGGCGTTCTGTTTTATATGAAATGGCCAAAGATTATCCAGAAGTCGACTTTGACGTCATGTTTGTCGATAACTGTGCGATGCAGATTTGTAAAAATCCAAGTCAATTTGATGTGATCGTCACAGAAAACATGTTTGGCGATATTCTCTCCGATGAAGCAAGTGAAATCACAGGCTCCATTGGCATGATTCCTTCCTCTTCTTTAGGAGAAGGAACGCGCGGTTTATATGAACCAATCCATGGTTCTGCTCCGGATATTGCCGGACAAAATATCGTGAACCCATTGGCATGCATTCTTTCGGCAGCTATGATGCTTCGTTATTCTTTCGGCTTAGAAAAAGAAGCGAGTGCAATTGAACAAGCGACAGAAGCTGTCCTCAATGATGGCTGGCGAACAGCGGACATGTATACCGAAGGAATGAAAAAAGCATATTGTGATCAAATCACAGACTTATTATTAGAAAAACTTTAAACAACAAATCGAGGTGGAGACGTTCTCCACCTTTTTTCATGACGTTTCGTTTGATCAGTTAAACGAAAACGCGGCAAACTTGAAAAGCAAGCCGCGTTAGTGACTATTTTGTTGGGGCTGCAAGATGAGCGAGCTGTTCATCAAGATATGCGAAAGTTTCTTCAACAGTGGAAAAAACTTTGAATAAATCATAAGTGGATTCATGGATAAATCCAGCTTGCGTCATGCTTTGCATCGCTTGTAATAAGCCATCGTAATAATGATTAGTGTTCAATAAGATCAAAGGAGAATCTAATTGTTGAAGTTGTTTTAACGTTAAAATTTCATAAAACTCTTCTAATGTACCAATGCCGCCAGGAGTTGTGATAAAAGCACTGGAAAGTGATTCCATAAATGCTTTTCGTTCGCGCATTGTTCTCGTATAAAACGTTTCTTCACCTTCTTGGTACAGAACACCTGGTTGACGGAAAAAGAAAGGAGCAATCCCAATCGTATTTCCGTTTTCTTCTTTTGCGCCGCGGATCGCATTGCCCATCATGCCAGTATCCCCAGCACCGTTGACTAACGTCCAGCCTCTTTTCGCAATTTCTTGGCCAATTTGATGAGCCGTATTTAAATATAATGGATCAACATCGTTCGATGCTCCGCCATAAACACAAATTCCAATTTGACGCATAAATATTCCTCTTCTTTCTAATACAAATTATTGTTTAGGATCTTTCAATTCTGGAATATGAATTGAAACCCATTTTTGATGTTCACAATGATCGTCATCGTGATCATTTCGTGTCCAGCCGTTCAAAATATCAATATAATCGTGAATCGCCTGCATTTTGATATCACTTTGTTCAAGCAACGTTGCGCATTCGAGCAGTTCTTGATTGACAAAAGTAGAGTCAGGAAGATCCTTTTTATAACGAAGCTGGTGTTCTAAAGCTGCCCATGAATCCATTGCGGTTGTGCGCAGCTGGATTTCGCATTGAATGCCAATTCCTTCGATTGTGGTAATGCCAATGACATGCAAAGAGCGATAGCCAGAGGGTTTAGGGTTGGCGATATAGTCTTTAATTTCAGTAACTTCAAATTTTGGCAAATTATTTAAAGCCTCAACGACATCTTCGATATCTTTTAAATACGAACAAATAATGCGGATCCCGACAATATCATGTAAATTCTCACATGCCGATTGAGGAGAAACTTCAAAGCCATAACGGACGAGCTTGTTTTGAATGCTGTCGAGCGTTTTTAATCGTCCCGAAATATTGCGCAATACCGTGTGGTGGCGATTTCGCTCAATTTCATATTTCATGTTTAAAATTTCTTGAGTTAAATGTTCTTGGCAGCCGGCGCAGACTCGCTGTAATTCGAGCCAGTCGTCAGCTAGCCAAAGGTTATGATCAGTCATGGTCATCTTCCCTTCGCACAAATACATACAAATGATCATTGGAAGCATCAGGATCAAATTGATAATTCATCTCATCAAATTGTTTGAGTTGAAGAGGATCTTCAATTTGATTTTGCGCTAACCAGCGCACCATAGCTCCTCTAGCCATTTTGGCATAGACACCTTTTTCTTTATATTTACCTTGATCGAATTCAAAGAAACGAATGTCGATCAGTTTTTGATAAGCAGAAATCGCTTTTGAATATTCCTTGCTGGCTAAATTAATAATGATGTCGTCGTTAAGTTGTTCGACAAGTTTGCGTCCCCAAAATTCATAAAGGGAACCATCTAACTTTTGTTGCATCTCCAATCGATAAGGTTCAATTCCATCTAAAGGACGCAATACACCATACATTGCACTTAAAATACGTAAATGCTCATTCACGTAATCCCATTGTTCATTAGAGAAAACACCAGGTGCCATATATTGGAAGGCGATTCCTTCATATGTAAGTAAAGCAGGAGATTTAGGCAAAGCGACTCCTTCTTTTTGAAGCTGGAGATTTTGCCAAACAGGTTCTAGTGTTTTTTCAGAACACTGGTAGAGATGTAAAAGCTCGTCTTTATTTTTATTCAAAAGACGATTTAACAGTTCATCATGTTCAGATTGAAAGATCGGATGTAAAAGAGAAAAATCGTGATCTTCGCTAATACGCATTTTTTTAGCAGGAGAAATAATGATCTTCATATGATCAACATCCTTTCAAAGTTTGAGTGAAGAGTGGGGGATTATATTCAATCGTTTGTTCTGCAAAAGACATACTTCTATATTATAGATTGTATTTGAATAACGAAAACTGAAAAGCAATAAAAAGTGTTTTAAAGATTAAGAAAAGAGAAAGCGAAGATCAAATCGCATTTTGGCAAGACAAGAAAACATTATTTCTTTGATTTGAATAAAATTTTGAAGAAAAATGAAGATCAAATTGAAGGTGAAATAACTCAAAGTGCTCTTTATATGACTCAAAATGAATACTTTTCGAAAAAAATAATTTCGAAAAATACGATAGGTAAAGCAAGGTGAAAATTATTTGAAATTTTTTTGATAAATATACTTGCAATGCTGTTGGATCTGTGGTTGAATAGTCGAGCACTCACCG
>JAUMZN010000117.1 GCA_030528085.1 Erysipelotrichaceae bacterium | reverse complement strand
CTGTCATTTTTCGAGTTTTCATACACTTTTTTTCCGAGAAGTTGAGATCACTCTCTTTTTTTCCTTCCACTGCATCTGTGCTTCAAGAAGAGATCCGAATTCTTCACTAAATGTGTCGTAATCAGTATATTTTAAAATCTTTTCTTGAATTTCAGGATGATCGATTAAATCGATAATGGATTCAACCATCACTTTTATGTCTTCGTTTTCCAAATAGGAAGGTGACATCAGGAAAACATATTGGATTGCCATGCTTGAATCGTCCCATTTTAAACCATTAGGAACAAGACCAAGCGCAAATGACGAACGCTCTGCTAATGCGATAGCAGGATGCGCAACAACGATTTGTTCAGAAAAAGCAACACTGCCCATTTTTTGCCGTAAAGTCAGCTGATCTTTAAGCTTTTGTTCAAAGTGTGGATTTTCGTTTCGAGAAATACAATGAACGAGCGTATCGACCACTGTATCGCGATCCACATTTCCTTCAAAAACGAAGAAGTTCTCTTCTGGAAGCTGCTCTTGCAGCAATCTAAGAGTATCGCTGTTGATCTGCTTTACCGCTTCGATTTTGGGTTTCGGCATGTTTTTCTTATTGTTTTGATCGATGTATTTTTGAATTTTTTCAACATCGTCATCCGATAAAAAGACGGACACATGAAGGAATGGAACACCAAAGATAATTGGCGCCATGTTCACTGAAGAAATAATCAAATCAATTCCCTCAAGTAATTCGTCATTCATATCGTAATAACCTGTCTCATTGACAATATGAATCGAATTCGAGAATTTTTTCATCAATCTATTTTTAAGCAACTGGCTACTACCAAAGCCTGTTGCACAAATTACAAGGACTTGCAGCTTTTTAGTTTCTTGTTGACGATCAAGTGCCGCCAAAAAGTGAATTGCTAGATAAGCCCATTCATCCTCACTAACGTCATAAGGGATAAGACAAGGCATTTTACTCAGTTCCTCGCTGACCACTGTTAACAATTCGGAATACTGATTTTTAATGTCGAGGGTTAATGGATTTTGTTGTTGGATTCCAGATTGTAAGCGGAGCAGCATCGGAATTAAATGTTCAATCAAACTGCGTTCTAGAATTGGATCTTGATCAACAGGAACACCAAGCCGATCAGCCAAAACTTTCAACGCGACTTGCAGCTCAGTTCGGATCAATTCACAATCATCTTCTACTTCTTCACTATTCGGGTTCGATTTAACCACAAGGTGCAAGGTTAGGTATTGAACTTCTGAATGTGGAAACTGCAAGTTCATTAATTCTGAAATTCGACTAATAATACGCTTAGCAACTTCACTGATCAATGGATCGAAATCCGTATCTAATGCTTCAAAATGTTTTAAATCTTGGCCGCATTGAATTCGCTTAATCGATAGCGCAATATGCAACAGCAGATTTTGAATCATCATATCGGATAAGTGAATTTCTTCTTGCCGCAATTCTTCCAATATGATCATCAGGATCGATTCGGATGGAATTTCATCGAAAAAGCCTGAGTGATCCATATATTCTTGCAAAGAAACAAATTTTTTATGTTTGAAGAAATAATCAAGAATCATCCGCCGCTTATCGGTTTCTTCACCTTGAATCGTTAACTTCTTCTTTTGTGTGACTAACTTGAGACCGTAAACATCAAGCAAAGCCTTCAAAGAATTCAGTTCTTTTTTCAGCGTACTTTCAGATATATAAAGATCATTGGCAAGATCTAAAGCCTCGATCTTTTCATTATTCAGCAGCAAACGAGAAATGATCATATCTCGTCTGCCCGCTGAACTATCAATCACATCGGGTTCTCGTTTTAATTCTTCCAATCGTGACTTAAATAGGTACGCCTCAAATTGTTTAGGATGTTTAAGCGCTAAACGATATCCGTTTCCCTGTTTCGCCTCAATCTTTCCTCCTTGCTCTTCAACTAAAGATTTCAAATGAGAGATATAGGTTCGCACCGTTCTTTCGGAAAGGTTTAGTTTTTGAGCGAGTTCTTTACTAGTTTGAAACTGCTTTTGCGATTTATAGAGTATTAAAAGCAGTTCCTTCTCTACTGGCTTCAAAGTGTTCTTAGATTTCTTTAGAAACGAGGTCAGCTAATTTTGTGATGCCCATTGGTACTGGAATATATGCTTGTGGTGGGATAGGAACAACATGGCTTCCTACTTTTTCACCAAGTTCAGTAAAGTTTTTCAAATACATTTTTGTTTGTGGGCTGACCAATGTCATTAAGTTAACGAACTTCTTGTTCACTAAGTAATGTTCGCAATAGA
>JAUMZN010000026.1 GCA_030528085.1 Erysipelotrichaceae bacterium | reverse complement strand
CATCAAGCGCCGACGATAGTGAATGCGAAAATAGGAAGCCGCTGGACAAAGAAAAGCCTGTAGGAAAGGAAATCCCTAACCTACAGGCTTTTTCTTATTATAAGCGTCCAATTGCCTTTGTTGAGGGAAAATCTTTATCTTGCATGTTCAAGAGGGAATTTATAAACTGAAGCTATGAAAACAAAACGACCTATTTTATTTGATTTAGATGGAACTTTATGGGATACACGTGCAGCAATCACAGAGAGTTGGAATAACTCGTTTGAAGCGCATGGTTTAGGACGCCCAGTCACTGTAGAGAACTTGTCCCCTTTATTAGGAAAGACAATGGATGCATTCCGTTTGGCTTATTTGCCAGATATGCAAGAAGGGCCAGGAAGAGAATTAATGACGCTGATTGAAGATAAAGAAGTTGAAGATTTATCTTCAGGATGCGAGTCATGTGTATATGACGGTGTCATTGAAACATTGCGAACTTTAGCCAAAGATCATTGGTTAGGTATTGTTTCGAATTGTCAGTGTGGATATATTGAAGACTTTTTAATCGCATCTGGTTTGGATGATGTGATTGAAGCTCATTTATGTTATGGACAAACATTAACTTCCAAAGGACAATCCATTCTGCGAATCATGAAAGAAAACAACTTAGAAAATCCTTGTTATATTGGGGATACATTTGGTGATCAAGCTGCCGCACAAGAAGCGGGAATTGATTTTATTTGGGCTGAATACGGATTCGGGCAAAACGTAGAAGAGAAAGGAATTAAACAGATCTCCGATTTAGCAAGCGATCCTTATTTTGTTGAATTGTTGAAATAGAACAAGCGAAAGTCTATCTAAATTCTGATGTTTTAATTCAGAACAAGGATAGACTTTTTATATTGCAGAATTGAATCTGTTTAAAAGTTAGGTGTCCACCTTCAGAATTATCGATTAAAATGCAATAAAGAATTCATAACAACGATAAACAACACATGTTATTACGTGTTTCAAACAAGCAGCACAAATACGCTTAATAATCCGAAAGGGAAAATGATATGACAATTAAAGACTTTAGACCGATGGAATGTCCGGTTTGCCATAAGTATTATTTTGCGGACGATCCAGATTTAGAAAAAGAAGATCCTGATTATGAAGGTAAAGAAGATGATTTTTGCGCATGTTGTGGCTGGGAATATGATTTATATCAGTTCGAACATCCTGATGTGCCTAATCGAACGAATGAATTATCTTTGAATGAGTATAAAGCATGGTATCAATCTAAACTTGAAGAAGATCCAGACTACAATTATTTAGAAGACAACTATACTCCGACTCCACATCTTTGTCCGGTATGTGGAAAGTATGAATTTCCAGATACAAGTTCCTTTGATATCTGCCCATTTTGTGGCTGGGAAGATGATGAATTAATGGAATTAGAGCCGGATGATTGGGCAGGATGTGCAAATCCGCTTTGTTTGAATGATTATAAAAAAGATTATCAGCAGAAAATTCAAGATAATCCTAACTACAAGTGGGGGAATAAAGATTGATCTTATTATGGAAACGGAATAAGCTGCCACTACTGTCTATAAGAATTTGCAAAATAGAATAGAGAAAAAGGCGATACTTTGCTGATGTGATCAACAAGTATCGCCTGTTTTTAACATTACATCTTGCGAGGAGGAGGATTAAACATCTCGTTTAATCGAGTGGAAAGATGCAATGGTTTCAACATGGTCATTTTAGGAAAGAGGGATGAGTCCTCAATCCTTTGGGTATGGTTAGTTTTGTTTTTGAAGAATTAACGATTCATAAGGACGCAGCGTTTTTGTATTGGCATCGAAGTCTTCATAGTTAGAGAGCACTCTTGTATATCCTGTTAAATCAAGATCGCAATTTGCTTCTTTGCCATAGAAGTTATGAATGCAGAGAATTTCTTCTTCTTTTCCATTCGGGTTATGACAATCATTGGCATCGAGAACACGACGATAAGCATAAAGAGAAGCATCGTCGACGAGTTCTGGAATTGTTGTTCCATAACGTAGAGCAAGGTTTTCTTTTTTGAGTTGAATTAATTTTTGATAGTAATAGAAGATGGAATCTGGATCTTCTAAGCAAGCTTCAACGTTTACAGTTTCTAGGTTGTCATTGCTTTCTAACCAAGGTTCAACTGTGGAGAATCCGCCGTTTTGAGAATTATTCCACTGCATTGGAATTCGTCCGTTATCGCGGCTTTTAGCGTGGAGAATATCGAGGATTTCTTGTTCGCTATATCCTTTTTCTTCTAACATTTTTGCGGCATTCAATGATTCAACATCGCGATATTCGGCAATCGAATGAGCGTTGAGGTTGGTCATGCCAATTTCTTCACCGTAATGGATATAAGGCGTACCACGGCGTGTGAAATTGATGGCTGCCAACATCTTTGCGGATTCTTTTGGATAATTGACTGGATCGCCAAAGCGGGAAATTGAACGAGGCTGATCATGGCAGTTCCAGAATAATGCGTTCCATCCGCCTTCTTTTTCCATTTCGACATCCCAAGAATTGAATAAAGATTTAAGTTCTTGGAAATCGAAAGGCATCAGCGTCCATTTTTCTTTGTTGAGATAATCGACTTTGAGGTGATGGAAGTTAAAGCACATCGTCAATTCTTCATTTTTAGGATTGGAGTATTGTGCACATTTTTGAATTGTTGTTGCGGACATTTCACCAACAGTCATCGGATCGCATTCACGAAGAGCCCGTTCGTACAATTCATGAATGTAGGTGCCTACTTTTGGTCCATCGGTATAGAATTCTTTTCCTTCTGTGCCTTGAGCATCTTCGTAGGACATTTTGTCGATTAAGTTGATGACATCAAAGCGGAAGCCTCTAACGCCTTTATCGATCCAGAATTTTAAAATCTTGACGAGTTCATCACGAACATCCGGATTGGATAAATCGAGATCAGCTTGGGTAGGATCGAACAAATGTAAATAATATTCATCAAATTGTTCAACGTATTGCCAACATGGGCCGCCAAATTTTGAAGGCCAGTTGGTTGGTAGTTTGCCATCTTTGCTTTTTTTCCAAATGTAATAATTTTTATAGTGAGGATCACCAGCTAATGCTTTTTTGAACCATTCGTGTTCTGTGGAAGTGTGGTTGAAAACCATATCGAGCATAATGCTGATGCCGCGTTTTGCACCTTCTTGAACGAGCTGCTCAAAGTCAGCCATTGTGCCGTAATCGGGGTTAATCGCAACATAATCGGCGACATCGTAGCCATTATCGTTTTGAGGAGAAGGGTAGATTGGGTTTAACCAAATGCAGGTCACGCCAAGTTTTTGCAGGTAATCAAGATGCTGTATAATGCCTTGTAAATCACCTAAACCATTGCCATTGGTGTCTTGGAATGATTTCGGATAAATTTGGTAAACCACTTCTTGAGAACAGTCTTTCATATATTCATCACTTTCTATTTTGATACGGATTCAATAGAGGAATCGTTTTAGGGGGAGTCGGGTAATGGTTAATTGATTTATTTTTCGATTAATGCTGCTTCTTGGTTAGCTTGAACTTGACCATGTGCGAGAAGTTTTACGTTTTGGCCGCTTGTGACAACGACTGGGGAAACTAATGATTTATTCGCTTTGCGCACAACATCTAAATCAACTTTGATTAAAGGATCGCCAGCTTTAACAAAATCATTTGCTTGAGTGAGGATTTCAAATCCTTCGCCATTGAGTTCAACAGTATCCATACCTAAGTGAATTAAGATTTCATGTCCATAATTGTCACGCATACCTAAGGCATGTCCAGTAGGGAAGATCATGACAATTTGGCCATCGCATGGAGCGTGAACAAGGCCGTTTGTCATATCGATCGCAAAGCCTTGGCCCATTGCACCAGACGCAAAGGCTTTGTCTTCAATTTCGTTTAATGGATAAACTTGACCATCCATTGGAGCGTTAAGAATAACTTCTGCAGCTTCATTGACGTTTTTTTCTAATTCAAATGTTTCTGCTTTTTTTCCAGTTTTTGTTTCTTCATCTAAGTGTGTTTTTGCGTATAAATAACAAGTCACAACAGGGATGACGATCGCAACGAGCATTGCGATTGCGAAGATGCCCCAGAATTGAGGGAAAATCGATAGAATTCCAGGAAGTCCACCAACACCGATGGAGATCGCTTGAACACCAAAGCCAACAGAGATCATGGAAGCAACTGCAGATCCGATCATTCCGCAGATAATTGGGAAGCCATATTTTAAGTTAATACCGAATAATGCAGGTTCAGTTACGCCTAAGTAGCAGGAGATGGCAGCTGGAACAGCAACTTGTTGGAGACGTTCGTTTTTGCGTGTAGCTAAAGAGAAGCCGACAACTGCAGAACCTTGGGCGATGTTGCTTAATGCGATCATTGGCCATAAAATTGTTCCGCCAAAGGAAGAAATTAATTGGGAGTCAATCGCATTGGACATGTGGTGTAAACCAGTAATAACGAGTGGAGCGTAGAGTAAACCAAATAATCCCGCAAATAACCAACCCATTGGATTCATTAATCCAGAGTAAACAACTTTTGAAATTGCATCACCGAGTGCCCAGCCAATTGGACCTAATACAGTATGTGCGATCAGTGTTGCCAAAACTAAAGAGCAGAATGGAACAACAATGATAGAAATAAGGGCAGGTGTGATTTTCGAGAAGAATTTTTCTAAGTAAACAAGAACAAATCCCGCTAACATTGCTGGAATCACTTGTGCTTGATAACCGATCATGCGCACTGTCGCAAAACCAAAATCCCAAACAGGAATATCAGCAGCAGGTGTGCCGGCAACGGCATATGCGTTTAATAACTGTGGAGAGACAAGTGTGATCCCTAAAATAATCCCGAGAACTTGGCTTGTCTGCATTTTGCGCGTGATGGACCAAGTGATGACAACAGGCAAGAAGTGGAAGATCGCTTCACCGATGAGCCATAAAAAGCTATCGACACCAGCCCAGAATTGGGAGATTTCAACTAAAGTTTTTGTGCCGTTTTCAAATAAATAGAGGGCATCAATACAGTTTCTAAAACCTAAAATTAAACCACCAGCAATCAAAGCAGGAACGATAGGTGCGAAGATTTCACCGAGGTTGCCAACTAATCTTTGCAGCCAAGTCTGACTGGATTTAGCAGCTTGTTTGACACTTTCTTTACTTGCTGATTCTAAGCCGGATACAGCGATAAAGTCGTTGTAGTAGTTTGTTACGTCATTGCCGATGATGACTTGGAATTGACCAGCTTGTGTAAATGTCCCTTTTGCGGAAGGAAGTTTATCAATTTCATCGATTTTTGCGAGTTTTGGATCGCTTAAGACAAAACGCATTCTTGTGATACAGTGGGCAACAGAAACAATATTGGATCGACCGCCAACAAGTTCCATCAGTTGCTTCGCTTCTTTTTTGTAATCAGCCATGAGGATACCTTTCTTTTCTTGAGATTGACGAGCAATGGATGCTGTTCAAAGAGTAGGATGTTCTTTCATTTCACATTCGATTTTATAACATGCGGCGAATGGAAATATGTAAACTATCAACTTGTACGTACATGTTATTGACGATTTCAATTTACAACTTGTACGTATATGTGTCAAGACAAGTTTTCCAATTTCTTTTAAAATTTATTTTGCCTTAAAAATGGTTGGATCAATAAGAAATCAGTGCTTAGCACAAACAGAAAAAAGCCGCGAGAGCTATAAGCTTTCACGGCGTGAGAAATCAAGGAATTTAAATTTATCCGGGCGATGGCGGGATTCAGAATAATCGAATAATGTGCCATTTTCTAAATAAGTAAAAGAGCGAACGACGACTAATAAGTCATTGCCATTCATGTCTAATAATTTTTTCTGAGCACTTGTTGCGGGCTCGACGGTAATTTCTTTGCGGGCAAATCCGACTGGCTTTTGGAGGACATTTTCGATGTATTCATATAAAGAATCGGCCGCAATTTCTTTTGTGAGTCCGGGAATGATGTTGGGGTTGATGTAGTTTTCATCTAGGATCACGCGTTGGCCATCATAGGAGCGAACGCGCTGAATATAAACGGCTTCTTCATGGGGATCTAAGTTGAGGTTTTTGAGAATTTTTGGATCGTTTGTCGTTTCAAAACGAGTCACATCAGTCTCGATTTTTTGCGTGGATAGCGAAGCGAGTTCTTTAAAGGAGGTTAGACCAGAAGAAGGGAAAGTCACCATTTCCGTAGGGAGAATTCGCGATCCTTTGCCTTTTTCTTTGACGATGCGTTTGCGATCAGCCAACAAGTTTAACGCTTTGCGAATTGTATCTCTGCTCGCTTGAAATTCTTCTTGCAGCTCACTTTCACTAGGCAAATAAGAGTCTGCCGGATAAGTGGAATTGATGATGCGATCGGACAATTCACGAGCGATTTCTACATATTTTGCCATAAGAACCTCCAGGATTGAGTCGAATGAATTATATCAAATCTATTGCGCTTGCTTGCTAGAACGATCAAAAACTGTGGCGAATCTGAAAAAAATCAATTTGGCTTGATCGTAAGAAACAAAACCCAAAAGAAAGCCCACAAATTTTGGATTTTGAAATTTGTGGGCTTGGTTTATTTGTTTTACTTTTTGCCTTCGACCAAGGATTTGGTCAGATTTTCGTAATATTTAGCTTTGGTAGGATTTCCAGCGTTTTTATATTGTTCACTTAACAAAAAGCTGTTGGTGAATTTTTGCATAATTGGCAATGTATCGAAGTCTTTTTCAAGTTCAGCGATGTGGTTCGTCTTTTTCAAAACGAGGACATCGTATTTCATTTTGCAAGTGTCTAGGAAAGTTTGGTCTTCGAGCTTTTCAATTTCTTTTAACAGTTTGTCACAATGCTTTTTATCTTCTTCAAAGACGTAATATTCAAAAGCTTTAGACAAAATATCGAATTTCGATTTTTTGTTTCTGGCCATTGGAATTAATTTGTCAAAAGCAGCATCGATTTGTTTTTTATTTCCTTGCATCATCAGGGCATTTAACCGAAGGTATTCACGGTTGTATTCACCAATAAGAAACTTAGTTGATTTTGCACTCAGCAAGCGATCTAATTCATCAAAGTTATTGTTTTGAATTGCTTTAATCAATTGATTTTCTTTCGTGTTGCGCAAAACTTGATAGAAGATGGTCAATACGATTTGAATGACGATCAGTATACCGATAATCAAAAATGCATTTTTCATAGTAAACCTCTTTGTACACGACGATCAGAATGATCGTTAGTGAGTTGTTTATTGTTGAGTATGTAATGTAGATTCACGCCATTGAACGCTACATTTTAAAACTTGATTCGGGAGCTCCTGATTTAATCCTTCAATAGTATCGATTAATAAGCAAGCAGCTCGATTTCCTTCGTCGTAGGCAGGTTGAACGATCGTAGTTACAGTTGGTGAGGAGAAATCGCTCCATTCCGTGTTGTCAAAGCCAATTAGACCTAATGTTTGAGGCATTAAGTTATGGTAGTTTTTGAGTGCGATATAGACGCGTGGCAATAAGAAGCAGTTCGCAACAAAGATTAACGTGCGGCTGCCAAATTTGAGCTTGCTGTTGAGCAAAGTCAAAATTTCATCGCTTGTGATATCGCCATCAACGACGAGTGTCTCTCCTTTTTTTCCGCGAACTTCTAGGGCGTGTTCAAAACCGATTGTTCGTTCTAGACGAGTACTTAAAATACTTGGATCGGCGGTGATCATGATGTATTCATCATAATCTTCATTGATTAATTGATTGACCGTATCGAGAACGGCTTCATAGTTATTTGTTTTGACCCATTTTTCCCGATCCATTGAAACTTGGGAGTCGATAAATACGATCGATTTTTGTTCAGCTTTGATTTTTGCGAGTAATTCATGAAATTGGCTGGATGGTTGGACGATAAATCCATCAACCCCCATTTCCAACATACGATTCACATAAGCTTTTTCGTTTTCAAGATCGTAGTTACTATTTCCGACGATCAATTGATAACGTTTTTCGCGAGCAATGTCTTCAATCCCTTTGACGATTTGGTTGGCAAAGGCATTGGTGATATCCCCAATAATGACACCGATGAGTTTAGTTTGTTTGGCGTTGAGCAAGCGTGCGGCAACGCTTGGACGGTAATGAGTTTCTTCAATAACTTTAGCAATTCTTGCTTTTGTTTCTTCAGACATTTTGTCTGTTTTTCCGTTTAAATAAAATGAGACTGTTGTTTTGGAGGTGTTTGCTCTTTCTGCTATTTCGCGAATCGTAATTTTCTGGTTACTCATAAAAATCTCCTTATCGAACGATTATAACATAAACTTATGTTTATGTTCTTAGACGTATGAGTTCTTTTTTGCCGTTTTGTTCATGAATGACAACGGCTTTGGCATGGAATGGAACACCTTGGGCGAAGAGGACTTTTTTGCCTTTGTAAACTTCTTGGTTGAAGATCACAACGGTGTAGCTTTCAGATTCTGAAAGCACAAATTTTTTCGCAAAGGCGATGTTTTCATCGGCTTCAGTTTGGTCTTGGAACACTTGAACAGGTTCGATTTTAAAGTGTTCATCATAGAATGAATAGAACAGATTTGTGCGATCAGTAAAGGATTTTTCGACACAGATGATTTCGTGATCCAATGGTTCGTTGTAGCGAAGAGAACATACGCCATGTTCAATATGCATTGAATCTTGCGCATAGAACTTCAGTGTTCCAACTTGTCCATCTTGATAATTCACACTTGGATCGAGATGGAATCGAGAGGTCAGTGCGTGTGATCCATCTTGATGCATTGAATCGACGATAACCCAGATGCCTTGATCGATGACGATCATTTTTCTTGTCCATGCGGATAATGGATTGTTGCCTAAAATCGTTCCTTCATAGTAATGAATGCCGTCTTTGTGGTTGACATAACTTTTTAATGGCGTGCCAAAGTTCGAATAGCCCCAGCTATCGGATGGCATGCAGTATTCGTGATCATCGACGATCACGCTGTTGTGTGCTTTCATTGATTTCAAGAAAACACGCATTGGATGGTCTTCACGATACGTTAAGCGACCGCAGTCGATTAACATCGGCTTGCCATGGTGATAGATCGAGAAATGGAGGTTATCACTATGCCCATGCCCGCTTCCAAGTGAACCGTTGGTAAACATCGTAAAGTTGGCATCGTTTGTCCAATTGTTGCGGACGCAATACATGCCGCTCGAATCGCCATCAAAACAGAGTTCAGTTGGCTGGCAAGCTTCTAATTCTAAATATTGTTCAAGTTGACTAACACCGAGAGTGTATAAACTTTCAAGATCAAAAGTGTCAAATCCCATCCATTTGAATTCTTTATTTTTAAATAAAGCAGCTGCGCGCGTCATGACATCTTGAATGTTGCAACGGTCAGTATCGCCAAATGTTTCGATTTCAAAAGAAGGTGTAGCTTGCAGGAATACAGCTTTTGCGAGCGCAAAAACGTTGTGTTTAAAGCTTTCATCTAAATCTTTTTTGCATGGGGATAAGTAATGGAGAGCTTTCATGCCGTAGTTTAAAACTTCGATATGATACATCGTGGATTGTTCCCAATGCATGCCGTCATCATAAACTTGGACGTTGAATTGTCTGATCATTTCTTGATAAGCCCAAACAAAGAGCGGATTTTGTTCATAGTCTTCATCAAAGTAAGGAAGAATGGACACGATCGCGCAAGTTTGAATGCTGCCCCAGTTGCTGGTGATGTAACGATTGAGGAATTGATGTTTTAAATAGTGCAGCTGGGCTTGCATATTCTCTACGATCGTTTCGAGTTGATCGTCGTCGATAATTTTTTGGGAATATAAATAAGGCAAACATTCAAAGATATTCATCAACCGGATGCCGGTATCTAATGTTCTTGTACTTGGTTCATATTTGATCACAGGATGTTGCGCTATCCATTCCATGATGAAATGTTTGGCATGATTTGCGTAAGTATGGTCATTTTCAAGGACATCAGCAAGGATGAGGTAGTTTAGATAATCCATGCGGTTAAGCATGAAGCACCATTCTTCATCATCGTTTTTCTGGGTGTTGAAGTCGAGTGTTTCGAGTTGATATGGAGTCGTACAGCGCTCCATATCCCAAGGTTTGTCGAAAGTAAAAATGTTTTCTTTTAATTGTTTTGCTTTCGATAAAATCAGCTGCTGATCTTCTAAGGTAAGATGAGCGCCCATTTTTTCGTATTGTTTATCGTTTGCGAGTTTGAGTAAGTTCGTTTTTGTATATTCAGTCATGGTGTTCTCCAATTGAATCAGGAATAAAAAGAGGAATATGATTTCTGATATCTTCAGTCTCATATTCCTCTTTAAAATCATTGATTTAAAATCGTTGAATCAAATTTAGGTTAAGCTAAGATACCAAAGAAACTTAAAGCAATACCTAAAACTACAGTGATTAATACTAATTTGTATGTTGTCATACCTTTTTTCTTAATCAGGTAGTACATCAAAATTGTATATAAAACAGGTAACAAAGCAGGAGCAACTTTATCTAACATAGCCTGTAAGTTTACTGTAGATTGAGTTACACCTTCTACTGCTTCACCAGCTGCGAAAGTGATTGCGACTTTCATTTTAACGAATGTAGCAGCAAGACCAGCGATAACTGTAACACCGATCATGCTTGCAGCATCGGAGATAACGCCCATTTTTTCAGAGAGCTTATCGATCATGCTTGTACCAAGTTTACGACCATAAGCACCTGTGATTAATTTGATTGTCAACAGAGTGATGTTTTCAAATAACAAGAACAGCAGTGGTGCAACGGCAATGCCATCCATCGCTAAAGAAGCGAAGATTGTGGAGAATAATGGAGCGATACAGAACTGGGATAAGGAGTCACCGATACCAGCAAGTGGGCCCATTAAAGCCATTTTAATACCACGAATTTCTTCGTATTCCATTCCGTTTTCAGCCATAGCTAAGTGGATGGATGTAATGAAAGGTAAGAAGTTAGGGTTTGTGTTGTAGAATTCGCAGTTGTCGTTTAATTCTTTTGCTAAACGTTCTGGGTTGTCACCGTAAAGTTTTTTGAGGGCTGGATACATAACTAATGCATAGCCTAAACCTTGGTAGTTACTGTAGTTAAATCCGTTTTGCAGAAAATATGCACGGAGAGTTGTTTTTGTATAATCCTTTTTAGTTAATTTATTAGATCCAGTCATCTTGTTCTTCCTCCTGTACTGCCGCTTGAGCTGTTGCTAAAGGAGCATTTTCTGTGTCGAAATAATGTTTAAGCGCGAATACTGCACCAACTAATGCGATACCGATTACAGGTAAGCCGAAGAATGCAGCCAAGATGTAGCCAAGTAATGCGAATGGAATAAATTCTTTTTTAAGCATAACGCTCATGATCATAGCGAAACCAATTGCAGGGAGCATACCACCAGCAACTGTTAAGCCTTTTAACAGCCAATCTGGAATCAAAGTTACCAGCATGTTTAAAGTTTCCATACTGAATGCACCTAAGAAACCAAGGGCGAAACCAACGATTGCGAATAATACAACTGTTAAGTTTGCATGCAATCTGAATTTAGAGAAGTTTTGTTTTGCTAATGCGTTAGCAGCACTTTCTGGAGCACCAGCGCGTACTGTGTAGATTGCTGTTTGTAAGAACTGAATTGCAACAGCAAATGGGATGGATAAAGATAAAGCACTTTCTGGAGTTACTTCAGGCATTGTGATTGCCATTAATGTACCGATGATACCAGGACCAATTGGGTTAGGTGGTACAGTTCCTCCGGCACCAACACCGAAGCCCATGAATGCTAATTCAGCAATAGCACCGCATTGTAATGCAGTACCTAAGTCGCCTAATACGAGGCCGACACCGAAACTTAAAACGATTGCGCGGTTTGTGAAGATACCCCATAACATACCGGAGTAACAAAACGCAGTCCACAGACCGATTAACACAGCCTGGATGAATGTGATTTCTTGCATGATATTTCCTCTGTTTTACTCTTAAATATATTCTCTGATGTCTACTAAAACGCTTCCGTCGCCGCCGCTTGGAGTAGTTTGAGTATTGAATTCAACATTGTATTCATTAACCATTTTACGTAAAGCATCTTTATCTTCTTCACCAAGGAAGATGGAGCGTGTTACTTTTTCTTTACCTTCACAGTTGTGAATGTTTCCGATGTTGATTTTTTTGATTGGTACGCCGCCTTCTACTAAACGAAGAGCGTCTTTGCAGTCTTTAATGATGATGAAAATTGTTTGTGCAGGGTTTGCTTTGCCAATAATATCAATGACTTTTTGAACAGGGTAAAAACGCATAGCTACAGTCTTTGGAATAACTGTTTTCATTAATGTCTGTGCCATTGCATCTTTACTTGCTTCATCGTTTGCAACGATGACAGTGTTGACACCTAAAGATTTAACCCATAATTGGCCTTGGCCATGAACTAAGCGTTCATCAATACGTGTCATGACGATGTTTGGTGTGCTCATATTTTTCAACTCCTTTTTTCTTTCTCTACCAGTAAGAATTCCATTGTTTTAATTGACGATAAATTGCTTCCATGTAGTAATAATCGCCCCAGATGTTTCCTTCATCTACACCTTTTCCGCTGTGCCAAGAATAAACACCATGATATAAAATTGGATTTCCAGGTTCGTGTTCTGTACTTGTGTAATTGTTCATTAAAGAACGGAGGATGTTTGCGCTAGCTTTGCGATAAATTTCTTTATCTGGATCGTTATCAGCTAAGAATGGATCAGCTTCTAACATACCGCATACAGCAGCAGCTGCAGCGCTAGAATCTTTGGATTGTCCAGAACCATCATTGAAAATCAAATCCCAGTAGCAAACGTTATCTTTAGGTAATCGATTTAAGAAATAGTTTGTCATTCCTTTGTATAAATCGACATATTCAGTTTGCCCTGTATAGCGAATATTCAGTGGGATTCCATAAATTCCCCAAGCTTGCCCGCGAGCCCAGGAGCTGTCGTCGTTATATCCCTGACGAGTAGCACCATGGCTAGGTTCGCCTGTTAAAGGATCCATATAGAAGGTATGGAAAGCACTCGCATCATCACGAATGACATATTTGCAGCTCGTTTCGAAGTGCTTTTTAGCCACTGTTTCGTATTTTGGATCGTTGGTCATCTGACTAGCCCAATAAAGAAGGGGGATATTTAACATGCAATCGATAATGAATCGATAATGTTCTGGGCTATCTTTAGGTCCCCAGGCTTGTAAGAATTCGCCTTTTTCCTGCCAACGTTCCATCAGCTTATCCGCTGCCAGAAGTGCAGCGCGTTTTGCTTTTTCGCTGCCAGTGATCTTATAAGCGCTTACACAAGATAAAGAATAAAGGAAGCCAAGATCGTGGTGATCTAACTCAATGCGATTTTCTACGCGGTGTAAGAAGCTGTCCACGTTCTTTTCGGCAAGCTCTCTGTATTTTTCATCTTTTGTGTATTCATATGCCAGCCATAACATTCCTGTCCAGAATCCATCTGTCCATTCAATGTTTTCGATGATTGGATATTTGTTTTGTTTGGTCGCTGAATAAGGGAACTTATCTTTGAAGTAGTCCATATTCAGGTCGATCTGTTTCAAACATTCTTCAAATGCTTTCGTTAATTCTTCTTTTGTGAGTTCCGGAGTAGCGAGGAACTCATCTTTTTTCTGTATCTCTTCAACTTTAACTTTTCGAATCATTCGGAACCTCCAAAAAAGCGGTATAGAGTAAACCGGTTCACCAGACGATTCCCATGTTACTCGGTCAAATTAGGGGTGTCAACCGGTATTTATGAAAAAATTGAGAAAATTATGGCTGATTTATGTGAACGAAAAATATTTCATAAATCTTTAAGTTCGAATTGACAAAACCGGTTTACTTGTCTAAAGTCGTTAGTGAACTGGTTTACCAAGACTTGTAGAGCAAGCTGTTTTCACCAGACACCCGCGTATTTAGATGATTGGGCGCAAAGCCAAGCGCATCTCTACACAAACACGCGCTCCATCATCTATATACGCATAGAAAGCAGGTTTCTATGAGCAATTGTATTGAACGAATCTCGAAAATTGGAATTGTTCCAGTTGTCAAGATCACTAACGCAGAAGATGCTCTTCCTTTAGCAAACGCTTTATATCAAGGTGGCATCGATACTGCAGAAATCACATTCAGAAGTGAACATGCAGAATATGCAATTTCTGAAATTCATAAACAACTTCCAGACATGTTACTCGGTGCGGGTACTGTGTTATCCGTCGATCAGGCTAAACGTGCTGTAGATGCTGGTGCATCTTATATTGTTACTCCAGGTTTCAATCATGAAGTTGTGAAATGGTGTGTAGAACACGACGTTCCAGTTTTACCTGGAATTTCCAGTGCGAGTGAATTAGAAACAGCACTGAGCTACGGATTAACTACAGTGAAGTTCTTCCCAGCAGAAAGCAGCGGCGGTGCGAAAAAGATCAAAGATCTCAGCGCTCCTTACCAACACGTTAAATTCTTGCCTACAGGTGGAATTGGCTTAAACAACATGCATGACTATCTGTCCTTACCTTCTGTTCTTGCCATTGGCGGAAGCTTCATGCTGCCAGAAAACCTCGTTGCGGCAAAAGATTGGCAAGGAATTGAAGCCCTCTGCAAAAAAGCAGTGAAAACTTTATTGGATTACAAATTGATCCACATTGGAATCAACCACGATTCTGGTGAAGAAGCTAAAGAAACTGCAGATACATTATGCAAGTTATTTAACTTCACTTATTATCCAAAACCAAAATCTCACTTTGCGGGTGTTGGCTTTGAACTTTTAAATCAGCCAGGTCGTGGAAAACATGGCCATATCGGGATTTACACTCCATATCCTGAACGCGCTCTTTATCACTTAGAAAAAGTTGGTGTTCATGGTATCGAAGAAACAATCACTCGCAACAAAAAAACTCATCTCATCAACTTCGTTTACCTCGATAAAGAAGTTGCTGGATTTGGCATTCATTTGATCAATCCAGACGTAAAGATGGAGGTCTAAGATGAAAATTATTACTCTTGGCGAAATTATGCTGCGCCTTTCCACACCAGGAAATACAAGATTTGTTCAAAGCAACAGTCTTGATGTTGTATACGGCGGTGGAGAAGCAAACGTAGCCGTTTCCTTGGCAAATTATGGACATGATGCTTATTTTGTCAGCAAATTGCCAACTCATGAAATCGGTCAATGCGCAGTTAACGCCTTACGCCAATATGGTGTCCACACAGACTACATTTTGCGCGGCGGAGATCGCGTTGGAATCTATTTCTTAGAAACTGGCGCTTCGATGCGTCCATCTAAAGTCATTTATGACCGTGCTGACAGCGCCATCGCAAAAGCAACTGCAGACGAATTCGATTTCGATGCAATCATGGAAGGTGCTGACTGGTTCCACTTCTCTGGAATCACACCAGCATTAAGCGCTGAATCTGCAAAATTGACAGAAGAAGCTTGTAAAGCTGCAAAAAGACACGGTGTAAAAGTGTCCTGCGATTTGAACTATCGTAAAAAACTTTGGACTCCAGCACAGGCTCAAGCAGTGATGAAACAGTTAATGCAGTACGTTGATGTCTGCATTGGCAACGAAGAAGATGCAAAACTTTGCCTTGGCTTCGAACCAAAAGCGAACGTTGAACAAGGTGAAACAAACGCATCTGGATATTACGAAATCTTCAAACAGATGAAAGAAGAATTCGGATTTGAAATTGTATGTTCCACATTAAGAGAATCCTACAGCGCAACATACAACGGTTGGAAAGCTTTGATTTATGACGGAAAAGAATTCTATGAATCTAAACGTTATGAATGCAATCCAATTATCGACCGTGTTGGCGGCGGAGATAGTTTCTCTGGTGGATTAATTCATGGCTTATTAACAAAAGACACTATGGGTGAAGCATTAGAATTTGCGGTTGCTGCAAGTGCTTTAAAACACACAATCAATGGTGATTTCAACTTAGTAAGTACAGAAGAAGTAGAAGCATTGGCTAATGGTGATGCCAGCGGCCGTGTTCAAAGATAAAAAAAGGAGAATCGAAACATGTTTGATATGAATAAATTCCAATTAACTGGAAAAGTTGCTTTCGTAACAGGCGCATCTTACGGAATCGGTTTTGCGATTGCTTCCGCATTCGCAAGCGCAGGCGCAAAAATCGTATTCAACGATATTAACCAAGATTTAGTTAATCGTGGTCTTGAAGCTTATAAAGAAGCTGGAATCGAAGCACACGGTTATGTTTGCGACGTAACAGATGAAGATGCAGTTCAAGCAACTGTGAAAAAAATCGAAGAAGAAGTTGGAACAGTTGATATTTTGGTTAACAACGCTGGAATCATCAAACGTATCCCAATGTTAGAAATGAGCGCAAAAGACTTCAGACAAGTCATCGATATCGACTTAAATGGTCCATTCATCGTTTCTAAAGCAGTTATTCCTGGAATGATCAAAAAAGGTCACGGTAAAATCATCAACATTTGTTCCATGATGAGTGAACTTGGACGTGAAACAGTAAGTGCATATGCAGCTGCAAAAGGTGGCTTAAAAATGTTAACTAAAAACATTGCCAGCGAATACGGTGAATACAATATCCAATGTAACGGTATTGGCCCAGGATACATCGCAACTCCACAGACTGCACCATTACGTGAAAGACAAGCTGACGGTTCCCGTCATCCATTCGACCAATTCATTATCGCTAAAACACCAGCAGCTCGTTGGGGTGAAGCTTCTGACTTAATGGGTCCAGCTGTATTCTTAGCAAGTGATGCCAGCGACTTCGTAAACGGTCACGTTCTTTATGTAGATGGCGGTATCTTAGCTTACATCGGTAAACAACCACAATAAGTTAAATAGTAATAACAATAGAGGGGATTAAAATGAAAATTGCATTAATTAACGAAAACTCACAAGCTGCAAAAAACAGCGTAATTTTCAATTCTTTAAATAAAGAAGCTGAAAAAGCAGGTCACACTGTTGTCAACTACGGTATGTACAGTGCTGAAGATGAACATCAATTAACATATGTTCAAAACGGTTTACTCGCTTCCATCTTATTAACAACAAAAGCAGTTGACTTCGTTGTTACTGGATGCGGAACAGGACAAGGTGCAATGTTAGCTTGCAACTCCTTCCCTAACGTTCTTTGCGGACACATTACTAACCCAAATGATGCATTCTTATTCGGTCAAGTAAACGATGGAAACTGCATTGCTATGCCTTTTGCACAAGGTTTTGGCTGGGGTGCTGAAATCAACTTAGATTACACATTCGAAAAATTATTCTCCGAACCATTCGGCGGTGGATATCCAAAAGAACGAGTAATCCCTGAACAAAGAAACAAAAAAATCTTAGACCAGGTTAAAACAGTTACTCACCAACCATTAATCAAAATCTTAAAAGAAATCGACCAAGACTTCTTAAAATCCACAATTGATTACCCAGAATTCAAAGAAAATTTCTTCAGAGACTGCCAAGACGAAGAAATCGCAGCATATTTAAACGAAGTTTTAGCTGCATAATTCATAACAATTGATTGAGCCGTGCACGTCCGTCTAACAACCCAAATAAGTCCTCCTTCAACCTTTAAAGTTAGGTGTATGGCTCTTCAATATATATAGTGATAAGCATGAACACAGAAAACTGCCTCATGATGACGAGGCAGTTTTTTTGCGGTGTGCCGGGCATGGCACACTCCTTGCTGGTGAAAGACCAGTCGCA
>JAUMZN010000116.1 GCA_030528085.1 Erysipelotrichaceae bacterium | reverse complement strand
GGTTTTCCTGGATCTGTTGGCTTCTGCGGATCAGTTGGCTTTTCAGGCTTAGTTGGTTTGTCTGGGTCTGTTGGCTTGTCTGGATCGGTAGGTTGCTCAGGATCGATTGGCAGTGTTGGTGTTGTATCTTTATGGTTTTCGATCAAGACAATCTTATCTTCGTTCAATAGATCGTGATCTGGTTTTTGGCCATTGTTGTAAATCGTCTCATAATCGTTTTGATTGATTTCCGTCACGGTATAGCGACTTTTATAAGGCAAATCCGTGATTGTAATTTGTTGACCATGAGAAAGCTGGATTTGTGCTTTGCCCTCCACAAATTGCAATGTTCCATTTGTTGGTGCTGTCGCTTCATGTTCATGTCCTGCACATACAGAACCGACATACGCAAATTCACCATTAATCGGGGCTCCATCTTGATCATATAACTCGATGATCAAATCGAATTGTTTTGTCTTGTCGCAAGCCGTTCCGCTGACGATTTCTGCAACACTTAAATCAGGAAGTTTTGTCGTTGTAAAGATGACGTTTTGAATTCCATCTACCAAAATTTCATCATGAGAACTTGTACTTCCGACATGATAACCTTGCGTATTGAGTTCGGTAATGACATATTCCGCATCACTTGGTAAATGGAGCGCTTGTTTAGTTTTTCCTGGTTTTAAAGTGAAATAAGCGATGCCGTTATGGAATTCCAAGTCACCATATAAACCATTCAATGTTTGGTGATAAGGCAGTTTTAGTTCGAATTGAAATTCATGATTTGGATCACTTTCGCCAATTAAGTTTTGTGTAATCGATAAACCGCCAGTATTTCTAGAAGACACTGGGATATTTGCGGCGAGTGTTTCGTTATGAATCACGGCGCCGATCATATGCTGGAATTTTTTGCCTTCAAATTCAATATCTGGGGATGGCGAATATTGTTTGAATTCTTCTAACCACACGAGTTCAGCTTTGATGCCAAATGTTTCATCTTTTGTTGGGGCATGGTCACTGACGAGTTCATATTCTTCATCGCCATAAACATAATTGAGATGATCACATAGAGCACTCATCCCTGCAGGCAGCTGCAAGCGATATAAGCCATGGTATTCACTTGGTTCTTGAATTCGCAATGGATGAGAATGCCACATACCGTCTTTCGGATTGTATGTAAAACTCAAATCGCCAGTTAAATGAATATCTTTAAGTGAGGGTTGATAATCTAGCAATCCGCTTTTTTCAGAATATTCATAAAGGACATTTGAAAGAGGCAAACTCATTGTCGCAAGATTATTGTTTGGTATGCCATAAGAGTAGAGTAAATGCCAAACGGCTTCTTGAGTTGCGTTATATGCTTCTTGTTCTGTAACGAAGTAGTCTGCACCATAAAAGAACTTAAATGCGACAAGAGGTGTTTGGTCATTACTGTTTAGAATGGAGAATACCGCTTTATAAAATGGCATAGAAGAAATTGTAGAATAACTTAATCCATTCGCGGTTGTTCCCTGATTGCGAAGGAGTTTGGCAACGTCTTGGGCAAATTGTTGCATGTATCCTAAATGTTCTTGATCTTGATTTTGCCAATCTGCATAGCTAAATCGATGGTGTGCGAGATAAGGAAACGCCGTTGTTAGAGAAGCTGGAACGACAAGCATCTCGTTAAAATCTTCTATAGTTGGAGTATAAGCAGAGGAATTTTCGACAATTTGATACAGTCTTTCGCCATTATACGGGTATCCGCCATAAAGAAGTTTGGATAAACGATGCATGCATGCATCATAATCTGCCGGCGAATTGAAATCGCTTGGCGTTAAATATCCTTCCGTATAGCTTGGTACTTGGGTGTCTTTCATCGTGTCTGTATGGTGAGGCCAATGTAGCTCGTTATTCATGCAAAATAGAACGATTTTATGGTCTGGGTATTCAGGGTCAACGATGTAGTGAATGCCATTTTCAAAAAGAATTGGTGTTCCTTTTGCGTTTTGAATTGTTGCCATAATCGTTGGCAACATTACACCTTCAAAGAGTGCATAGTGTTCAGGAAGCTGTGCTGTAAAGAGATATTGTTCTTGATCATTTGCCTTATGATCGAGCTTTTCTTCTTTCCAGGAAATTCCTTCAATCACGATTTTGTTTTGATTCAGATCAAATGCATTTAACACAGTAGGAAAAACGAGCTGATCTTTTTCTGAAGTTGTTGAAACTTGTTGTTTGGCGATGTCTTCTGGCAGTTGTTCAAATGCGCTAATGACGATTTCATTTGTTTGAACGGCTAGACATTGGCTCATATCTGTATGAGTGATCTCAACTTCTCGGAAAAAAAGTGTATGAAAACTCGAAAAATGA
>JAUMZN010000025.1 GCA_030528085.1 Erysipelotrichaceae bacterium | reverse complement strand
CGAAAGGAGACTCTTTTCGTCGTGCTTCAAAATCCGAAGGGAGTCTCATATTTAATTAAATTGTTTCGTTAAAAGAAGGCGCTGGTTCATCGATTTTATGAACGAGAGCTTGGCGTATGCGATGACCGGCAATGCGTTTAATTTGGATCATTAATTGATCGATTTGAACTTCTAATTGCGTTCCATCTTCTGGAATATACCCCATTGTGCCGATAACGTAGCCGGAGAATGTTTCAAAGTCATCTAATTCTAAATTCATATCTAATGCTTTGGAGACATCTTTCAAATTCGCTTCACCGCTGATGCGCCATAATCCGCGCGGTAATTTGACGATATCCGCTTGGCGTTTTTCTTCTTCCTCGGATAATTCGCCTAATAACTCTTCAATAATGTCATGCAAAGTGACTAAACCGACAACGCCGCCATATTCATCTAAAACGATTGCGATATATATTTTGCGGCTTTTCATCACGCGCAGCAGTTCATCAGCTGTATTGTTTTCCGCTGCGAATAAAGGTTTGTCGACACATTGATCCAGAATTTGTTTTTGGCCAAATCCGGGCATACGAAAGTAATTGCGAGTATCGAGAATGCCGATGACATCATCATCACTTTCGTTAGTCACAGGATAGAACGTATGGCGATTGGCAAGAATCGTCTTTTTCCATTTCGAAGGGTCATCTTTCATTGAAAGGACAACCATCTCTGAGCGGTGGGTACAAATTTCGCCAAGTGTAGTTTCTCCAAGATCGAGCGCATTTTCGATCACTTCTAATTGTTCTTCATTTTCATTCATCGCTTCGGATAAAAGTTCTAATTCTTCAGGAGCTTGTTCAACAGAATCTTTCATCCAAAAAAAGAAGATTTTCGTCAGTGCTGCAAATTTTGCGAGTGTTTCTTCGCTTGGTGCTTGTTTAAAGAATGGCAAAATACACAAGCGCAAAATCTCTAATCCCACAAAAAGAATGAGCGTTTGCCAAAGCTCGGGATTCGCAAGCGTGATCCAAGAAAACCAAGAAGAAGGAAGTGCACTAGTTAAAGCAAGTGCAACAATCCATTGCAGTAATTGCGCAAGATAGAGGGCGATCGCTTTTGTTTTCTTTCGGGCATATTTCCATATGCGCCAAACATAAAGATCAACAGCGATCAATAAAGCGATAAAACAATAAAAGATAAATAAATACATATGTAAACCTTTCATGTTCAGTGTTTGTTTGAATTCGTTTTGTTCATCATACCAAGCATAAAAAAACTCGCAACTAGCAAGTCGCGAGTAAAAAATTCTCTTGGTGAATGATTTGATGATTAGCCAATCATCATTTGTCTTTGCATCGCTTCGATCGGTTGGGCAGAAGTTGTCACAAGTTTGGTACTGGATTGTCCGAAATGACGCAGTAAAGATTGACGAGTCACGATGCCGATAAATTTATTACGATCATCGACAACAGGAACGTAGTTTTGATGGAACGATGTTTCCAACAATTCATTTAATGTAACATCGATATTTACTGCAGGCATGAAGCCTTCGCGGATTAATTGTTTCACTTGTGTCTTTTCCAATAAAGCGGGATCATTCCCGTTTTGTAAAATAAACCACAAGAAATCCCCTTCAGTCACACTTCCCATATAACAGCCGCTTTGGTCAATGACAGGAACTGCTGTAAAACCGTGTTTTTTCATTGCGTTTAGGGCGTCTAAAACAGAAAGTGAAGAATAATAGAATTGGAGATCTTTTTTAAATTTCAAGAAAAATACAACATTTTGGTTCATAGAATAACCTCTTACTTTATGCTTCTATTGTAAAAGAAGAATATGAATAAATCGTCAACAGTTTATGGGAATTTGACTGAATTTGCTTAAACTTTTCTAAAGGTAATTTCGAAAACATTAAGAAATTCCAAAGCGCATCTTTAAGCATAGAAAATCTGAAAAAAGATCGAAAATTGTGGATCAGAAAAGAAAAGAGATCCTCTTTGCAAAATGGGCAAAAAAGATCTCATAGGATTTGTTTTAAGATGATTTTTTTAATTATTCTTCAGGATAAAGTTGATCTAATACTTCTAATACACCATCTTCAGCATCTGATTTACAAACGTATTGAGCAGCTTCTTTAACGGCATCTTTCGCATTAGCCATCGCAAAACTTAATCCACAAAAGTTCAACATTTCAATATCATTGCCGCCATCGCCAAAAGCAGCACAATCAGCAGGATCAATTCCCCAGCGATCAGCTAATTTTTGTAAGCCGGAAGCTTTGTGGCATCCGGGAACGATTAAATCGATATAACCAAAGCCAGTATCAGTTGCTTCAATCAGACCGCCAAGTTCACGTTTAAATAATTCAACATATTGATTTGCGTCTTCTTCAGGAACGAGCAAAGCAAATTTGAGAACTTGATCATCGAGTTGTTTAAGATCATCCGCCCAAGCTAGACGACCATAAAATTGATTCACAAAATCGAAAAATCTTGGATCAGTTAATCCGCGTTGGCAATAAGCGGATTTAACGCCGCATAAAACGAGCTGGATTTCTGGATGTTCGCGTTGAACATCTAATACGCGCTCTACTGCATGTGGATCCATGCTGCCGGCAAAGATGACTTCTTTTTCATCGCGAATTAAGGCACCATTTTCAGCAACGTAGGAAATTTGATCTTCAAGACCAGGGAACAAATTTTCAAGAAGCGCGATTTGGTTGCCACTTGCGACAACGAATTTTGCGCCTTTGGCATGCATGCGTTTTAAAATTTTTTCGAAACGAGGACGATCGTAAGTGCGATCTGGACGTAAAAAAGTGCCATCGATATCAACAGCAATGAGTTTAGGGGATTTGAAATTGTATTCCATAAAGAGTCTCCTTTAGTTTTCATTCATTTTTCGTCGCAACAGTAGTCTAGCGATTGTGACCTATGAGGTAAAGAAAGAATCAAATAAAATTCACGCCAAGATTAGATCGCAATAAAAGTTGCCATCTTGGCGCCAAGTTCGTTTTAGCAAGATTACTTGTTATCATAAAAATGAAGAACTTGTGAATGGATCATGGCGAAGATCCATTTGCGAAATCAAAAGTTATTGAAAGGAGATTTTTGCATGAAAAACAATTGGAAACGAATCTCAAATCTATTTCTCTTTCTTTGCTTAATCACCACAATGATTGGCTGTGGGGCAGATTCTTCTTCTAGTCTTGCTAGCTCACTTGTTAATAGCCAAGAAATTGTTGAACAAAGTACAACGAGCAATAGTATAAGCGAAGAACAAAGTGCCCAAAGTTCAACAAGTGCAATCCAATCCCAAGAAGATCAACAACCTAACCCAGCTAAATTGCCGATCACACTTGCGGATATTCCCGAATATAGTGGACAGCCGTATGTCGAGATCAATGGCAACGTTCCTTATTTTGAAGAAAACGAAAAAACAACGACTGCGTTTCAACACTATTTTGAATTAGATGAATTAGGTCGCGTCACAATGGCGTATGGAAGTTTAGGACAAGAAATTTTACCAGAAGAAGAACGCGGCGATATTTCAAGCATTCATCCAACTGGTTGGGTTCAAAATCGTTATGAATGCATCAAAGATGGCCAAGCGCTTTATAATCGTTGCCATTTAATCGCCTTTAGTTTGTCGGGCCAAAACGCAAATCCGAAAAACTTAATGACGGGAACACGCTATATGAATGTCAAAGGGATGCAGCCTTTTGAAAGCAGAACGTTAGACTTCATTCGCAAAACGAATAAGCATGTGATGTATCAAGTCACTCCTTTATTTGAAGGAGATAACTTAGTGGCCAATGGCGTATTGATGCAGGCAAAATCGGTTGAAGATGATGGGCAAGGATTATCGTTTAACGTATTTTGTTACAACGTGCAGCCAGGAATTTGTATCAACTATAGAACCGGTGAAAACTGGCTGGAACAAGGACAGGCAGAAACAAGTCAAACCAACAATCCGCAATCTGACCAACAAGCTCAGGATTATGTCTTAAATACGAGATCGCATAAATTCCATGATCCAAGCTGTGATTCTGTAGATGACATGTCGCAAAGAAACCGAAAAGATGTGCATGAGACTAGAGATGACTTGATTGCGCAAGGATATACACCATGTCAAAGGTGCAATCCATAACGAATCGCGCAAATGTAAGTCATTTGATCAACGACACTTTTACATCGCTTGTTCATGATCATTCTGCAAGATAGACAAAATGTGTTGTTTAATATGTGATTTAGGATTAAAAAGAAACGATAAATAGTCTATTTTGCGCAAAGTTTTCGATATGTAAGAGTTTGAAAAAACGATCGATTTTCAAACGCTAAAATCGCTATTGTGTTTCAAAAAGTAAGTGATATAATACGGAAGATTTAGATGTCAGCCGCTCAAAACGGCATGACAAATTATGATTTGCATTCTAAAAATTGCGCCAGCGCATAAGTAGAAGGGGTTTTGGATATGAATAAAAAATCACTTTTAACCATGAAGGATCTGACGAATGAAGAGATCCTTGAAATCCTTGATGATGCGAAGGCTTTTTCCTATTCTCATTCGGATTGGCAGTTACCTGAAAGTGCTCAGGTACTTACAGCCAATCTTTTTTTTGAGCCTTCCACGCGCACTCACTATTCCTTTGTGAGTGCTGAAAAACAACTCGGATTAAAGACAGTCGATTTCCAAGCGGAATCTTCATCTTTAACAAAAGGTGAAACTTTATACGATACGGTCAAGACATTCGAATCTGTTGGGTATCAATTGTTAGTCATCCGCCATCCACAAGATGAATATTTCAATGAATTAAAAGGAATCAACATTCCAATCATCAATGCGGGCGACGGCAAAGGAAATCACCCATCTCAATGCTTGCTTGATTTAATGACAATTTATCAAGAGTTTGGCCATTTCGATGGACTTAATGTTTTGATCTGCGGAGACGTTGCACATTCACGCGTCGCAGCCAGCGATAAAGAAGCGCTCGAACGTTTCAACGCCAATGTTCGCTTTTCCGGACCAAAAGAATGGGAACGCGAAGGTTATCCATTCCACGATTTCGATGAATCAGTTGAATGGGCCGATGTCATCATGTTGCTGCGTATTCAAAGAGAACGCGGCGCAACACTTCAGTCTTTAAGCGATGAAGAATATTTAAGCAAATACGGATTAACAAAAGAACGTTATAACCGCATGAAAGATCATGCGATCATCATGCATCCAGCACCAGTTAATCGCGGTGTAGAAATCGATACGGACTTAGTCGAAAGCGAAAAGAGCCGCATCTTCAAACAGATGCATAATGGGATGTTAGTGCGAAAAGCAATGATTAAAAAAGCATTAGGACAAGCGCCTTTTGCCAGTGAGGGACATGAGTGAAAACACTAATTACGAACGCGAAAATCTTCTATCAAAACCATTTGATGGATGGCGAAATGTTATTTGATGAACACGAAATTTTAAACATTGCTGATCAGATTGAACGAGAAGAAGATTGGCAAATCGTAGATGGCCAAGGCTTTGCGGTGCTTCCAGGGTTAGTTGATACCCATGTTCATTTACGTGATCCAGGTTATACAACAAAAGAAACGATCGCGACAGGAACAATGGCAGCAGCTGCTGGCGGATATACGACAATCTTTGCGATGCCAAACGTCAAACCTTTTCCTTCTACTGTAGAAGCGATGGAAAGCTACTTAAAAAATATTGAACAAAACGCGAAAGTTCGCGTCTATCCATTTGGAACGATTACTAACGATGAACAAGGAAAAGTGCCTACAAACTACCGCGCTTTAAAAGAATTAGGCATTCATTGGTTCAGCGATGATGGTGTCGGCATCCAAAGTCAAGAAGTAATGGCACAAGCCATGAAAAAAGCAAAAGAAGCGGATGTCATGTTTTCATGCCATACTGAAGATATGAAATACCGCAAACAAAAAGCATCTGTTCACGAAAGTGAATATGCAACGCAAAACGGCTGGATCGGTATTCCAAGCGCTTGTGAAAGCGAACAGTTAAAACGCGATTTGCGCATGGTGATTGCCAATGGCTTGAAATATCATGCCGATCACATCTCCGCTAAAGAAAGTGTCCAAGCTTTGCATGCCGCAAAAGCGCAAGGTGCAGATTGTTCTGGGGAAGTTACAGCACACCATTTATTATTAGAAGACAAAGATGTTAAAGGGCCAATGTGGAAAATGAACCCGCCGCTAAGAAGTCATGAAGACCGAATGGCTTTGATCGAAGGGTTAGAAAAGGGCGATCTGGACTTTATCGCCAATGACCACGCGCCACATACGATGGAAGAAAAAACAAGACCGATGGAACTTTCTCCATTTGGCATTGTTGCTTTAGAAACCGCGTTCCCTTTGCTTTATACTGAATTTGTAGAGAATCAAAAGCGCTGGTCACTCAATCAACTGATCGGTTGGATGGCAGAAAAACCAGCCAAAAGATTTGGCTTGGAAAAATGCGGTAAACTTGAAATTGGTTATCGCCCAGATTTCTTCATTGCCGATTTAAATGCTGATGTCACAATTGATCCAAGTACATTCCAATCAATGGGTAAAAACACTCCATTTGGCGGATGGAAGAGCGTTGTAGACATCAAACAAACTTGGTTTGAAGGAAAACCGGTCTATACAAAATAAAAGTAAGTGATCACACTTACCGATCAAATCACTTTATAGAAAAAATCAAAAACGTAAGGGAGGAGAAACTTATGGACAGATTGCTTGTTTTAGAAGATGGAAGCGTCTGGAACGGAAAAGCGTTCGGATCAGACAACTTCAAAGTCGGTGAATTAGTATTCAACACGGCAATGACGGGCTACCAGGAAATTTTGACAGACAGTTCTTATTGTGGACAAATCGTGATGATGACATATCCATTAATTGGAAACTATGGCATCAACCGCGATGACTGGGAAAACCTTGTACCAAGCGTGTTTGGCTTGGTGGTTAAAGACCTTTGCGAAGATTATTCCAACTGGCGTGCAAATTCTTCTTTGAATGATTTCTGCAAACAGGAAAATATCGCTGGTATTTATGATGTAGATACGCGTGCGATCACTCGCCGCATTCGCGACAAAGGGGTAATGCGCTGCATGATGTGCAATGCGGATGCCAATATCGATGAAGTATTGGAAACAATTCGCAATACACCAGAAATGCACGATCAAGTACAACAAGTCAGCGCACCACGCATTTACTCCGTGCCAAACCGCGGATTAAAAGTTGTTGTGATGGATTTCGGAAGCAAATTAAGCATTATCCGTGATTTATCTGCACTGAATTTAGACATCGTCGTTGTTCCTTGGAACACAGATGTAAATACAATTATGAGCTTCTGCCCAGATGGCGTTGTGTTAACAGATGGTCCAGGAGATCCAACAGATATTCCTGAAGCAGTAGAAACTGTTCGTCAGCTTATTGGCCAAGTTCCAATGTTTGGAATTTGTTTAGGTCACCAGCTCATCTCTTTAGCTTGTGGAGCAAAAACATATAAATTGAAATTTGGACATCGCGGAAGCAACCACCCAGTTGTGCACTTAAGCGATGGTCATGTTGAAATTACAAGCCAAAACCATGGTTATGCGGTAGATGTTGATTCTTTAGCTAATACTGACTTAGTGATGACACACAAAGCATTAAATGATGGTTCTTGCGAAGGTGTTGCTCATAAAACTCACCCAGTATTCGGCTTGCAATTCCAACCAACATCCAATGATGGCACAGGATCATTTGTTGAATTTGTGCGTGTGATGTCTGAAGAAAAGGAGAACAAGAAAAATGCCTAGAAGAGACGATATTAAAAAGATTCTTGTCATCGGTTCTGGTCCAATCGTAATTGGCCAGGCAGCTGAATTTGACTATGCCGGAACTCAGGCTTGCCAATCCTTACGTGAAGAAGGATATGAAGTAATCTTGATTAACTCCAACCCAGCGACAATCATGACTGACTCCGTTGTGGCTGACCAAGTTTATATCGAACCAATCACTTTAGATTTCGCAAAACGCGTTATTTATAAAGAAAGACCAGATGCAATCTTAGGTTCCTTAGGTGGACAAACAGGATTGAACTTAGTTGTTGAATTAGCTGAAGATGGCATCTTAGAAGAATACGGTGTTGAAATTTTAGGGACTGACTTACACGCTATTCAAAAAGCAGAAGACCGTGAATTATTCCGTTCTTTAATGAATGAAATTAATGAACCAGTTCCACAGAGTGACATCGTTCACACTGTTGATCAAGCCGTAGAATACTGCAGACAATTAGGTTATCCAGTAGTCGTTCGTCCTGCTTATACACTTGGTGGTACAGGCGGTGGATTTGCGGATAATGAAGAAGAATTACGCAAAGTCTGCGATGCTGGACTTAAAATTTCTCCAGTTCATCAATGCTTAATCGAACAATCTATCGCTGGATATAAAGAAATCGAATATGAAGTAATGCGTGACTCCAACGACAACTCCATCGTCATTTGTAGCATGGAAAACGTTGACCCAGTTGGTGTACATACAGGGGACTCCATCGTCGTTGCTCCAGTACAGACTTTAACAGATCGTGAAAACAGCATGTTAAGTTCTGCAGCATTAAAAATCATTCGTGCTTTAGGCATTTGCGGTGGATGCAACGTGCAGTTAGCGTTAGATCCAAAGAGCTTTAAATACTTCGTTATCGAAGTTAACCCTCGTGTTTCCCGCTCTTCTGCATTAGCGTCTAAAGCAACTGGTTATCCAATTGCGCGTATCTCCGCAAAATTGGCAGTTGGTTTAACATTAGACGAAATCTTAAACCCAGTAACAAAAACATCCTATGCTTGCTTCGAACCAACAATTGACTATGTCGTCGCAAAATTCCCACGCTTCCCATTCGACAAATTCCCAAATGCTGATCGTCATTTAGGAACACAGATGAAAGCGACTGGGGAAATCATGTCTATTGGCCGTACATTTGAAGAAGCATTCTTAAAAGGTGTTCGTTCTTTAGAAATGAAAGTCGATCACTTGTTCTTGCAAGATTTAGAAGACAAGAGCCGCGAAGAATTATTCGAAATGATTCGCACAAACAGTGACTTAAGAATCTTTGCGATCGCAAAAGTAATGCGTGAAGGTACAACTGTAGAAGAAATCCATAAGGCATGCAAAATCGATCCATTCTTCTTGATGCATTTAACTCGCATCTTCCGTTTGGAAAAAGAAATGGCAGAACATCCAATGGATCCTGAAACATTACGCACATTAAAGAAAAATGGTTTCTCCGATAGCATGATTGCTAAAGCTTGGAACACAAGCGCCAAAGCAATTTATGAACTCCGTCATGCTAACAACATCATTCCAGTTTATAAAATGGTTGATACTTGTGCAGGGGAATTCCAGAGTGCTACACCTTACTTCTATTCCACATACGAACAAGAAAACGAAAGCGTTCCTTCTAACAACCGCAAAATCGTTGTATTAGGTTCCGGACCAATCCGTATCGGTCAAGGTGTTGAATTCGACTATGCGACAGTACACTGCGTAGAAACATTACGTCATGCAGGTTACGAAGCAATCATCGTCAACAACAACCCAGAAACAGTTTCTACAGATTTCACAATCTCTGACAAACTGTATTTCGAACCATTAACAACAGAAGATGTAATGGAAGTCATCGACTTAGAAAAACCAGAAGGCGTTATCGTTCAATTCGGTGGCCAAACAGCAATTAACCTTGCAGCATCTTTAGCGGATCACGGTGTCAAAATTTTAGGAACTAGCCTTGAAAGCATCGACTTAGCGGAAGACCGTCATGAATTTGAAGCAATGCTTCATAAATTAGACATCCCACAACCAAAAGGTGAAACTGCATTAACAGTTGAAGAAGCATTAGATATCGCTGGACGCATCGGCTATCCAGTACTCGTTCGTCCATCTTACGTATTAGGTGGTCGTGCAATGCAGATCGTTCATAACGATGATGAATTGCGCATTTACATGGCAAATGCCGTAAAAGAAATCAGCCACGATGCCCCAATTCTTGTCGATAAATATATCGTCGGAAAAGAATTGGAAATCGATGCGATCGCGGATGGCAAACACGTTTATATTCCAGGTGTTATGGAACATATCGAACGTGCTGGGGTTCACTCTGGTGACTCAATCTCCGTATATCCAACACAAACAATTTCTCAAGAAGTTAAAAATACAATTATCGACTATGCGACAAGAATCGGTGAAGGATTCGGCTTTATCGGTCTTTACAACATTCAGTTCATCGTCGATGCCAACGATCAAGTCTACGTTCTTGAAGTTAACCCACGTTCTTCTCGTACTGTGCCATTCTTATCCAAGATCACAGGCGTGCCAATGTCTCATATCGCAACAATGGCTGTATTAGGACATTCTTTAGAAGAACAAGGTGTAACACCAGGTTATCGTCCAGAAGATCAAGACCGCGTCTTTGTTAAAGCGCCAGTATTCTCTTTTGCGAAACTGCGCAGCGTAGATACAGTTTTAGGACCTGAAATGAAATCCACAGGGGAAGCATTAGGTTCTGATATCAACTTAGAAAAAGCGTTATATAAAGCATTAGTTGCTGCAGGAATCAAAGTGCCTGCACACGGAAATATCCTCTTCACAATTGCGGATCGCGACAAACAAGAAGCATTAGAACTCGCAAATCGTGCCGCAAACATCGGATATGGCTTATATGCAACACCAGGTACAGCTAAATTCTTGCGTGAACACGGCTTATTCGTTCATGATGCCGCAAAAATCGAAGAAAACAGCAACGTTCCAACTGTAGTCGACATTATCCGTGCGGGAAAAGTGAACTATGTTGTCAACACAATGTCGAGCACATCTCGCAAAAACGAAGATGATGGATTTATCATCCGCCGTGTCGCTTCTGAAAATAACATTTTCTGTATGACAGCTTTAGATACCGCAAATGCGCTGATGAAAGTTCTTGAATCAATTTCATTCTCAATGATTTCTATGAATGAACTGGGGAAATAAATTATGATCGAATCCAAAGCGAAAATTTTATCGAATACACCTCTGACTCAAGATGTATTCAAAATGGAATTAGAAACAGAAATCGCTACGTTGGCTAAACCAGGCCAATTCGTGCAAATCACTGTGCCTAACTTCTATTTAAGACGTCCAATTTCCGTCTCTTGGGTTGAAGGAAATGTATTAACGATTGTCTATAAAGTATTAGGCAAAGGAACAGATAAACTCTCAACAATGCATCCAGGACACTATTTAAGTGTCCTTGGACCATTGGGTACAGGCTATCCAGTTGAAGCCAAAGAAGAAGTATTAATTTTAGGTGGTGGAGTCGGAACTCCTCCAATGTTGTTGACCGCAAAAGCGTATCAAGATTTAGGCGCTAAAGTTCATGTTGTATTAGGCTTTAATACAAAAGACGAAGTGTTCTATCAAAAAGAATTTGAAGAAATCGGCATCACACCAATCATTTGCACAATGGATGGTTCGATGGGTGTTCAAGGGACAGTTTTAGATGGTGTTAAAGCTAATAACATCACTTGCCCATTTGTCTGCAGCTGCGGACCATTGCCAATGTTGCGCGCGATTCAAAACAACTACCAAGACGGCTATGTTTCTTTAGAAAGCCGTATGGGTTGCGGATTTGGCGTTTGTTTAGGATGCGTGATGAAAACTGTTGAAGGCGATGCAGTTCGCGTTTGCGAAGACGGACCAGTCTTTGCGATGGGAAAGGTGGTATTGTAATGGATTTATCCGTTAAACTTCCAGGATTGAATTTAAAAAATCCAGTGCTTCCTGCTTCCGGCTGTTTTGGAAACAGCCGTGAATTTGCGTCCATCTATGACTTAAGTCTGCTTGGTGGTTTAGTCACAAAATCCGTTACTCCAAATGCTCGTTTTGGCAACCCATTGCCTCGTATTGCCGAAGCAGAATCGGGTATGTTAAATGCGATCGGTCTTGAAAATAAAGGTGTGGATTACTTCCGTGAACACGAATTGCCTTTCTTAGAACAATTCGATACAGAAGTGATGGTCAGCGTTGCTGGATCCACAATCGAAGACTATGCGCAAGTCGTTACGCGTTTACAGGGCGTGGATGTCATTAAAGCATTCGAATTAAACGTCTCTTGTCCAAACGTTGCGGTTGGCGGCATGGCGATCGGAACAAATGCTGAAGCATTAGGAAAAACAGTCGCATTAGTGAAAGAAAAAGCAGATAAACCAGTCTATGTAAAATTATCTCCAAACGTGACCAATATCGTTGAGTTGGCATTAGCTGCTCAAGAAAATGGTGCTGATGGATTAGTGATGATTAATACGGTACAAGGTTTGCGTATGGATTTACGCAGCGCAAAACCTTTATTAGGTAATGTGACTGGCGGTCTTTCTGGACCTGCAATTAAACCAATCGCATTACGCATGGTTTACCAAGTTGCTCAAGCTGTTCATATTCCAATTATCGGCTGCGGCGGCATCAGCAATGCGGAAGATATTTTAGAATTCTTATATGCAGGGGCAAGTGCTGTTCAAGTTGGTGCGGCTAACTTTATCGATCCTTGGGCTTGTCCAAAAATGATCGAAGAGCTACCAAGCGTGCTTGAAAAATACAATTTGAATTCTGTTCAAGAAGCAATTGGAAAAGCATTGCCACGAAAATAAAGACTTCCCAAAACTGTTCTATTTAAAAAAGTAGAACAGTTTTTTTGCGCAAAAATAGATAAAACGATCATCAAAAAAAGAGCTTTAAAACATTCGCTTACAGCTTGTGATATAAACAAGCTGTAACAAAATATGAAATAAACCTATGGAGGAAAAGACAATGAATAAAACAATTGTGGCCCTGGATTTTTCCAGCCGTAAAGAAGTTATGGACTTTTTAGCAAAATTCGATTCCCCAATCACTGTAAAAATCGGGATGGAATTAACTTATGCAGAAGGTCTTGATCTTGTCCGTGAAATTAAAGAAGCAGGACATGATGTCTTCTTAGATTTAAAACTTCATGATATTCCTAACACTGTTAAAGGCGGAATGAAAAACCTTGCTCGTTTAGGCGTTGATTTAACAAACGTTCATGCTGCTGGTGGTGTAGAAATGATGAAAGCTGGAAAAGAAGGCTTAAAACAAGGCTGCACATCCGATAAAACTCCATTATTAATCGCAGTCACACAGCTGACTTCCACTTCTCAAGAAGCGATGAATGAAGAACAAGGTATTCCAGGAACAGTTATCGATTCTGTTGTCCGTTATGCGACAAAAGCAAAAGAAGCAGGATTAGATGGTGTTGTCTGCTCCGTGCACGAAGTAAAAGCAATTAAAGAAGCATGCGGACCAGAATTCCTTTGCGTTACTCCAGGAATCCGTTTAGCATCTGATTCTAAAGATGACCAAAAACGTGTCGCTACTCCTGCATTTGCACGTGAACAAGGCAGTGACTACATCGTTGTTGGCCGTTCTATCACAAAAGCTGAAGATCCTGCAAAAACATATGCGATGATCGAAGCAGAAATGAATAAGTAAGGCGGAACATGAAAAAATCAATTAGCGCGGGCTGTTTAATTGCGATGGCTTCTTATTTGTTTGTAAAAGCAGATAAGCCATTAGGCGCAATTTTATTTGGATTTGCGTTGTGTTTTGTCTGCCTGTTTGAACTCGATTTATTCACCGGGAAAATCGGTTGGTTTGGTCAAAAAGATCTGCCCTATTTGAAAATTCTAGTCGGAAACACAATTGGTGCACTTGCAGTTTGTGCCATGCTGCGCTGGAATACCGGGATTATTGAAGCGGCGACAACAATCGCCCAGGCAAAAGCGGCTTTGCCTTGGTATATGGCATTCATTAACGGCTGTTTTTGCGGTGTCTTGATGTTTTTAGCAGTTTATGGTTGGTCTAAAGGCTTTAAAGCAGGATGCTTTTTATGCATCACAGTCTTTATCCTTTGCGGATTTGAACACTCCATTGCGGACTTAGCCTATATGGGCTTAGCTTGGGTTTGGAGCTGGAATTTAGCTTGGATCGTTTTAGGAAACGCAGTGGGTGCCGTCGTTTGCCGCTTAATGTTGCTCGATCATCCTCAATTTGATCTCCATGTCAAAGCTAAATAAAAATTGAATTCAACAAGAAGAGAAGTGTCGATTGGCATTTCTCTTTTTTTGCGCGCTCATTTGTAAGATAAAAAGTCAAAAAAATATTGTACGTGAAAAAAATCTTCGTGTATAAATTACATATAGAATTGTTTTTAAATGACGTTAATCAATCAAATACAGAAGAAAGGGGCAAGACATGAAAAAGTTAGCCACAAGCTTAATCGCCATTGCGATGTGTATCTCGCAAACGACAACACTGATGGCGCAAGAAGTGACATTCCAACAAGAAAACACAGAAAGCTCACCAGGTCAGTATGTTCAAAATATCCCTGAACAAGATGAATGGGATCCGGATCGTTTTATCAATGAATCCGAATATTTCCAAGAGACGAGCGTTAATTTATTTAAAAATATTACGTTCCATTCAACAGCACCAAAACCATATAGCGAAGTATCCGCTAATTATGAGCGAGTATTCCGTTTATATAATCCCAACACTTCGGAGCATTTTTATACGCGCGATGAAAACGAACGCAAAGCTTTAATTCGCGGGGGATGGATCGATGAAAAAGTATCTTGGTATTCATTAAAAGCCGACGATCCACTCGCTGAACCTGTTTATCGTTTATATAATCCAAATGCTCAAGACCACCACTATACCAGAGAGGAAAATGAGAAAAACGTATTGATCCAACTCGGTTGGATTTTAGAAGGAATCGGCTGGTATGCGCAAAAAGGAACATCAGGAAAGCCAATTTATCGAGCTTATAATCCGAATGCCAAAGCAGCTGGCGCGCACCATTTTTCTAGATCCGATAATGAGTACAACGCATTAGGAAATATGGGCTGGACACAAGAAGGATTAAGTTTCTATGTTCCGAAGGTCAATACGATTGAAACGGAATATGGCCAAAAAGTTTGGTACGACGAAACGGGAACGCCATCTTATGGAGAAGCGTATTATGATGGCGATTGGTATTACTTTGATTCTGCCACAAAACGCGAAATCAAAGATGCATTTGTCAAAGTGCCTAATGTTGAACAAGCTCGCTATTATGGCGGACAAGGAAAAGCTTTATATGGAAATCAAAAGATTGGCAGCAACGTTTATATTTTCGATAATTCGACTGGCTATTTAATCTATAATTGCTCGGACACTGTATTTGGCGAAAATGCGACAAGCAATGTTGTCGCAAAAATCGACAAAGCTGGAACGATGCGGTTGTATGACAAAGCCGGCAGGCAGGTTCGCGGCGATGTCAGAGTGAATAACGTCGTCTATTCTGCCGACAACAATGGTGTTGTCGTGCGCACGCAAGTCTATAACGTTCCTCACTATTTCCAAACCGATCCACGCTGGGGAAATGTTTGGTTTGGTGATAAGACATTTAGACATATCGGATGCGTTCCT
This sequence comes from Erysipelotrichaceae bacterium, assembly GCA_030528085.1. Lineage (GTDB taxonomy): Bacteria > Bacillota_I > Bacilli_A > Erysipelotrichales > Erysipelotrichaceae > Allobaculum. The sequence goes on along the minus strand of JAUMZN010000025.1, from coordinate 2,483 downwards.
ACTGTTTTAGCAATGGCTTATGAAGGCATCAATAACCGTACTTATTCACCTTTAGATATTGGCTATGCCCTGGCAAGTGTTGGAAAAATGAATGGCACATTTGGCAATGGCATTCCAATTGGCACGAAAGGCGATGGCGTCATGTGGGCAGCTGAACATTATGGCATTCAAGCTCGTGGCGACTATTTAGATCAAATGGAAATCACGAAAATACTTAAAGCAGGCGGATTTGTCAGCTTTACTTTAAATGCCCGCAGCCAACTTAATCCGGATACCCGCTACAATCACGAAATCTTGTTGTATGGATATGAAAATGGCTATGTGCAAGTTCACGATCCATTTTATGTCAACAACAATAGAACGATCGATCTCGATACGATTATGCGCTGTAATGCGGAATATGAACCAGGAATAGTTAATTTGACATGGGGTTATTTGCGCGACGATATCCATGTTGAAATTGAATGGTAAAACAAAATTCAATATGACCTAAAAGACTTTCTGCAAGATGGAAAGTCTTTTTTAGCGCAAAAAGCCGGGATTAATCTGCAAGGATCGCGTAAAAATTCGCTACAATAAAGATAACAAAGCGAAAGGAATGAGAGCGATGAATAATCAAAAACCTTTTGTTGCATGGATCACAATCTTGATGATCATCAGCGCGATTGCAGGTGTGTTTTTAGGAATTCAAGAAGAAATCTCAAAAAAGAACGAGAAGGTTTAGATTTATGGTAAAATCTAACGAACGAAATACAAAAATGAATAGAGAGGGAGCAACAAATGAACAATTATAAACACGAATTTATCGACTTCATGTTAGAATGCGGAGTTTTAAAATTTGGAACATTCACACTGAAATCCGGACGTATTTCTCCATTCTTCATGAATGCGGGCGGATATGAAACAGGAAAACAATTACGTAAATTAGGCGAATTCTATGCGCAAGCGATCCATGATCAATATGGCGATGATTTCGATGTATTATTCGGACCTGCTTATAAAGGAATTCCATTAGCAGTTGTAACTGCAGAAGCTTACTACGATCTTTTCGGTAAAGAAATCCGCTACTGCAGTGACCGTAAAGAAGAAAAAGACCATGGAGCAGATAAAGGAAGCTTCTTAGGAACAAAACTGAAAGATGGTGATCGCGTCATCATGATCGAAGACGTAACAACATCGGGTAAATCAATGGAAGAAACTGTACCAAAAGTGAGAAACGCCGCAAACGTTGAAATCAAAGGTTTAATGGTTTCTTTAGACCGTGCTGAAAAAGGTAAAACAGATCAATCTGCACTTGCAGAAGTCAGCAAATTATACGGATTCCCAACAGCCGCAATCGTTTCTGTTCCTGAAATCGTAGACAGCTTACGTCAACGCGATATGTTAGACGCAAAACTTGAAGCAGATCTCAAACATTATTACGAACAATACGGCGCAAGCGATAAACCACTCAACATCTAAAATGAAAACGGACTTGGAATGAAAACCAAGCCCGTTTTTTGTTGATCAAAGAGGAGCACAAACAAAATTGATTTTATTTTGACGTTCTTTAAAATTAGATAATCCGTTTTGAAAATACGCTTTCTTCATCTATGTAAAATTTTTCTTTTATAGCGACCTATGCGCAAGGATCATGTATAATGGGTATAGAAAATAATCCTTACTCCAAAAGATTAAAGGTTTCTTAGAAAGAGGTTCATAATGAGCGCGAAAGTAATTACAATCACCCGCGAATTTGGTTCTGGTGGACGAACAATTGGGCGCAAAGTTGCAGAAGCATTAGGTTATAGCTTCTATGACTGGAACTTAGTTGAAAAAATCGCGACAGAAACCGGATTTGCCAAAGAATTTATCGAAGAAAACGGCGAAGAACAAGGACGTTTCTCTGCTGTATTTACAAGCAGCAGCTTTGGCTTTAACTTAAACGAACAGCTTTTTGAAGCACAAAGTCGAGTTGTTTTGAAATTAGCTGAACAAGGAAACTGCGTAATCGTTGGTCGCTGCGCGGACTATTTATTAAGAAATGATCCGAATACAATTAGTTGTTTTATCTATGCCAATAATGAAGCGCGTAAAAACCGAATTATCAATGAATACGGTGAAACGGATGTTCCAATTGAAAAACGCTTAAAAGATAAAGATAAACGTCGTAAATCCCACTACGAATATTTCACAAGTCGTAAATGGGGTAAATCGTTCTATTACGATTTATGTATCGATACCGGAAGAATTCCAATTGATACAGCAGTCAATTTAATCGTGGAAGCCGCAAAAGGCTATCAGCCAGGATTAAGAAATACAGATGGTGACTAATTCACTTGTGTTCATGAATTAGTTCTATAAATTTCCTCGATCAGTCCTAGATCTCATTCTAGGGCTGATTTTTTAATGGGATGAAAAAAAGCAATCCTTTGCGGATTGCTTAGTGGTGGTGTGCCGGGCATGGCACACTCCTTGCTGGTGAAAGACCAGTCGCAATTATC
>JAUMZN010000115.1 GCA_030528085.1 Erysipelotrichaceae bacterium | reverse complement strand
TTCACACTTAAACAACACAAACAAGCATTTCACTTCGCTAACTTAATGACATTGAAAACGAAACAACCTGTAAAAGAAATCATATCAGATGAGGCAATTGAATTGATGAGGGATAACTGTCAATGTCCTCGAGATCTAGCGATGATTGATTTGCTGTATTCTACAGGAATACGAGTCGGTGAGTTGGTAAATTTGAATATATCTGATGTTGATTTTGAAGCTAGAGAATGTGTTGTATTTGGAAAAGGCGATAAAGAACGCAAGGTATATTTCGATGCCAAGGCAAAAATTCACTTGTTAAATTATTTAAGTAAGAGAAACGATAATAATCCAGCGCTTTTTGTCACATTAGACGCACCGCATGAGCGATTGAAAATTAGCGGAGTGGAAATTCGCATTCGCGCACTTGGAAGAAAGTTAAATATGGGGAAAATACACCCTCATAAATTTAGGAGAACGATGGCAACAAGAGCAATTGATAAAGGTATGCCAATTGAACAGGTGCAAAGACTCTTAGGTCACTCTCAGATTGATACAACCATGCAATATGCAATTGTTAACCAGGCAAATGTAAAAATATCTCATCAAAAGTTCATTGCGTAAAATCCAAATTCGGATTTGTTGGGATAAATGGCAAAACTGATAGAGATAACAGGGAAAACTCTTTCTGGGGAATGGGGGTTGATGATACGGAGGGAATTGGTGTTCCAGTTTTGAGAACAACAAATTTTACCAATGAAGGATTTATTGATTATCAAAACGTAGTTACAAGAATTATCAAGAAACAGAATATATCGGAAAAGTTTTTGCGCTTAGGAGACATTATAATCGAGAAATCCGGTGGAAGTGATAAGCAACCTGTTGGTCGAGTAGTTTATTATGATGGACCCGATAATACCTATCTGTTCAACAATTTCACCGGCTTGTTAAGAGTAAAAGATTCATCCAAATGGTTTCCAAAGTATATATTCTATGCATTATTCGCAAACTACTGGAGGGGTGGAACGCGTCGCTTCGAGAATAAAACTACAGGGTTACATAATTTGAAGATAGACGATTATGTTGGTCGTTTTGAAATTCGTGAAATTTCGTTAGATCAACAGATTTGTATCTGCGAAACATTGGATAAGACGCATTTATTAATTGATTATCGGAAACAGCAACTTACTGAACTGGATAATTTAGTTAAGAGTCGAGTTTTCTGGGATCTATGAAAAATTGGGCTCTATGGAAAATCGTGTGGGGATCATCCATGAATCAAGCTGATCGATGTGGTAAAAGTAAAAATATAATGTTTCAAAAAATGACGGCAATTATTGGCGCTGCAAAATAGTCTGAGATTATTTTGATATTAATACGCAAAAAATACCATAAACCCGCTAAAATATGGCTGATTATCAGAGAAAAATTTGAAAACGGTTGCAACACGATGGATAAGATGTTAAATTATATTTGTTTTTAAGGGATGGTAATTATTAAGTTAAGCTTAACCCGTTTGAAAATGCTATTTTAATAGTTTTTTTAAACGGGTTTTTATATGTTCAAGAAGGAGTGGGACATGCGAATTCAGAGAGTGTTAACCAATAATGCGGTTCTTGTTTTGGATGAAAATCATAAAGAAAGCATTTTATGTGGTAAAGGGATCGGCTTTAAAAAACACACAGGTGACAAAATTGATGAGTCTCTGATTAACCAACGTTTTATTTCAATTGATGATGAAAGTCTGTTGCATCATTTGGAACAACTGATAGACACTATTCCATATGAATATCTTTGTTTAGCTGATGATATCGTCAAGATGATTCAAATTAGTACTCAGGGGAAAATGAATTCTCCATTAGTCGTTGCTCTTGCAGATCATATATATGGTGTTATGCAGCGAAAGAAAGAAAATATCGTTATTGGATTAGGCTTGAAATATGAAGTCATGCGTTTCTATAAAAAAGAATATGAGCTAGGTATGATAGCGAAAGAAATGATTGAAAATCGATTGAATGTTACCTTACCAAATGATGAAGCAGCTTATATTGCTTTACATATTGTTAATGCACAAAACGATGGATTCAGTATGGATGGGATTTATACGATAACGCGTTTGATACAGGATATTTTGGCTATTGTACGGCGCTTTTTTCACATTGAATTTGATGAAGAATCGGCTTATTACTACCGCTTTATTACGCATTTAAAATTTTTTAGTCAACGGATTTTGAAAAAAGATGTTCAGGAAAGCGAAAGTAATGACCTGAACTTTTCACAGTTTTATTCCTTAAGAAAATGACCTGACAAAATCATGTTGTTTTGCCAGGTCGTTTTATGCTTTTGATCGAGTAAGTTAGATTTCCTTAG
>JAUMZN010000024.1 GCA_030528085.1 Erysipelotrichaceae bacterium | reverse complement strand
ATCGATTTAAACAATATTTTCATTTTTTCAATATAATATCAAAAGAGTGATTTATTCCCTGCCTTTACTAACGAACAATGGGAATAAATTCATCTATTGATTTGAAAAGAGGATTTGATCATGAAAACAATGTTAAGCGGAATCAAGCCAACAGGACGCCTAACTTTAGGAAATTATATTGGCGCAATTCGCGAATTCGTAAAATATCAAGACGAATACGAAATGTTTATTTTCATTGCTAATGAACACGCATTAACTGTTCCAATTCAAGCAAGTGAATTAAGAAAAAATACAAAAGACTTAATCGCTCTTTATTTAGCATGCGGCTTAGACCCAGAAAAATGCACAATCTTTTTACAAAGTGATGTTCCTGCTCATGCCCAACTCGGTTGGATTATGACTTGCATGGCCGGTTATGGCGAACTGCAAAGAATGACTCAATTTAAAGATAAAATGGCTAAACAAGAAACAGGGATTACTGCTGGTTTATTCACTTATCCACCTTTAATGGCAGCAGACATCTTATTGTATGATCCTGACTACGTACCAGTTGGTGTTGACCAAAAACAACACGTTGAATTAACTCGTGATTTAGCTGAACGTTTCAACAAACGTTATTCTGATACATTCAAAGTGCCAGAACCACTTGTCACAAAAGTTGGCGCTAAAGTATTTGACTTACAAGATCCAACGAAAAAAATGTCAAAATCCGATACAAATCCAAAAGGATGCATCGATTTATTAGACAACCCAGCAACAGCCCGCAACAAAATCAAAAGTGCTGTAACTGACTCTTTAGGCGTAATTCGCTTCGATCCAGAAAACCAGCCAGGCTTAGCAAATTTGATCACGATTTTATCTGCTTTAACAGATGAATCGATCGAATCCATTGTAAGTCGTTATGAAGGCAAAGGTTATGGTGAATTGAAGAAAGAAACAGGTGACGTTGTCTTTAATTTCTTAACGGATTTACAAGCTCGTTATCAAGACATCACGACTAGCGGTAAAATTGATGACATCTTAAAAGAAGGTGCACAAAGAGCATCTAAAGTCGCTAACAAAAAAATCGCTAAAGTTTATCGCAAAGTAGGTTTAACGATTTAATTCAATTTCAAGTATTTAAAAAGCGGAATCAATTTAGATTCCGCTATTTTTATATCGTTTAATGATTTTCAAATTGAAGTTCTTGTGCACGTTTTTTAACGAGTTCTTTAAAGATTTCGCCGCGCACTTCATAGTTTTTAAATTGGTCAAAAGAAGAAGTAGCCGGGCAAAGCAAGATCACTTCCCCTTCCTTAGCGTTTGCTAAAGCGCAATCTAATGCACATTCCATCGTATGGCAAATTTCTGTATGCGTAAAAATATCTTCAAAGACGTGTTCGATTTGGCCAAATGCATAACAAGTTTTAACGCGATTATCGTATTGTTTTAAATCAGAATAATCGATGCCTTTATCTTTGCCGCCCGCAAGTAAATGAACACCTGTATCAAAGCTCGATAATGCAGCCATTGCCGAATGGGTATTTGTCGCTTTGGAGTCGTTATAAATGCGTACGCCACGAATTGTATCAACATATTCAATACGATGTTCTACGCCTTTAAAATCAGCGATGACTTGTTGAATTGTTTGTGGAGCAACACCAAGTAAATATGCAATACAAGAAGCTTGCATCGCATTCATCAAGTTGAATTGACCAACGAGTTTTAAATCAGCAACACAAAAGAGCTGCACATCATTGAGGCAAACATATCCATCTTGAACACGTAAAGCAACATCTTGACGGTTTAATGAGCAATCGATGACTTGGCAAGGGATATTTTTTGCGTATTCGACAATTGTTGGATCATCGACGTTGCAAATAAAGAAATCATTCTCATCGCAGTTTTCATAAATTTTGAATTTAGAAGCATAATAATCTTCCAAACTATCCATGTAGTCTAAATGGTCTGGCGCTAAGTTAGTCAAAACGCTGACATGAGGTCTAAATTTTTCGATTCCTAATAATTGGAAGTTGCTTAATTCTAAAGCGACATGCGCTGTGTTTTCTTCATTGCCTAAAACGATTTCACTTAAAGGTACGCCGATATTTCCAGCAACTTTAGCATCGTCAAACTGCGCTTTTAACATTTCATATAACAAAGTTGTAACAGTTGTCTTGCCATCTGTTCCGGTAATTGCGCCATAGCAAAATTTTGGGGCAAACCATGAAGCTGTTTCGATTTCTGTATAAATCGGAACATTCTTTTCACGAAAATATGCAATAAACGGAACGCGATAAGGAATCCCTGGGTTTTTCACGACAAAAGCATATTCTTTTTCTTTTAAGCAATCAGGATGGCCTTGGTCAAACACTTCAATTCCTAATGTTTCTAATTCTTCTTTATTTTCAATTTTATTTTGATCGGTCAACACGACATGATAACCATGTTTGTTGAGTAGCTTTGCAGCATTGATCCCAGATCTTGCTGCGCCAATTAACAATACTTGTTCCATTGTTTTGTCCTCTTTATTTCGAATCCATAATCATTGAATGATGATTGTGATGTGATTTAACTTTCTTATTATGAACGTTTTGGATTTGTTTTGCATGGTTTCTGTCTTTTCCCTATACATTCTTCTTGCGATTTAACCAATTCAACAAAGTGCTCTACCTCTAAAACGAAAAATAAAAACGACATTGATCAACAACAATTACGTTTAAAACGAAATCTATCGAATTCATCCCAGCATAGTTAAGAATGTACTTTTAAATGTTTTATTTCTCAAAGGCGCTAAAAACGTCTTTTATAAACTCAAATTGTTCTACTCGTCTAATTTCCTGCTGATCATCCGTTTAAAAGATTTGAAGTTGCACATATTGATATAGCCAATCACAAACAAGACACATAAAAAACGGCCTATAAAAATGAGTTTAAACTCAATTTCTTTTAGACCGTTTCAAATACATCAATTGTTTAATTGTTTACTCAATATTAAAGAGCAAGGAATGCTAAGTAAATTGAGATTGCAGCAAGCAATGCACCCCATGACCAGAAGACCGTGCAGACTTTCATTTCTGACCAGCCTTTCTTTTCATAATGGTGGTGTAAAGGTGCCATCAAGAACACACGGCGATGTGTCTTTTTATAATACAAAACTTGAATGATATCGGAGAGCGTTTCTACGATAAATACGCCTCCTGTAATCAATAACAGCAATTCCATTTTTGTTGTCATTGCTGCAGCAGCTAAAATACCGCCTAAAGCTAAAGATCCAGTATCTCCCATGAACACTTTTGCTGGATGGATATTAAATCGTAAATAACCAAACAATGCAAAGATCACGAGAATCAAAATCGCACAAGCGCTGTATTGTCCTTGCCATGCAAAGACTAAAGCAAATGGAATAAAAGCAACGATGGAAAGACCGGCACAAAGACCATCGACACCATCGGATAAGTTCACCGCATTACTTGATCCTGTAAATAAGAAGAAGATCAAAATAACAAAGAACCAAGCTGGCGCTAACCATTGGATATGTCCTGGCAGATGGATCAAAGTTGGATTGTGCATCATGTAATACACTGTCAATAAAACAGCAAGAACAGCCTGCAAGCCAAATTTTAAAGCTGGTTTTAATCCTTCGTTCGATTTTTGAACAACGATAATATAATCATCGACAAATCCAATTAATCCATACCCTAAATAAGCGATCCACATAATGATTGCGGAATTATCCCATTTCAATGGAGTAAAGAAGCTACTAATAAAATAAACAACAAAAGGCACAATTAAGAATGCAAGTCCACCCATCGTTGGTGTTCCTGTCTTTGCCTTATGGCTTGCGAGTCCTTCTTCACGTTCGGTTTGACCGAATTTTAATTTATGTAAGTATCGAATCAGAGCTGGCATGAAGGCAAGCATTCCAATTAGGACAACAACGCCCAAAACAACTGCTAAACCAATCATCGACCAGTCAATCGGCACAATATGATTCATAATTTCACCCTTCTTTTTGCCTCAAGATTATAACACAGAACTTTAGAGAATCGTTCAGGCGATAAAAATTCAAAACAGATCATGCGTTTATGCCAAATAACCAAGATAAAAGACGCCGCTTTAACGACGTCTTTTGCGAGCACTATTTATTTAATGACTAGTATGCAGAGCCATACCAAGCGATACCTTCGTATCTCCAACCTAAACGCTGCAGCGCACGAACTTCACTAGCACTTTTTGTGTAATGGTGAGTCGCTGTTGTTGCATATGGATTGTAGCAACGATAAACAGGAATACCTCTTGCTGTTGCACGATCTTCCCAAGCTAAGCTGACAGATCCCCAAGCAACGCCTTCATAAACCCATCCGCGAGCGATCAATGTATCTTTTTCATTTGTGTCCATGCAGTAATGGTGGTCACCTGTATTTGGATTTAATAAACGATAAACGTACCATCCAGATAAAGGAGCGTTCCAACCTACCCCTTCAGAAGTCCATCCACCAGCAATGAGGTTGTAATATTCTTGCGAATAAACAGTATAGAAATGTTCACCTGTTTGACGATTATATAATCGATATACAGGTGTGCTGTTAGCAGCAAGTACTGGAGTTGGTGCAAGTGCTCCAAAAAGAGTACAGAGCGAAACGACACCAGCAACTAATTTATTTTTGAATGACATAACCCATTCTCCTTTTCTTTTTCCAATCAAGTTTTGATTCTATATTCATTCAAACGAAATGTTCACCATTCCTTAAATTTCAAATCAATATCAATTATTTTATCGATCAAAACTTCTTTGCTTGCTTAAATTATACCTGAAAGTGGACAAAATGGGAATTATCGTTAATTTTCATAGACAAAAATAACCCGATAAGCAAAAAAATCTATTCATTCTTTCCTTAAAATCTATGAATTTCAACCTAAAATCGGCTTATTTGCGATTAATTTAGCGCATTTTCCTTAGGATTTTTCAAATACCATTTATCTTATGTCCTCAATTTGTTAGAATTTTCGAGTTAATGAACAGCTTCATTTTCCATTTGCCCTGCTTTTTTTCGAGAATTAACGTTTGATCTTGAAAAGTTATGGGTTGGGTGTTAATATGTCAAAGCGACTGTAAAAATAGTTGCTTAATATTGGAGAAGGAGGGATACAAATGTCTAGAAAGTGTGCAATCTCTGGTAAAGGACCTCTGTCCGGAAACAAACGTTCTCACTCCATGAGAGCTTCCCGCCGTAAATGGAACGTTAACCTGCAGAAAGCTACAATCATGGTTGACGGCAAACCTCAAACGGTTAAAGTTGCTGCTAGAACCCTGAGAACTTTGAAAAAACAAGGAGCTATCTAAACTCCTTTCCAAGCTGCCAAAGGCGGCTTTTTTTATTTTCTTCAATGCATCAAGCTTAAACAAAAAAGAAGCTAGCGACTTTATTTTTTCGTCAAACTAGCTTCGAAAGAATGGACTCGCCTTTGAATAATGGGCGAGTTTTCTTTTTGATATTCATTTTCTAAATAATCGTAATACGTTCCTGGAGTCAGAATTCCTTTTACCGATAAAACATCAGCACCGACTGTCCCTAAAATCAAATCAGAAAATAAAGCACAGTTATCACCGACAACCCAATACGTTTTAAATGTGCCCGATTTAATTTTATAAAACTTTGCCCCTGTTCGATAATGCAAACGGCTTGGATAATCTTCATCCAATTCTGCAAGCTTTGCTGCTTTGCCTTTACGCTCGATTTTGGAATACCAGCGCACGGAACGATGGAACAATTCAGCAAGCTGCTCTTCGATTTTTTGATCGTCTTCTGGCGTCGTCACAATCGAATATTCAAATAGCGTATTGTGCTCGTATTTAACAAGGTTAGGCACATAAAGTTCTTCTGGAACAATAAAGTAAACCCCATCTCCTAAAAGCTGGAAAAAGCGATAACTTTCGGCATCGTAATTGCCATAAGAAAAGACCATTCCGCGCCAAGAAAATGTAATATGACCAATCTTTTGAAATCCATCACTGCCTACGTGCACAAAGACTTTAAGCTTTGTCGGCGCATCAAGATCGACTTTTACCGTCTTGCGGCCATAGTCCACACCTAATTTAATTTTTTCATTGATCACCTTTAGCGCAGCATCTGGCAATAACGTACCTAAAAGGATCGGTAAGCCAATATACAAGCCTCTTTTCCAAATATAAGAAGAAGAGTAGGCGTCATATAAATTGATCGCCACACGTCCGGCAAGAAGAATAAAATACACGCCAAATATTCTTAATAAATTGACCGTGTCGACGTAATCGGTAAACAACAAGATGCAGCCGATGATTCCATAAATCAAAATCAAAAGAACGCTGCGAATTGTAATCGTCACGCGATTGGACCAGTTAATGCAAGCTTGCACAAACATAGAAATGCAGGCAACTAAGCAATACCAACCAAACGATGTTCGAATAATCCATTCCGGCAATCTTTGATTGAATAACAGCAAAACGCCAAATGCGATCGTGATTCCGCCATAGAAATAGTTTGATTTCTTTTTACGGGACGGAATGAAATTTTGGCTGATTAAATAAAAGCCATAAATAAACACCGCAACCACGGCAATTTTTAAGTTTAAATCGTAAAACGCTGCCGGAATAACTAATGAATAGATCCCCATGGCAAGCAGTGCCAAAATCATGACGATTGTGGAGACGATCTCATAAGGATGATAAGTGTTGTTCTTATCTAAAATTCGTTTCGACACTAATCACCCTCCCCTCATGAATCGTGACGCATGCATGATCATTAGGAATAGAGTTGGAACACGTATAAATGTCCTGGACATCGATCCATCGTTTGTCTAGCTCGTATTCAAAGCCATCTAGGCTAATACAAGTCTTTTCTAAGGCAAAAAAGGAGACATGCGTATATTCTGCTTGGAATACGTATTTTCCTTTTGTCAGCACGCGAATTCGGGTATTTTGATCCAATGCGATCGCATTTGGATATTGCCAACCTAAAATTCTTAAATTAGCAAGTGTGTGATCTAAACGTTTTCCCAGCGCCCCACAAATATAGATTTGTTCATACCCCATGTCTTTGACCTTCATTAAGGCGAGTTCCATGTCGGTTTCATCTTTATGTGTTGGATGTTTAAAAACTGGACAATCGACTTGGATATCTTCTTCTTTAGAATCGAAGTCACCGATCACAAAATAAGGTTTTATGTCATGCTTAAGCAAAACTTCAAAACCAAAATCAACACCGATCCAATCAGCATTTTCTATTTTTGGTAAATCCGTGGCGATGGGACTAACTAAAACAGCAGTATCATGCCTTTTTAACAAAGTGAATCCACCGCTTTCTCAATATCATTTTTAAACACATAGCTTCCTGCAACTAAAGTATCAACGCCAGCCGCTTTTGCTTTTTTTGCGGTTTGATCGTTGATTCCACCATCGATTTCAATACGGAAGTCTAAACCATTTTCTTGACGATAAGCATACAGTGTTTTTACTTTTTCCAAAGTTTGCGGCATAAAGCTTTGTCCACCATAACCTGGTTCAACAGACATAATTAAAACGATATCTACTTGATTTAATAAAGGTAAAAATGGATCGATTGGCGTATTGGGTTTAACGCTGAATCCTGCTTTTACACCTTGTTCATGAATTTTGTCGATTAATGCTGAAATGCGGGATAAATCATTATCTAAAGCTTCAGTATGGAACACGACTAAATCTGCTCCAGCATCGATAAATACTTTTGAAAAATAAGTTGGATCGCTGACCATTAAATGAACATCTAAAAACAGATCTGTCGATTTTTTAAACTGTTTTAAAATATCAGGTCCAAAAGATAAGTTTGGAACAAAATGACCATCCATTACGTCGTAGTGGATCCATTTTGCTTTAGAAGCTTCTAAAGCTTTGATTTGTTCGAGCATTTTGGTGTAATCCATCGATAAAACGGATGGGGCAATCACTAATTCTGGCATGTTATTCTCCTGTTCTTTACTGCTTCTATGAATACTGTTTACGATTTTTTTGTTCTTTGATCAGTTGGCAATAATCTTCATATAAAACCGGATTGATCTGGTTGTTTTTTACGCCTTCTTTAATGGCGCAATCAGGTTCATCAACATGGATGCAATCGGCAAACCGACATCCTTGTTCGATTCCATCTTGAAAATCATATAACAAATGATCTAAGCGGCTGACATCCATTCTTGAAAAGTCTAATGAAGAAAATCCTGGTGTATCAGCGACTAAACCATCGCCAATTGGATGTAGCTCACAATGGCGCGTTGTATGCTTTCCGCGTCCAAGCGCTTTGGAAATTTGTTGGGTATGGAGCTTAAATGTTGGATCTAATCGGTTTAATAATGAGCTTTTCCCTGCTCCTGATTGGCCGCAAAGTACGCTGATTTTATCAGACAACAATTCGCGAAGTTCTTGATCATCACTTCCTGGATGGGAAAAGAACATGCGATATCCCGCTTTACGATACCAATCTAAAACGGATTGAATCTTTTCTAATTGTTCTGGTTCAACCAAATCGGATTTTGTAATACAAATGACTGGTTCGATATCGCAAAGCAAAACTAAAAAGATTAATCGGTTTAAAAGATGTTCGCTAAAATCAGGATCTTTAAGCGAAGTTACGATGAGTGCCTGATCGACATTGCATACAGATGGCCGCAACAAGCGGTTTTTACGTTCAAGAATCGAATCAATGCGCACGCTATCTTCGATGATTTCATAGTTGACCCAATCGCCGACATAAGGGGTTTGCCCTTTGCGCATTTTACCGCGCGGTTTTGCGATCAATTGTTGTTGACCATCAAGAATCGTATATTGATTCGAAATTACTTTAATAATTCGTCCTTGTTTCATAATTAATGGTACAGCGTAATGACGCTGTCACTTCCTTCTTGTGTATAATTCGTTCCCACTGGCGGATCGATCGATTGCACGGTATCGGATCCTTCAATATCTTTCGTGATTACAGCAATGCCTAAATCATTAAGCTGCTGTTTGGCTTGATTGACGTCCATGCCAATATAATCTTCGGTAATTAAAACCGTCGGATAAGCAGAAACGACAAATTCAATATTGGCTTGATCTTTTGGATCGATGCGCGTTCCTGGCGATAAGCCGTGCTGTTCTAAAATCACACCTGGAGCTCGGTCAACTGTCCCTTTCGTAGTCGTCGTGATCCAAATCGATAAATTGTTGTCGGTAAAGATTTTTTGGACATCTTCTAAATATTGACCCGTATAATCCCCGACTAAAAATGTCGGACCCTTTGCGATATACAGACTGATTTTATCTTCATTCGAAACAAAATGACCTGCCGGAATATCTGTTCCAGATGCAATTCCTGGTTCATATTGATCGACAGCGACATCTTGGATTTCAATTTGCGAAGCTAAAATGCCTGAATCTGTTAATTTTTTCAGCGCATCTTCTTGCGATAGGCCGGCTACATTTGGCACTTGTTGCCAACCAAACCAACCATCGATCGCCACAACACCACTGCTTATTAACATCAGCCCACTAAAAGCACAAACTAATATGCCAATTAATCCCGTCAATGCCGTAATCGGCCATGTTGGCGTTTTAGTTTTATTGACATGAGAAAGCGGACGGTGCGTTGAGGTTTGCGTAATATCCGATGTTGTGACAACTTGCTCATCTTTAGCAGGAATTTGCAAAGATGGCGTTTTTAATTCTAATTTTTTTACGTTTTTAAATTCTGGATTTTGGCAAGTATCCAGCGCATCTAATAATTCTTGCGCACTTTGATATCGCTCATCAGGATTTTTAGCCGTCGCTTTAATCACGACGTTTTCAATTGCCTGGGTGACGGTTTCGTTATAAGGCAAAATCGATGGCAATGGATCTTGCATATGTTTTAAAGCAATTGCCGCGGGTGAAGTTCCTGTAAAAGGAACACTGCCGCAAAGAAGTTCGAAAAAGACGATGCCAAGGGCATAAATATCTACTCGATAATCCGGCGCAAGTCCGGCTGCTGATTCTGGGGCTAAATAATGAGATGAGCCCATAATCGCTTGGTTAGCGGTCATCTCCATCGAATCTGCTGCAATCGCAATACCAAAGTCTGTAATTTTAAGCTGTCCGTTTTTATGGATCAAAACGTTTTGCGGTTTAATATCACGGTGAATGATGTTATTTTTATGCGCCGCTGCAACTGCACTCGTCAGCTCTTTCATCATCATAATGGCTTTCGGCGCGCTCATCTTGCCAGATTTTGCGATCAATTCTTTAAGCGTAATGCCCGGCACATATTCCATAACTAAATAATGCAAATTGCCACTTTCCCCGACATCATAAATTTCGACGACGTTAGGGTGGCTGAGTTTGCGAACAGCTGATGCTTCACGAATAAAACGAACAACTGCTTGTGAATCATCGGCCACTTTTTGGCGCAATACTTTAATCGCCACAGGGCGATTCATAATTTCATCATATGCAAGATAGACATCTGCCATACCGCCTTGGCCGATCAAACTTTTGATTTGATAACGGTTTGCGATCTTATCGAGCATAATACTTTCCTGGCGAGGTGACGATCACCGTACAATTGTCCAGGCCTCCGGCTTCGTTTGCGAGTTCAACTAATAAATCGCATTTTGCTTGAAGCGTCAGATCCGCTTCAATTACGCGGGCAATTTTGCGTTCAGGAACATAACTGCTTAATCCATCCGAACAAATGAGCAGCGCTTTATAGTTCAATTGGATTTTTTGTACATCTAAACGAAAAGTACGCCCAACACCAATCGCATTAGTCAAAGCACCTTGTTGCTCATGGCGTTTAGCATCTTCTAAAGAAATCTTTTTTTCTTGTATTAATTCATTGAGATAGGAATGGTCTTCACTCATTTGAATTAAACCATCACTATATAAAGCATAAAGACGTGAATCACCGGCATTAAAAATATAAGTGCCGATGCTCGTGATGATTGCGCCCACACAAGTTGTCCCCATGCCGCGATTTTTGCGCGTCCACATTGACTTAGAATAAATCGCATCATTGATTTTGCTGATGACTTTGCGCAGCCATTCATCCACTTCATAATCTTTTTGAAAAGCAGGCGCATTTTCAAAATGTTTTCGAGCAAGCTCACAAGCCATTCCACTTGCCACTTCCCCGCTTGCAGCACCACCGATTCCATCACAAACGATCAAAAGCTGATCTTGATGTTCATTTTCGGCAATCAAAAAGCTGTCTTCATTCAGTTTCCTTGTTTTGCCGACATCCGACTTTCCATAGACTTCAAGCATGCTGTCATCCTTTCTATTGCTTCAACTATGCAAAATAAACAAATCGCTATTGGTTTCCATTTTGTTTTCTTAATTCTTTAATGCGCAGCTGTCCACAAGCAGCATCAATATCAGATCCATGTTCTTTACGGATCGTAACGGCAATGCCTTGTTTTTTGAGTGCATCATAGAACTTCATCGCTTCTTGACGGGTTGTAGATTGATAACCATTTTCATCCACACTGTTATATGGAATCAAATTTACATAACAAATATATGGACGAAGCAAGTTTGCTAATTGTTTTGCGTGTTCTAAAGAATCGTTGACGCCTTTAATTAAAATATATTCAAACGTTAAACGACGATTATTTTCTTTTGTATAGTATTCCACTGCATCCATTAATTCGGATAATGGATAAGCTTTGTTGACGGGCATTAATTTTGTACGCAATTCATCATTTGGCGCATGCAAAGACACTGCCAAATTGTATTGATAATGACCATCCGCAAATTGTTTAATTTTTGGAACAATTCCCGATGTTGAAATCGTAATGTGACGACTGCCAATCGCAAGACCACGATCGTGATTAGCCGTTAATAAGAAGTTCATTACGTTATCGTAGTTATCAAAAGGTTCGCCCGTTCCCATCACGACGATATGGGATAAGCGTTCGTTCTTTTTATCTAATTCATGTTGGACATGCATCACTTGGCCTAACATTTCGCCTGGTGTTAAATCGCGCTGCTTTTTCGTTAAACCCGAAGCGCAGAACGTGCAGCCCATATTGCATCCAACTTGGCTAGAGACGCAAATTGAGTTTCCGTAATCGAAGACCATCATGACACTTTCCATCAAAGCACCATCTTCTGTTTTAAACAAGAATTTGGTTGTTCCATCACTGGCAACTTGTTTGGTCACGAGAACTAAAGGGTTGAACATAAAGTCTTTCTTTAATTCTTCACGTGTTTCTTTGGATAGATTGGTCATCGCGTCAAAGTCGGTTACTCTTTCTTTATATAACCATCTAAAGATTTGTTGAGTTCTAAATTTTTTCCAACCTTTAGAAAGACACCATTGTTCCATTTGTGAGTAAGTTAAATCATAAATACTTCGCATCCAAATTCTCCTATCACTGATTTTGATCAAAACTTGAATCGCACTCGATTCAAAGTCTTTCTTTTTAGTTTAACCTAAAAGCACGGTGATTTTCCATTCTGCGCTTTTGTTTCGCTCATTTGTGCAAAAAACTTAAACTAAAAAAACGGACATATTATTCTTGTCCGTTTTGTACGGCTGAATAGAGCCGCTACTTGGCTTTTTTTATTAATTTTGCGATATAGAACCCGCCATTTTGATTAGTTGGTTCAATTGTCACATCTTTTTCTAAAACAAAGTTTGGATGGTCGGCTAAAAAAGCTTCTACTTGTTTTTCATTTTCTTTTTTATCTAATGTACAAGTCGAATAAATTAGCGTGCCATTCACTTTTGTTTGTTTTGCAGCAGCGATCAATAACTCTTTTTGAATTGGGAGTAAAGAATCAATCGTTTTTGGATCTAAATGTAATTTTAAATCTGGTTTTCGCGAAAGAATTCCAAATCCGCTGCAAGGAACGTCGCATAAAACGACATCATATTCAACAAGCGGATCACTGACAACAGTTGAATCTTGTACGCGCGCTTGAATATTTGCAAGGCCAAGACGTTTAGCATCTTGTTGGATTAAACGTACGCGATGTTCATGAACATCTTGCGCTGTGATTGTCGCTTGATCGTTTACCATTTCGGACATCGCCATCGTTTTTGTTCCTGGCGCTGCACAACAATCCAATACCGTTTGATTCGCTTTAACACCTGCCCAGCGCGCAATTTCAAAACTGCCTGGATCTTGAATGGAAATTTTTCCTTCTTGATACAGCACATCATGGCCAATTTGATTCCCCGTATATTTAAATAAGCCAGTTTGTTTGGAGTAGTCTTGATCAAAAGCTTGCAAACGCGGGCATTGCATCGCTTGATCAATCGACCATTTCAAAGGGTTAATGCGCACGACAACAGGCAGTGTTTCTAAAGAAGCATGCGCAAATTTAAATGCTTGTTGTGGTGAATATTGTTTGATCCAAAGTTGAATCAACCATTTTGGCATCGATGTTTTTAAAGCTAATGCTTCAATTGGATCGCTTGGAAATTGCAAAGGTGTATCTTTAACTTTGCGCAGCAGCGCATTGACAAGTCCTTTTTGACCTCTTAATTGATGGACGGCAATTTTATTGGCTTCATTTATCACGGCATAAGCTGGAACTTTATTTAAAAAGAGCAACTGATAAGCAGACATCGTCAATAAAATCCCTGTCTTCGCTCCTACTTTTCCATCCGTAAAACGACTCCAAGCGTATTTGCATAAATCATAGTTTTGAAGTGTTCCATAAAAAATATTTGCGGCTAAAGCGCGATCTTTTGCATCCACTTCATGCAGGTGATCTTTTAAATAGAGATTCGAATACGTTTTCTTTTTGATCACGTCTACAAGGGCTAAGTAGACCCATTTTCGCATGAGCATGTTTATTCCTCCAATGTCATCGGATGAACATTGATCTCCATCCGGGAACGACCTGCATTCACTTCAAACCACAAAGCACATTGCCATAACGTTTGAATTAAATGTTCGTCATCTTTATCTTTAATCATTAATCGAGTTCGCGCTTGTTTATTGCGCATCGAAATATCTACTGGTCCTAACACTTCCACGCCATACGTTTGCAGACGATATTTAATTTCCATCGCTCTTTGATACGCTTCATACGCATCATGATTGCGGATGACCAGTGTCGCTAAAAAGACATAGGGCGGATAATTGCCCGCATGTCGATACTGCATTTCTTGGACAAAAAAATCGGTATAAGAATGTGATTTAATGCATTGTAAAACGAAATGATCCGGATTATACGTTTGAATAATTACTTCTCCTGGCGTATTTCCCCGACCTGCTCTGCCGGCTGCTTGTTCAGTAAGCTGATAAGCGCGTTCGTTGCTTAAATAATCGGGTCTAGAAAGCATGGAGTCGATCGATAGCACACCAGCTAGCGTAATATCATGGAAATCGAGTCCTTTTGCGATCATTTGCGTCCCCATTAAAATATCGCCATCCTCTTTAAATTGTTCTAATAATCTTTGATGCGATCCTTTTTGGCGTGTCGTATCGTGGTCCATGCGCACGATTTTCGCTTGTGGAAATAAACTTAACGTATCTTCTTCAAGACGTTCAGTCCCTTGTCCAGTTTGGGTGAGTTGTTTGGAATGGCAATGCGGGCATTCAGTAACGATCGGATAACGATTGCCGCAAACGTGGCAAACGTAGCGATCTTCGTTTTTATGGTAGCTTAACGGAACGTTGCAATCTTCACAAACGAGATATTCATGACACGATTGGCAACGAATCGTTGGCAAATAACCGCGCCGATTCAAGAAAATCAGCGTTTTTTCATTTTTGGATAAGCGATTTGTAATACGATCCATCAATTCAGAAGAATAGTTATGAAACGATGGCGTGATTCTCAAATCGACTAAGCGAATTTGCGCATCTCTACCTGATACGCGATGAGGCAGATTGGCTAAACCATAAACCCCTTTAATCGCTCTAGAATAGCTTTCTAAACTCGGGGTTGCTGAAGCTAAAAGCAGCTTGCAGTGATTGTATTTAGCACGAAATAAAGCTGCATCTCGAGCATGATAGCGAATATTCGTATCTTGTTTATAACTCGTATCGTGTTCTTCATCCATGATGATTAAACCTAAGTTTTTCATCGGCAAAAACACAGATTTGCGCGTACCGATGACAATACAAGGTCCGGCTTGTTCAATATTTTGCCAAACAGAAACAAATTGCGAATCATTCAATCGTGAATGACAGCCATAGACATCACAATCAAAGCGGCTAGCAATTCTCTCTTCCATCATTGGTGTAAGTGAAATTTCTGGAACGAGAATTAAGACTTGTTTGCCTTGATCGAGCTGCTCTTTTGCCAAATGGAAAAAGACTTCTGTTTTTCCAGATCCAGTAACGCCATGCAACAAAACGACTTGTTTATTCGATTGGCGAATCGTCGAAAGAGCCTTTTCTTGCTCGGGATTTAAATTTGGCCATTGCACTTGTTTTCGTTTAGGCAAAGTTCCATAGTCGATTATTCGCTTTTCTTTGGTCGCCAATCCTTTTTTGCATAAAGCATTCACGCTGTATGATCCAAATTGTTCAACTGCATCCGTATAGATCATCTCTTGCCAATCTTGCTCATACACGCTTTTTAATTTAGGGCTAAGCGCAATTGGATTTTGTTGATCCATTTCTTGTTTAACAAGCCATAAACGATAAGAAAAATCCGGTTTAGAGCTTTTTGCATCTAAAGCGCGCGGCAGCATGAGATGAATCATGCCCATGATGGGCGAGATCGTGATCCAAGCTAAATATTTAGCCAGTTCCATTTGTTCTTGATCTAAAACGGGCTTTTCGTCGATCACGGTCTCGATTTCTTTTACACGAATCTTTGGGTCTGTTGGTTTTTGACCTTCTTGGATGACCATTCCGGTAAGTTTTTGTCGGCCAAACGGTACGACAACACGACAGCCAGACTGTATAGGTTGTTCGCTAAAGTAAGTAAATTGTTTCGATAATGCAATCGTAGAATGTTCAATCACAACCTCGTAATAAGGCATGTTTTATTCATTCTCCATTTTTGCAAAATAGTGTTTTAAGTTCGCTTGTTCATAGACAAAAGGTGTAATTGCACCATTTTGAGAAGTCGCAACGATCGCAACGCCAGGGCCATGTCCAGAAGTGAAAGAATCAGAATGAACAACAACACCGACGCTTACAGCACCTTTTTTATAATGAGGGCCATATGTGCAATCGTGATCTAAAATAGCAACAAAGTCACCAAAGCGTAAATCATTTAAACCAAATTGCGCATTCGCTTCTTTGTCTTGCGTCATGATGTCATAATCGCCAGACATCATTGTCGAAGATCCTAAACCAGATCCCATTAAAAATGCTGGAATCACTGTAACAACTGGAAAACGCAATTGTCCTTGATCATCGACATCGACATTCATCACGTCTAATAAACGGGGATCGATATTCATCCAGAATACGTCTGGAGTTTGTTCTACTTTTAATCCTTGGCCATAAGTACGGATTAAGAAATTCTCATTTCCTTCCATACGTTCTAAATCTTCCGCTTTAAAATAAGCCATTGTATGTTCAATACCGCCATGTGTGCCTGTCACATAACCTTTTGCCCCTGCTGCAGGTCCGCTTAAACAATAAACAGGGTTGCCTACGCAAGAAAATGTTTCGACTGCCATGTTTTCATCCGGATTTGGATTAGCCATAGAAACACCTGGTTCCACGTGATCTCCGGCAATATTCATGCAGCAATCGCCAATGGCATGGGAATAGGTAATGCCGCCAGTTGCAACTGTGATGCGAGCACGCCCATCAAATCCACCGCGATATCCTTTCATACGGGGATGATCGACTTTGGCATTGACTGCCATTTCTACTAATTGATTTTGATTATAAGTCAGCATAATGATCTCCTTTATTCATTGTTTTTGAACAGTTATGGTTTTGTTTATTCTATCGTATCGATATGTTGATTCATCCAATAAAATGAGAAAACTGAAGTCGCGGAAACAGAATCAAGCGCATTTCTAAATTCTCTGCCATAAGGAATATAGTAATGTTCACTCGACGCATTCAAAATCCGACTCGATAAACCGCGCATTGCCCCACCGATGCAAAGTAATAAATCATAATCGAGCTGGCAGGAAAATAGCGATTTTGCTTGATCATCTCTAGCAGCGCTACAAATGTCGCGATTTTGATATTCAGCTACTTCAATGAGTTGTTCATCTTGGCTAATCGTGACAATGTTTAATCTTTCCCACGCACCAGCTGATGCGCGAATTAAAGTCGATGTCGCACTAGACCAATCACGATCTTGAATGATCATTAAATTTGCGCCTGCCGCATAAAGCGATCTTGCAATGCTTCCTAAATTATATGGATCTTCTACGCCACTGATATATACGCATAGTCCATCTAATTTTGTTTCATGACTCAATGCCGGAAAGATTCTTGTTTCGGTTTTTAAAATCACGCCCCCATTATTAGGTGCCATTTCATTCATCGTCTCTTTTGAACAAAATGTAACAGGGATCCCTTTTTGTTTGGCGATCGCAATAATATAGGCGATATCGCGTGATCTTTTTTTCGGATTGACGAATAACTCATACGCTTTTCGTTTTCCTTCTTCTAAGATTGCTTTGGTTGAAATTGTTCCCCAAACTAATGTTTCCATAACGAGTCCTTTCTTTTTCATTTTATTTTTGATGATGCAATCGAATTTGCCTATTCATCATACCATTTCCTTACCTTTTCATGACCAACAACGATTCAAACACCATCAAAACAAATCATCGAATTATGCCTCTTTTCGATGTTTTGTTTTATTTTTGCCAAATGCGATTTTTCTTTTTTTACAATTCTGTAATGGAAATAGTGAATGAAAGCCGAATTTGTTATGATTGTAAACATAAATATGAAAGGAGGCCAAGAAGAAAAGATATCCTTTTTTGTTGATCTCTTTTGGATATCTAAACAAACGACATGAAATTTGACCTTCGTGATCCAATTCAAAAAAGTATATTCGTCCGCTCGATGTCTTTGATCATTGCGATGATTGCCTTTTTGTTTTTATGGCGCATCAATGATCTCATTCATTTTGTCGGATCGGTCGTAAGTTTGTTAACGCCATTTTTATTAGGCTTTGGTCTAGCGTTTCTTTTGGATGGT
>JAUMZN010000114.1 GCA_030528085.1 Erysipelotrichaceae bacterium | reverse complement strand
CATCATATAGAAAAGACCCGGACTTCAAAATCCGGGTCTATGTTTCCCTGTTACATGAAAAAGAAGTCATTCAAAAACAAATTGAGTTTATGAAAGAGTATCGTTCTCTCATTCAATTTGGGACATTTTATCGCTTGCAATCCCCATTTGAAGGCAATGAGACTTCGTGGATGGTTGTTTCTCAAGATCAAAAAGTCGCAATTGTTTGTTACTACCGAGTACTACAAGAAATCAATCAGCGCTTTAGGCGTTTGTCTTTAAAAGGACTTAACTCTAATTTTATTTATGAGATTTCTGATCAAGATGGTTTATATTATGGCGATGAACTCGAACATGTGGGTTTGATTTTGACAGATTCAAGTGCGGGTGAAAATGAAGATGGGAAAAATGAAGGGGATTTTATTTCTCGTCTATTTGTCATTCGTGCGCAAAAGCAATAAAGAATAGATAGAGAAAAGCAGAGATTGAATGATTCGAGTCGATCGAATCGAAAAGATCTCTGCTTTTTGATGATTTAATTTTAAAACGATAGATATAGGGATGAAGAATTAAGCTTGTTGTTTTTGTGCTTGGCTTTTTCTTAAGTTTTCGGCAAGTAATTGAGGAAGCTTATTTTTCTTATATCTGAAGAATACAATTGCGGTTGTAATGGCCGCAACGATATCAGAAATAGGTTCAGCTAAGAATACACCGAGCACTTTGTTTTCGATCAGCATTGGGATGATGTAGATCAAAGGGATCAACAAAATGATTTTTCTGAAAATCGCTAAGAATAGAGAAGTTTTCGCATTGCCTAAAGCAACGAAAGTTTGTTGGCAAGCAATCTGCAGTCCAAAGATGGCAACACCAGCAATATAAATTCTTAATGACCATTCGGTGTAATCCAATAATTGCGGATCGGTAGTGAAGACCATCGCCACACCGCGTGGTGCGATTTCACATAAAGCGCAAAGGGAGATGGAATATACTAAGCAGCTGATTAACAACAATTTAAATGTTTGCATAATTCGTTCTTTGTTTCCAGCACCAAAGTTATAAGACAAGATTGGTTGTGCCCCTTGCGTCAGTCCTGTTAAAGGAAGTAAGGCAAATTGCATGACAGAGGCTAAAATCGTCATCGATCCTACAGCGAGATCTCCTCCATAGCGCAGCAAGGATGAGTTAAATGCAATAGTTAAAATACTTTCTGTAATCTGCATAATGAATGGCGATAATCCTAAAGCAAGACATGGTGCCACGATATGCCAAGATAACTTGAAGAATTTCGGGTTGATATGCAAGTAAGAGTGTTTAGAGCACAAAAACCAGAAGACAAATGCAGCGGACACGCCTTGCGAAATAATCGTCGCTACAGCGGCTCCACGAACGCCCATATTCAATGTAAAGATGAAGATTGGGTCAAGAATAATATTTAAGATCGCACCGATACAAACCGTTAACATACCCCATTGGGAATAGCCTTGGGAGTTAATAAAAGTATTCATACCGAGTGAGATTTGAACGAAAATCGTTCCTAATGCATAGATTTGAATATAAGACCAAGCATAAGGAAGTGTCGCTTCACTCGCTCCAAAAGCGCTCAGCAATGCGGGACCAAAGATGGAAATACCGGCAGTTAAAATGAACGCAACGATGATCAGTAAAACGAAAGATTGGTTCATAATTCTTTCGGCAGTGTTTTTATTGTTTTGTCCTAGGAAAATTGAAGAACGAGGGGCGGAGCCCATACAAATTAAACTCGCAAAAGCAGCAACAGCAGTAATTAATGGCATCGTGACACCGACACCCGTTAAAGCATCAGATCCAATATGAGGAATATGTCCGATGTACATGCGGTCAACAATGTTATATAAAACGTTGATGATCTGCGCGGTAATACAAGGAATCGCAAGTTTGAGTAGAAGTTTTCCAATTGGAGCTGAGCCGAGATCAACCTTGTGATCGGTTTGATTGGCTGATTTAGTTTTCATTGAATAAAATCTCCTTTCGACCTCAATGATTCAATCCAAATTAGTGTTTGTGATCTAAAAAAGTACAAACAAAAACACGCTAAATGATTGGGATAATCACTAGCGTAAGATGCGATTTTTATTTGAGGTTCTTTAATCATACTCTAATTTTGCGCTTGTATAAAGCTTATACGCAAAGGATCGTATCGCATATTCTATAGATTGGCGCAAAAGCAGAATACATAAAATGGACAATAACATTCCTTTTGTAAAAATCACATGCATTTTCTTTTAGAAAGTGCCATGAATTTTCGTGTA
Organism: Erysipelotrichaceae bacterium; assembly: GCA_030528085.1. GTDB lineage: Bacteria > Bacillota_I > Bacilli_A > Erysipelotrichales > Erysipelotrichaceae > Allobaculum. The sequence goes on along the minus strand of JAUMZN010000114.1, from coordinate 117 downwards.
AGGATGATTCAATCCGTTACAATAGAGAAAGATTGAAATTAATCAATCCATATCAAAACAATGATGCGACAGACAAAAAGCCCGTTTTTTGAGCTTGGTTTATTGACTGTTTACCTT
>JAUMZN010000023.1 GCA_030528085.1 Erysipelotrichaceae bacterium | reverse complement strand
TTCACACTTAAACAACACAAACAAGCATTTCACTTCGCTAACTTAATGACATTGCCAAAAATACTCATAAGTAAAACAAGACTTCCCAAATCCACCATCGGAGAAGAAATCAAAAAAGAAAACGTAACACCTAATGGTAATCCGGCACTTGTAAAACCAATAAATAAGGGAATAGAAGAACACGAACAAAACGGAGTCACTGTACCGAGTAATGCAGCAAGAATGTTCGCACCAATTCCATGAAATCGCCCTAAAATTCTTCGCGAGCGCTCTGGGGGAAAATAACTTTGAATATACGAGATCAAGAAAATCAAGACACATAAAAGAATGGTGATTTTAATGACATCGTAGAGAAAAAATTGAACACTTCCCCCTAAACGTGTATTCATATTGAATCCAATCTCCGATAATCCCTGTCCAATCCCATCATTTAACCACTTCATTCCTAAGATTTGATTTTGGATGAATTGCCATATTGATTGAATCACACTCAATTCAGATCCTCCTTTGTTCAATAGATCAACTTTTTTTGATGTGAGAGTGCTAAATAAAAGTCACCTTTCGATGACTTTTATTTGCAGCATTTTGTTGGATGATCCTCATCTGGTGTAGTGAGCTCTAACAATCGTTTTGACGCATATTCACTGCCACTTTGACTCAAACTATAATGCGTCCATTTTCCTTCTTGTCTAGCTTTTACAATGCCAGAATCACAAAGTATTTTCATGTGGTAGGATAATGCGGATTGCTTAATATTCATCTTTTCAATAAGAGCACACGCACATTTTTCTCCACTCTTTAAATCGTCTAAGATCGCCAATCTTTTTACGTCGCAAAGCGCCTTAAAAATCGCCGCATCTTTAGAAAAATCAGTCATGAAAACGCTCCTCACATCAAATTATTTTGATATATACAGTATAAACCCCATATGTTTACTTGCAAACTTTTCAATCAATTATTTTGATTTGCCTTTTACTCTTCTTCTCTTTCCATACAAAAGATAATTGATTGCCTATACAAACTGAAATTCTTTCTCCTATTTTAGGCAGAATACAATCTTTATGATGAGATGAATTACTTACGGCATATTATATTCAATTTCGTCATTCTTGGCAGATGAATTCATTTAAGATATGAGCAAGTTCCTTCGGATTATCTACATTCACTTCGTGTCCTGAATGATCAATCATACAAAATTGAGCATTCAATATCTTTTCAGAAATTTTAAGTGCCACCTTTTTATTCACATGATCTTGTTTTCCGCAAAGGATCAAAACAGGACAAGAAATCTTTGCAAGTTCATCTGTAAAATCAAGATCCATCATTGAATTTGTAAGAGACATAAAATTCTTTTTCGTAAGACCTATGTTTTTAAATTGACTCTCTGGCATCAATCTAAAAACCACATTTTGCACTTTGAGTAGAAATTTCGGCATATCATACTGTGGTGCAATTAGAACCAACGATTTTATTCGCTCTGGAAACTCGATCGCATAGTTTAATGCAAGAACTGCACCAAGGGAAAGACCACATAGATTCAGTGGTTCAGAACGTTGATTGCAATAATCGCAAAAACGAGAATATATATTCTGGTAATCACAGCTTTCTTCTGTGAAAAAATCACTTAATTCCAAGCAGATAGGTTCAATACCGTTATTTAAACAAGCTATTGTTTTATCCCAACTCGAAGCATTTTGTCCCATCCCATGTAAAAATATATATTTCATTGAATCAACCTCCAAAATAGAGGGAATAGTTCACATAACGTCATAATGCCTGTAGAAAAAAACATGATCCCAAAAATAGCAGTAACGATTGAACTCACTTTTATCTTTTTTTGAAGAATAAAGACAGCTGGATGTTTCGGATCAACATAAATATTATACGTTTGGCCATTTCTCATCTTTTGCGCTAAAAGTTTATAAGAAACTGTTTGCGCTGTCTGTTCTTTGTAAAGCGTTCCATTATACATATATTCAAACACAGGAGCTTGGGTAGAGACACCATTTCCCCCATAGTACGTGTTATAGCCGTGATAAATTCCATCCACCTTATCTTCGCATCGAACTAAAGAATAGAAATCGTTCATCGCAGCAAAGATCACGACAACACCCAAAACGATGCAACCTAGAGGAAAAATCAATATTTCTCCATAAGGAACAACTAAAGAAATCATCGAGATCAATAGACATCCACCAAAAAATATTAAAATAACCCCACTAACAAACGGCACAACTTTGTATCGTTTATTTTTGATGGTGAAGAATACCGCAATAGCCAACAATATCGTCAGCACATATATAATGATCGTCATAATTGCGTTTTTAATTCCCTTTCTTGTCGTTTTCCATCTTTTTCAATTTATTTAGACGTTAAATATTTAATATAAGCTTGTATCAACTTGGATTTACCTGCGCAATGAATCCCGGTAATGATTTTTATGTCTGGTATTTTGTTTAGTTCTATAATTCGATCCAGATCCCCCGTTCTCACAATTGTTTTCATTTTTTGAATTCATTTCAATGCATTTATTATAATTCACTCATAGTTTATAAAAGACATTCTTTCAAAAGTTTAAATGTTTTTGTTTTTTGAAAGTGCATCTCTAAATAAAGCAAGTCAAAGATTTGCCAGAAATACACTTACTCGATCATATCTGTTCTTTTTCATCAATCTATTAACATTGCCTCCTGCTCACTCTGCTAGCTATTTTGGTTTTAACATCTCTATTTCTGAATTCATTGTTTCCACTCTCATTTTTAATGGGCAAAACAATCTTCGCCCTCTATTATTCATTGATTTCCTCCACATACTGGAGTAAAATTCAAGTTAGAGGAGGAAATATGTTATCTACCTATGAAATGCTGAAAAGTTCGTTAGCCCAATATAAAGCCCCAGATAATAAAATAAGAAAAATGTGTGATCAAAATGAAATCGTAAAACTCACAAAAAATCTTTACGAAACAGATCCAAACATTCCAGGATACCTTGTCGCAAATGCAATTTATTCTCCCTCTTACTTATCTTTTGATTACGCCCTCGCATATTATGGATTAATTCCTGAGAGAGTTTATGTTTATACGAGCGCTACTTTTCGCAAGAATAAAAAGAAGAAATACACGAACAAAATAGGAACTTTTACATATCGTGATGTTCCTGCTGCTTGTTATCCTTATGGAATCGAAATTCAAACAGAAGATCAATACACTTATTTGATCGCTTCTGCTGAAAAAGCGTTATGCGATAAGCTCTATTCCCTCCCTCCTGTAAAAAACAAGAAAGAACTTCATAACCTGATGTTTCAAGACCTACGAATTGATTTTGATCGATTTAATGCGCTTAATTTCGATGATTTATCTTTATTGTGCGATCTTTATCGATGCACTAATTTAAAATTATTAAAGAAAGTAATAGGTGATATGCATGAACACAGTTCTCGAACAAATGATTGAAAACTATCATCCGCAAACTGCCGAAGATAAACGCAATGTTATTAAAGAAGTTATGCAGGAAATCGTATTATGTGGCTTAAGTAAAGCCGGTTTTTTTAATGAAGCTGCTTTTTATGGTGGCACAGCATTAAGAATATTTTATAATTTGGATCGATTTTCTGAAGATTTAGATTTTTCTCTTTTAGTCAAAGATAGAAGTTTTGATTTATCCAAATATTTTCCAAAGCTAAAAAAATTTGTTTCATCTTTAGGTCTTCGTGTGGATATTGAACTTAAAACAAAAACAAAAGACTCTCCTGTAAAATCAGCGTTTTTAAAAGGCGATACCATTGAGCATTTCTTACTCTTCTATCCGAAGGATAAAGTTCAAGGCATTAATAAAAATGAAAAAGTAAAAATCAAATTTGAAATAGATACAATGCCTCCAGGAATGGCAGCATACGAAACAAAATTCCGTTTATTACCTGTACCTTATAGCGTTAAATTATATGACGAACCTTCATTATTTTCAGGAAAAATACATGCTGTCATTTGCCGTTCATGGAAGTCCCGAGTCAAAGGCCGGGATCTATATGATTACATTTTTTACTTATCGAGAAAGACACCCTTTAATCTCTCTCATCTAAGAGAAAAACTCATTGAGTCAAATTATATTCAAGAAAATGAAGTAATAACATCTAATGATGTAAAGTCTATGTTAATCACTAGATTTAATGAAATAGACTTTGAGATGGCTAAAGAAGATGTGATCCCTTTCATCAAAGATACGAATTCTCTCGATATATGGTCAAAAGAATTTTTCATTTCTATCACGAACGAACTAACCTGCATAGACTGAATCTGAAAATTCATAAAAACATCATCGATGTAAATTAAAAACGGCGAAGCATCTCGAATTTCGAAATATCGATCAATTCGAGTTCTTCGCCGTTTTTTATTGTTTATTTTAGCGGGATATTTTTATCTTTCGTATTTCAAAAATTCGATTCAATCTGATTTCCCGTTTGTTGGTCTTTCTTATTTCGTCAAGATAACTTTACTTGAAAGACTAAAGTTCACCCATATCTTTTAAGACTTCAAGGTAACGTCCTAATGCATCTTGCCATGCTGGAAGTGGTGTGAATCCAGCTTGTTCTACTGCTGAAAGATCCATTCTAGAGTTTGTTGGACGTTTTGCTTTTGCTTCGTATTGGTCAGATCCGACTGGAACGACTTTTACTTTCATGTTGGCTTGTTTGAAAATTTCTTTAGCAAAGTTGTACCAAGAAATATATTCGCCTGTATTGCTGACATGATATGTACCATATTTTTCAGTTTCGATCATATCGGCCGCTTAATTCATAGATTATCTATAGCGGCTCATGTCTATTCACTTTAATAAATAATATTCATCATCTCGAAAATCATAAGACAAGCTTCGAACTGTTTTGATTCTATGATTGATCCCCTCTGTTTTGCCATTAAACAAGTAGAAATCTGTATAGCGAATCCATTCCAGTGTCTGAGGATTAAATTAGAGAACCATTTAAAATGTTTATTCTTTATCGCATTGCATATTTCTACAATATACGTAAGATGATTTTCCAGACATACTAATAACTTTTATATGATAAATATATTTAATTGTCCATCATATACTAATTGCCTAGACATGGATTGAGATCAATTAAAAACGTCTTTTATATAGGGTATAAATCATACACATTAGAGGAAACTTAATTTAATAAGTGTCATAAATCGTGAATAAATCGATTCAGTGCTTAGTATATGTGCTATTCCTATATCAGCATTCGTTATTTATTTCAACTCAAATTCTTATCCAACTTATAAGAACCTGCAATGGAGATTAATTTTGCTTTATTAAACTCATCAAACGACTTTTACAATTATCTTTTTGCATTTTTTGTTTATTGCCTCTTCTAACCAAGAAAAAAGCATATCGTAAACATCCTTTGTATCCTCATAATCAAATTTACGGGTCGCATATGATTTTAAATCATCCAAATATTCTGATATATTTGTTATCACCTCTATCGATTCATCTCCAAATGCTCCTTTGCATTGATGATAATCTCTCGTGAACCCTAACCATCCAGCACCTTCAAGGTCTGGATCTCGTAATATATCGTCCAAGTAGCCTTCCCACACATGTAATATTTCCATATCTTCTCTATCTGATTCAAATATTATTTCAGGCTCATCATCAAAATTCTCAAAGAATTTATAATTATCTTTTATCTTTCCAATGTCCATTGTCTAGCTGCTCCTTTTGTTCCTTTGTTAGCGTTCCTTTTTTTCGAGCTATTATTGCATCTCTACACTCTTTTTTTGAAATCCATTTGTTTTTTCCTACTAAAATCTCTTCTGTCTTTGGATGTGCGTTTTTTCCATACCCAACGCCTGCTTTTTTACGTTCGACAACCCACGAATCCCCTTGCCCAGCTGGAGCATTAGGAGTGGGTGTATGCCAGCGACTCGTATAGGAATAATCACCTTGTTTCCATGTATATTTTACTTGATCATATCCATTTTTACGTTCCTCTTTGTTCGTAGCAGAAGAAGGAATTTTTATCGGCGAACCTTTAGGTAAAGTCTTTTCAATATAATCCTTATGATTTTTCCGTGCACCGTAAGTATCTCCAAAACCTCCGTGAAAACCTGCACCCATTAAGCATTCACAGCCTTTCTGCTTTGCATAAATTCACTATCGAATTGCAATATTTCAATTCCCATTTCCTGATACGGAGCAAAAACTTCTTGTGGCGTTGCACCGTATACAATAAGAGCTGAAGGTTTCAAGCTTTCAATTACATAATTAAGTCCTCTTTGGAAATAAGTACGTTCTATAACTATCTTCATACACCCATGCGAGCCTACTGCTATAACGCCATGTTTTGTTATTCCTGCACAAGATAGTTTATAAGTTCTTTCATCTCCAAAGCGAATGTTTGGGATCACGGACACCCCCATTTTCTTGTAACCAATGAGCTATCGCTCTGCTTCGATAGATATTCCAATACTGCATTACCAAAGGCATGTCGCGATAAACGCTAAAATCAGGGGATATGACTCCCTTAAATTTTTTGAGAATTGGAAGATAAACATGCGGTTTATTCCAAAGCCTTTCAAAGTTTGCATCGTCTTCATAAAAATGTACCCATGCATCATACTCAGTACTTCGCAATGCTTTTGTAAATGAAATTACTTTGTTTGGTTTTTGCGTTTCCAATTTTAAACATGGAATTTCTAACAAACTATCATAGTTAGCATTTTTTACTAAAAATGCGTGAAAAACATCTCTGCATCCGTTACGGATGCTATTTATTCTTGACATAAATTATGCCTCCTCTTTTGCTGTTTTTTTCAATGTCTCTATATAGTTTTCTTGAAAAAAACTTCAGATGTGGCATAATTTCAATGTTTAGATTAGGATGATCACATCCGAAGAAATCGCATCTAATAAACTGTTCCCGCAATTTATTAGATGCATTTTTTAATTGATGGACTACTACAATCAATACCTACCACCCCCTTTCATAAAATCAATCACATCCCTCTATGCAAACTGCTGAAGCAATCTTAATTCATAATTGGTATAGTCTCTATGACCATAGGTTAGCCATTTCCGATAATAAGAATAAGCATAGTCAGATGCCTCAAGGCTGATATCAAAATGATTGTAGATTTCATATGGATTCTGAAGCTTGAGCTTATGAATAAGTACAGGTGGAGCAAGAGCGTACTTCGCAAAAAAATTAGCTTCAGCTTCTGCCAATTCACTTGCTTCTGAATGATCTAATACGATATGCCCACATTCATGACAAATTGTATTATTGATACGTCTATACTCATTTTCGTCGTTATAAAAAATATACCAATACCCTCCTTTCTTAACAGAAAATCCGTCCTCACTTTCTTCCAGCATGAGTCTGCGTGTCTCAATAGTTTTAGAAGAATATGGGACTACGATAACTCCAAGTTTTGTTGCAATTTCAAATCCACTGATTGGAATACATTGAATAGATAGTCTCACAAAAAGATCGACGACAATCTCTTTGATTTCTTCGTATCGTTCTGCTGATAATTTATATATCAATATTGATCCTCCCCAAACAAAGCATTAATGAGAGCTCGTTTTTGCTCTACGGTTATATTTGCAGAATTTCTTGCTAACAATCGCTCAACCTTTGGATAGTCAAAACCATCTTGTTCTATACCGAGTAGATAATCGGAGGTAGTGTGTAATGCTGTTGCGATATTGGCGACCACATTTGCCTTAGGCTCTCTATCTCCTGAAATATATCGAGATAGTGTAGCTTCAGTTGTGTTAATCCTTTTCGCAAGTTCCTTTTGGGTTGTACCTTGCCTTTGCAATAAACTCAATAACCTCTCTCCAAACTCCTTACTCATTGTCCTTCCTCCCTTTCGTCGCTACAAATTTATGTAACTTACCAAAAGTATAATAACTATTGCCATTTGTATCACGTGTTTTACCAATTTTTTTAAATTTTCGTACTTTGTTTCAAACAAATAAATTTTATGAAATTCCATATTTATAATCGTTTTACTCAATAGAATTTATACATATAAAAAAGCGAAGAACTCAAATATCGAAATATCGATCGATATGAGTTCTTCGCCTGATTTTGTTTAGATGAAATGGGGTTGATTAAAGTTCGCCCATGTCTTTTAAGACTTCAAGGTAACGTCCTAATGCATCTTGCCATGCTGGAAGAGGTTTGAATCCAGCTTGTTCTACTGCAGAAAGATCCATTCTAGAGTTAGTTGGACGTTTTGCTTTTGCTGGATATTGGTCAGATCCTACTGGAACGACTTTAACTTTCATATTGGCTTGTTTGAAGATTTCTTTAGCAAAGTTGTACCAAGAAATGTATTCGCCAGTGTTGCTGACATGATATGTACCGTATTTTTCAGTTTCGATCATATCAACAACAAGTCTTGCTAAGTCAACAGTGTATGTAGGTAATCCGATTTGGTCATCGACTACTGTTAAGCTGTCGCGTGTTTTTCCTAAACGAACCATTGTACGGATGAAGTTTTGTCCGTTTTTTCCAAATACCCAGGAAATACGTAAAATCCAGTTCTTTTCGTTTTGCATGACATAGTCTTCACCTTCGGATTTAGTAATGCCATAAACGTTTAATGGATTTTTTTCATCGTCGATTTTCCATGGTTCAGTTCCTTGACCATCGAATACATAGTCTGTAGAAAAGTACATCAAAGGAATATTGAGTTGACGGCAAGTATCCGCAATGTATTTTGTGCCTAATGCGTTAACAGCTTCTACTGTTTCGAAGCATTCAGGTTCTTCTGCTTTATCCACTGCTGTCCAAGCTGCGCAATGCACTACAACATCATAGTTGCCACGAGAAATTACGCGTTCTACTTCGTTGCGTTTTGTGATATCCATTTCCGCAACATCGACCCCTTCTGGACGATAGCCGCGTTTTTTTGCTTCTAAGATCACGTCGTTTCCTAATTGACCTTTAGCACCGGTAATCAAAATTTTCATTTTGTGTTGATCTCCTTGATAAAAGCCGGATTGCGATTTAGATCATCGTCATTTCCGGCTTGTGTTTACTTCGTAATATGAGTATCCATTGATTTTATGTGGTGATTTAGATTGTTCGATTCTAAATGTACCATCAATCTTTGGGATTGAAAATCAATAGGAAGAATAAGTTAAATATGGGCTTATTCTTCTACGCGGCCTTTGTCCACGTACATTTTCTGGAAGTAGTTTTGATAATCGCCAGAGAGGATGTTTTTCCACCAATCTTCGTTATCTAAATACCATTGAATTGTTTTCGCAATTCCAGTATCGAAGTTTTCTTCTGGCTTCCAGCCCAGTTCGTTTTCGATTTTTGCTGGGTCGATCGCATAACGACGGTCATGTCCTTTACGGTCTTGAACATAAGTGATTAAAGATTCTGGTTTGTTTACTGCGCTTAATACAGTTTTAACAACTTGTAAGTTAGAGCGTTCGTTGTGTCCGCCGATGTTGTAAGTTTCACCAACTTTACCATGACGGATAATTAAGTCGATCGCTTTGCAGTGGTCTAAAACATATAACCAGTCACGAACGTTTGCGCCATCCCCATAAACAGGTAAGCTTTCATCTGCTGTTGCTCGAGAAATCATTAATGGAATCAGTTTTTCTGGGAACTGATAAGGTCCGTAGTTGTTGGAGCAGCAAGAAATTGTTACAGGCAATCCATAAGTTCTGTGGTAAGCCTTAACGAATAAATCCGCAGCTGCTTTAGAAGAGGAGTAAGGAGAGCTTGTGTGGATTGGTGTTTCTTCTGTGAAGAATAAGTCTGGACGATCTAATGGTAAATCGCCATATACTTCGTCTGTAGAAACTTGGTGGTAACGAGTTACACCAAATTCACGAGAAGCATCTAATAAAGTTGTTGTTCCTAATACGTTTGTTTTAACGAAGATTTCTGGATCTTCGATAGAACGGTCAACGTGGCTTTCAGCCGCAAAGTTTACGACTACATCTGGTCTTTCTTTTTCGAAAAGATCGAAGATGAATTCGCGGTCTGCGATATCGCCTTTAACGAATTTGTAGTTTGGTTCGTTTTCTACTTCCTTGCAGTTTTCAAGGTTTCCGGCATAAGTTAATTTATCCAAGTTAATGAACATATCTTCTGGATATTGTTTAACCATATAGTTGACGAAGTTGGCACCGATAAATCCAGCTCCACCTGTGACTAAAAATTTCATAAAGTTCCCTTTCTAAAGCTTATCGCTTTTTGATTGTTTCTATTTATCTTTTCAAACTTATTTTGCTTGATAAACGAAATGGTTATTTGATTCTTCTAATTCTGGGGCAATACGGTCTTTGTCAGAAAGAACTGGTTCTAAACCTTCAAGAAGTGTTCCCCAATCGACATTGACAGTTGGATCGTCGTAGCGAATTGCACCTTCGGATTCTTTGTTATAAACGTTGTCAACTTTATAACGGAATTCCACATCTGGTGTCAGTGTTAAAAAGCCGTGCGCAAATCCTTGTGGAATGAAGAATTGACGATGGTTTTCTGCAGAAAGTTCACAAGATACCCATTGTCCATAAGTAGGTGAACCTTTGCGAATATCTACCGCAACGTCAATGACACGTCCTTTTGTACAGCTCACTAATTTAGATTGTGCATAAGGAGGGTTTTGCCAATGCAAGCCACGGATTGTTCCTTCTTGTGCAGAGAAAGACATATTGTCTTGAACAAAGTCGACATCAATGCCTAATTGTTCGTATTTTGGTTTGGAATATGTTTCAGTAAAATATCCACGATGATCGCCGAATACATCTGTTTCTACGATCAATACACCTGGAATTTTTGTTTCAATTACTTTCATGTTTAATTGTTCCTCTATTCGTTTTGGTTTAAATGTTTAATCATTCAATCCAAAACAAGTTTTTGATTTAATCAACAACGATATTGACCGAGTTGATTTTAACAAGTTCTTCTTTTCGAAAAAAGAAATTCACCTTGTTTGTCCATGAACGCCTTTTCTTTTCTAATTTGTCAAAATGAGTATGATTCAATTCTTTTGATTCTCGACCATTGGATTTCAGCGCCATCATTTTAGAAAAGGACAATGTTCCATGATGCTTATTTATCGATATATTTGCGATCGATCAATTTCTTTAAGTAAGCACCATACTGATTCTTTTTATAAATTTCGTATGCTGCATTCATATCTTCAAGAGTGATCCATCCTTGACGGAAGGCAATTTCTTCAAGACATGCGATTTTGCGGTGCTGGTGTTCTTCAACAGTTTTAACGAAGTTTGTCGCATCGACTAATGATTCATGCGTTCCAGTATCTAACCAAGTAAAGCCATCACCCAGTACAGTTACATTCAATGTTCCGTTTTCTAAGTAAATACGGTTTAAGTCTGTAATCTCTAATTCTCCACGAGCAGATGGTTTTAAAGATTTTGCGTATTCAACGACTTTGTTGTCGTAGAAATATAAACCTGTTACCGCATAGTTAGATTTTGGTTGTGCTGGTTTTTCTTCTAAAGATACCGCTTTGCCATTTTCATCAAATTCAACAACGCCAAAACGTTCTGGGTCTTCAACATAGTAACCAAATACAGTTGCGCCTGTTTCACGGTTAGCTGCTTCAACTAAACGTTTTGCCAAACCATGACCATGGAAAATGTTGTCGCCTAAAATCATGGCTACAGATTCGTTGCCAATGAAGTTTTCTTCATCCGCCAATAAGAATGCTTGTGCTAATCCATCTGGAGAAGGTTGAACTTTATAAGAAAGCTCTAAACCGAACTGATGACCATCGCCAAGTAATTCTTCAAAGCGAGGTGTATCTTCTGGAGTAGAAATAATCATGATCTCACGGATTCCTGCTTCCATTAAAATGGACATAGGATAATAGATCATTGGTTTATCAAAAACAGGTAAGAGCTGTTTACTCGTCACTTTAGTAAGTGGATACAAACGTGTTCCGGATCCTCCGGCAAGGATAATTCCTTTCATATTGTTAGGTCTCCTTTTTATTCTTCCTTATTTTATCGACAAATTATGTTAAAAGAAACTAATTATCGAATGCTTTAAGTCAACGCCCAAGGAGAAGATTAGAATTTAGTTTTTTATTCAAAATGTACGAATTTTCAACAAATTGAAACTTTTTCAGATACCGCTTTCTCGTTTCGTTGACTTTTAATATCCCCTTGTGATATTGATTCATTATTTTTTTCTTGTCGATCTATTTTTGATTCTTTTTTGAATTTGGCGCATGGCCCGAATGATCTGCATACGCCATTGAATTTGTTGGCCAATAGAAGCATGATGCAAAGAAGACGCATTGTCACCATGTCTTCGATAACGCACCAATGGTTGCTTCAAAAATTCCACTTTGCCAAGTTTATAAGCGATTAATCCTAAATATTGATCATGCATCGGCAGCGGCTGTATAAATGGCAGCGCTAAATCAATGACTTCTTTTTTCAAAGCCATGCAGCAGCCAATAAATGAGTTTTTAATAATATTGGCCATATATCCTTCTTTAGATCCTCTAAAAGTAAAGAAAGAAGGCTCAATCAAATTTAAATTGGCATCACAAATTGCGGCATCATGAACGATCGCCATTAAAGAAGGATCTTTAGAAAAATGATCTTTGACCACTTCCAGTTTATTGTCCATCCATTCATCATCTTGATCACAAAGCAAGACGATTTCTTTGCTGACATGCTTTAATCCATGCTCAAAATTTTTAAGCAGACCTTGTTTAGGTCCTCGCAAAATCTTGATCTCTAAATTTGGATATTCGTTTTGAATGTCTTGGCAAATCGAAAGTGTTTGATCTAGACATGGATCGATCGAAATGATCAATTCATCTTGTTGACTCATCTGTTTAACAATCGAATTGATTTGATCGCGAATATATCGTTCCCCTTGATAAGCAGCTAGAACAATTGAAGCCGATAAAGATGTATTTGGATTGGACATACAATTTCCCTCTTTAAAACTCAACAATTTTGGTTGTTAAACCATTTGATAGCTTAACGAAACATAGACAAAAAGCAACCAAGATTCGTTTTCTTCTTTTCTCGCATTAGACAAACACTGAATTTAAGCAATGTCCCAAACCTATAGTCATTCTTGTGATTACCATTTATGAAAATAGATTTATATTCTCATTGAAAATATATTTTTATTTTCTCAATCATTAGTACGTTTTATTGTTCGTTCTATCGTTAGGACTTATGGCTTTGAGCTTTTCCCTTTTCCCGATTTATGTGACTTCCTTTGAAATTGACCTTTTCTTCAAAAATACAATCTCAACATTAAAAATCAGCGTTTCATCCAAGCAATCTGTCACCCGATCTGTCACTTTATCTGTTACTTTTTCCCGTTCTGTTACCTTTTCTGTTACTTTGCAGGTTACAGAACGATCCATCTCCATGAAAATATTTTTTATTCCCACTGAAAATATATTTTTATTTTCGTGTACGGAAGTTTGCTTTACTTATAGCGTTTTCTCTTATTTCTCGGATTAAATTGTGCCTTTTTCAAACTGACCTTTTCTCCAAAAACATACTCAAAAATCTGCATCGACGTTTCATCCAAACGATCTGTAACGTTTTTTCTGTTACCTTTTCTGTTACTTTATTTGTTACTTGATCTGTTACTTTTTTTCCCAGTTCTGTCACTAAACTATACCCATAAAAATGGACAAAAAAATAAGAGAGACCCACATGTGTGGACACTTAACTTAGATTGACCCATTTCTTTTATTCAGACAAAATTTGCTTTACTTATGGCATCTTTCTGATTGCTTTTTTTAGTTTAAATAACTTCTTTTCAAGCTAAAGTTAACTTCAGAAATAGATTCAAGAATCTTCATCGACGTTTCTTCCAAATGATCTGTAACGTTTTTTCTGTTACCTTTTCTGTTACTTTGCAGGTAACAGAACGATCCATCTGTGCAAAAATATATTCAATCTCTTGATCTCCAGTTTGTTCTATCGTTTGCGGTTTGCTCTTCTAGATCTCTGTCTTTTCTCTTTTCTGCTTTAATCCACTTCTTTTCAAACTATGCCTTCTTCAAACCATAGCTAAGCATTTTGAAGATAATTAAAGTCCGACAAAAGAAAACAAAGTCGTTTTCATATCTAAGCCTAATGTCAAAAACATTCCCTCTTTCCATTGTCTCCATGTCGTCAGCAGCATCCAACCTAGTAAAAATAAATTTTTATTTTCAAGTGCCTTAACTCGTTTTTCATAGAGTGTTTTGACTTGATGGATATGTTCTTTTTGTTTTGAAGATCCTTTTTGATCAATAATTGCGGCAAGTGCTTGTTTTTGTTTTGCTTCTAGCTTTGCCGCTTTTAAACGATCCGCATAATCATGACGTCTCGTCATACCTAACGTATTATTGGCATGCTGGCGATACCCCATTAATGGCTGATCGAGATAATATAAGCCTTCATGAACAGCTCCTAGAACTGAAATTGCCCAATCGTGCGGCAAAGAAAGAATGATGTTCTCTTCTGTATTAGACACTGATTGTTGTTGTTTTGAGATCATCTCTAAATATTCTTGCGCAATCTCTTTTTTGAGTGCGATCGTGCAGCCAGGCGCAAAGTTATAACGCAAAATATCTTGCATAAACATCTCATTAAGTTTGCCTGACTCAACAGAGCGGCGAATTAAATTGTGGTTGGCACGGTTGTTCATCAACTCATCCTCAATCAGCTCACCTTTTTCATCGACTAAATTAAATGAACAAGCTAATACTTGCGTTTTAGGTTGCGTCATAAATTGTTCAAGCATCACTTGGGTTTTATTTGGATTCCAAAGATCATCATGATCACAAAGAAAAAGAAGATCACTATTTGAATAAGCAAGTGCATCTTGGAACGTTTGGATAAAACCACAGTTTTGTTCATGACGAAACACTTTCCAATGATCTAAGTGATGTTCATCAATAAATTGATGAAGGCGATCAACTGTATCATTGCTAGAAGCATCATCGACAATAATGACTTCATCAAAAGGATGAAGCTGCTTCACTAAAGTCTCGAGTTGTTGTTCTAAATAGGCATTGGAATTATAGGTTGTTAGCGCACAGCCAATTGTCATCTTTTCCATAGCCACTCCCCTTTCTGCCATTTTATGGAAACAGCCGGCTATTTTTGCCGGCTGGAATAAATCGTTTCTAAATGAGAATAGAATGCTTGTAAAGAAAGTTCTTCTTTAAATAATTTACGCGCATTTTCGCGCATCGTTTGTTGCAAGTGTGGATCACGAACAAGATCTAGCACTTTTATAATATCTGCATCGATATGTTGGCGATCTAAATTGAGTCCACAGTTTTGTTGGTCAATCCAAGTATGCAAGTCACCTTGCAGCGTATTAAGGATTGGCAATCCTGCTTCTAAATAATCAATCGATTTCATGGACAAGCCAATACAAACACTTGATTTCATCATGTTCAAGCCGAAATGGCATTGGCTGAAGATTTCTTGTTTTTGTTTGGCATCATAAACTAAACCATGATCAATAACATGAACGAATGGTTTTAATGTGTCCATCATCTCTTGTTTCTTTGCCCCATTGGCAATTACATGCAGATCGATTTTGATCTTTTGTGCGAGTTTTTCTAAAAACTCTTTCATGTATGCTAAATCAATAATGTTGTTGGCAGATCCTAAGTAACAAAGAGATAAAATCGGATTCTCTTGTTTTTTCAAATCAGATCGCAAAGAAACATCGATGTCTTCATCATTGCCTTTTCTTGACCAATATAAAACTTGCGAATCAAGACCGATTTGTTTTTGCAGGACATCATGGAATAACTGACATTCAACAAAAACATGTTCTGCTCTTGCCAAATGGTGGTTTCTTAAGTTTTTCCATACCCAAGAAAATGGCGTATATTCAAATCCTGGAATCGGCAAAGACTCTGGCCAAAGATCGTTGATATCAAAAATCAATTCAACTTCTGGATGCTCTTTTTTATAGCGATCCATCTGTTTAGCTAAGCTATTGGCTGGCAATAAGCAATGAATTCGTTTTGGCTGAATTTGTTCAACCGTTTGTCTTGCGAGCTTAGCGAATTCGATATGTCCATAAATACGCTGCCAAGAAAGGTTTTTAGAATATTGGCGATGATGAAGATACATCACACCTTCTTCTTTTTGATCAATAATCTTTTTATGGCTATGTGAAAAATCAGGGGTCAAAATGAGTGTCGATTCATGATGTTGTTCATAAAAATCGGCAAGGATATGACCTCTGGCTAAATAAGTATCCGATATACAAATGATTACTGTATGGATCTTTTGATTCATATTCTTTGTCGCTTGCATAGACTAACCTCGCAGCTGTAAATAGAACAAGCAGCCAACAAACAAGCTGATAAAGATGAATAATAAAATCCAACAAAAGTATTTCAGTTTTTTCGAAAAAGTAAGTTTGTTCATAACTACATTATTATAAAGCGCAATTGCATGTTTTTCCATGTTTGCGCGTCCAATCGCAAGGTTGGACCATGCATTTCAAAGAAATCGCCCTCATTGCTTGCTTGAACTAAGCTATTTTCACAATACACGTTTCGTTTTTTATTCTTTTTTGCGTATCACTCTTGCTTGTTCTTTGGATCCTCAATCTTTGCACCATCGTTTTTCCAAAACAAAACCCATCCTCTCATTTTTTAGGATGGGTTTAAAATCTTCTTTAAAAATCGAATAAGAATAATCTAGTTATTTGATTTGATTCTATTTCCAATATGCCCAAGCATATGCACATTCTGCTAAAACAGCATCATAGTCCCATAACGTGTTCGTTCTAGCGATATTGTTTGGATCGCGGATGACCAATTTTCCATCTTGATCCGCATAAGCAACAATAAAGTGGCCGACTTGAGTAAAGGTTCCTGGAACCATGTTTAACAGCACAACATTTCCTTGTTTAATACATTCAGAAATCGTTTCGCGATTAACATCAACGCGCACGCCATTGATTCCATATTGAGCACCGATATCGTCTAATAAAGCATGGCTTGTTCCAACGCCATCGACATAATAGCCATTATCTTCTGAGAACTTCTTGATCGCATAAGGTGTGATCGTTGGATCTTGATTCAAATAAGAAAATGCCATCGAAAGACAAGTTGGCGCACATCCCGCATAGTACATCGTTGAAGTTCCATAAGGAAGATAACCCCAATCCAATGACCATTGATAAACTTCTGGAACCGTCTCTAGCGATTCCTTTAATTGTTCTGGTGGTGTTTGATGAGAAACTCGATATGGATAAGACTTAACGAATTCATAGCGTTCTGTGTTGTTTAAATAGAAAGCGAGAATATCATCATCGTATTGATCGAGATTCATTAAGAAATATTCAGCTTGATTGGCAAGTTGATTATTGTCCACATGAGTAATCTTGCCATTTTCTGCTTCCGAGTAAGCCTGCAGTGCCATCTCTTTTAAAGGGGCGAGTGTTTCAGAAGTGATATTTCCATAAGGCATCATCGTTTTTAAATAGTTATAGTGATCTTCAAGTTCTAATTCAGCTTGAATACTTTCGCTAATCGAAATGCTTTCTTGTCTTAAACGTTCTTCTTCACGTTTTGGTTCTAAAATAAAGCGATCCACGATCACATATCCACCACCAAGCAGTGCCAGTAAAAATAATACGCCAGCTAAAACAACGAGCATTAAACGTCTTCTACGGATTTTTTGACGGCGCTTTTGACGCGCTTTTATTTCTTTTGGAGTAAGTGGTCTTTGTGGAGGTCTAGATTGTTGAGGTCTATTGGCCATAAGATCTTCCTTTCTATTATTGCGTATCATCTAAAAAACAAATGATTTTATTTTTGTTCCATTCGATCGTATTCATCGATCGCGTTTCAAACGTCCATTTTATGATAATGGAATCCACTTCAATTTTAAAATTTCTTACGAAAATGAACGTTAAAGATTAGCCAAAATACTCAAAACATAAAAAATGAGAGATCAAATTGTTTTCTATGATCTCTCATTTTTATTCATCATGATTTAAAAGTAGGATTATTAAACTGTACCCATAAAAATGGGCAAAAAAAATAAGAGAGGCCCACATGTGTGGACACTTAACTTAGATTGACCCATCACATTGACACCTGATCTGTACCCTATCTGTCGCTGTTACCAGAAACCTTAAGAGCTTATAAACACCATATTCTTCTCAACGGCTTTGAGAGCTATATGGCATTTCAAAAGTTCTTCATTGGCATACCTGGATCTC
>JAUMZN010000113.1 GCA_030528085.1 Erysipelotrichaceae bacterium | reverse complement strand
CAAAACAATCTATAGTTTTTTTATAGACTACCCACATTTACTGCAATAGCCTCATTTATTTTTCGATAAAACTTACGGATTTAATTGAAGCCTTGATTCTTTATTCTGCTTTATGAAATTGATGAAACATATAAAAATACAAAACAAATAGAACCAACAGAATCAAATGACTGCACAGAATGATCTCAATTCTTTCGTAATATTCCCAAGATGAAATTCTAGAAATTCCAAAAAGTACTGCTAAGAATATGGATATAAAAATTAAGAATAATCCTGAATAAAACATCCTATTCATCGAGCGTACAGACGCATTCGTTTTTGTTTTGCTTAAACCTGCATGCATAAGTCTTTTTGTATATGTTTGTTGTTTTTCTTGTTGTTTCATTTCGTTAATCATTTGGATAAACAAACCGATCGCTAATGCAGCGACATCCATACAAATGATAACGATCATATGCATTTTGATTTTTTCAAGTTTAAGCTGATCCTCAGAGGCATAATTAATAAATTCTAAGCCGTCGGCTGAACCAAGCTTGCTCAGTTCCAATTCGACAGATAATTGATTCTCTTTGGATTTTAAATCCGCATAGATATTCGTGACTAACGGGTCTGCCAAATGGACAGAATAAGCAGAAAATTGATTAAAAATGCTCGTGTCATCGCTAACTTGGCGAACGATTCCACCGACCGGAATTTGTTTAACCTCTCCCTCTCGAGTCGTAATTTTTAGAATCGTTCCAGGTTGAATCGTCGTTTCAATTCTTCCTTCCTGAGCTCCATTGGATACAGGATTTAAAACACCAGGTTGTGTTTCCACCATCGGCGGTAAAGCGATAATCGCTTCTTTGCCTTGCAACCAATTTTCCCAATTCACTTCCCCTTCTATAACTTGTTTTTGTAGATATTGAATCATTTCCGGCTGTGAATAGAAGATATTCCAACCATAGAACACCCATTCTCTTTTCGCATTGGGGGATAGTGCACCCGGTATATTTGAACCTTCCCAAGGCTGCGTCGTATAGATCAAAGATTGTTCGATCCCTGGCCAACTCAATTCGTTATTCATCGTCCATCCATAGTAATTGACATTTTTTAAATTTCCATTTTGAACAATTTTTTCTTTTGTCTCTTGAGAAATTGGCTCTTGATTTTGAAAGTTTGACCACGCTTCTGGTTGCGTATCTGTTTTTTCCAGATAAATTATTAATTCTGATATTAATTTACTGCGCACTGTATAATCCGGAAAAGCATTTAATCCTTTGATTCTTTCAACTTCACGTGCGAGCGCAAATGAACTAAAAATCCAAATTGTTTGAATAGCTAATACGACTCCAATTGTGATCCAATAATTTGGGGCTAGATAGTTCCACATTCGACGACGAACTGTTTTATCGGTGATCACTCCATTTTGAAGATACTTTTTCTTCAATTTTGGTGCTTGTTTGGATTTTGGACGATATTGAGCAATCGAATGCACGTAAACCGTAAGGATCGCAATGGAACTTAAAATCAGTATGCATCCTAATAAAATCAGTAGCTGAGTCATCCACATTGGAATTCCAACGACAATATAAGCCAACACAAAAAACAATGTCGGACGCCATGCCGCTTTGGCGATCAATGTAATCAAATCCAAAGTCAATCGGGAACGACGAATTCCAAATACACGCATGAGGCGAATTTCATGCCGATGGCGATAAATCCAAAGTGCAGTGGATTCGATAAGGAACAAGCCAAACAGAAAAGTAATGCCTGCCATCATCGTTGTATAAATTAGATTTTCTTGCGATAAGGCATCATTGTATAATTCTCGATTATCATTTTGAAAGACCTGCTCAAAATCGACATCTAATGTTGTCCAAACATCTTTATATCCCGGTTTTCCTTTAACAAATACATTTTCTACAATTGCTGTATCAAAAGGGCCTCCATTTTGCGCATCAGACACGAAGAATCGTAAGGTGCTGCCATCCCCATTCCAAAATCGGGAATAGTTTTCAATTACACCACTTAAAACAAAAGTTTGTTCTTCATACTGATCCTCTCCCGTTTGGATCATCAGCGAAACTGTCTGGCCAACCTCATAAGAAACACCTAATGCATCTAACGCTTCTGCTTCTGCAGCAAGTTCATTATCTTTTGTAGGAAGCGTTCCATATTTCATACGCAGACAAGCGAGCTTAAAAAAGTTCTCGTCGGCATACCCGATATTTCCAAATGTTTGATAAGTTGGTTGTGCATCATCTTCTTTTTTTGAAGAAGGTTTAGGATCTTCTTTTTCTCTGACAATTTGTCCGGTGATTGACTGTACGCCAGCTGTCTCAACCATTGGATTCTTTAAAATATTTTCTTTTTTCTTTGTGCTGATCCAATGTCATTAAGTTAGCGAAGTGAAATGCTTGTTTGTGTTGTTTAAGTGTGA
>JAUMZN010000022.1:1982-18449 GCA_030528085.1 Erysipelotrichaceae bacterium | reverse complement strand
CACACTTAAACAACACAAACAAGCATTTCACTTCGCTAACTTAATGACATTGATAAAAATGGAGTGAGTGTCGGACAGTTTGGATTTAATAATGGCGGCGGTTCAATCGTTGCGAATAAATGGACAGGGGATCTTGGAGGAGATAATTATAGAGCCAGAAATAGAAAACGACCGGTGCAAAATATCGTCAAAAATACGTTAGTCAATGGCTATCCTTATTTGTTGCCAAATGGGAATCCTAATCTTGTTGGTGAGGGAGTAGATGCAACAGGAATTACAGAAGAAGTTTCTTTAGCTCCTTTATTTGATGGTAGTCAAGCTCAGGTAAGCGTTCAGGGTGCGCAAGGGTTATTGCAAGTTGATCAAGATGGTTATTTCTATTACGACAGTAAACAAAATTATGCGGTATTAGAAAAAACAGAAAATGGATATGGCAATCGCTTTAAAGTATATGATCAACCAAGAAATATCTATGACCCATATATTGCCGGCAATATAAAGGACCCGAAGTACAACTTACAAGGTCAGTTTTTCCCATTTGATCCAGTCATCTATGAAACAAAAACTGGAGAAACCAAGTCCATTTTTAAGGAAAAAGATGGGCAATTAGAAAATAAATATGAGAAAGACCCTAGAACCTACCATTTTGGAGCGCATATGTCGACGCGCTTTATCCATGAAAATGGCGGATATACAGATGCCCAAAAAACTAAGCCAGTGACTTATGAGTTTTCTGGGGATGATGATGTTTGGGTATTTATCGATGGCGTACTTGTTGGTGATGTAGGCGGAATTCATGATGCGATTTCTTTAGAAATTAACTTTGCGACAGGAGAAGTTGTTGTCTTTTCTAAAGGCGCAAATGGAAACCGCGAAGAGGAAATCGAAACAACACTTAAAGAGTGTTATGAAGCAGCCGGAAAGGAAGTTGAATGGTCAGTAAATGAAAAAGGCACTACTTTTGCGGATGATTCCTATCATACTCTGGACTTCTTTTATCTAGAAAGAGGAACAGGGGCTTCTAATATGCAGTTGAAATATAACTTATTAGAAATTCCCGGAAGCAGCATTATTAAACAAGACCAAATTGGGCAAGCAGTTCCAGGAGCAGAATTTGAACTCCGATCAAATAAGGATGGAAAAGATATATTACTTGCCGAAGGAACAACCGATCAAAACGGAACATTTGTTTTAATGGATGCTCGCCCAGATCATAACAATAAGAATTTATCTTTAAAACAATTATATGAGGAAGGTTTTAGAAATCTAACGCTTAAAGAAACTAAAATCCCGGATGGCTATCGTGGCCAAGCTGAAGTGCAACTAGAATTAGTGCTAAATAACGAAACTAAAGGAGTGATCTTAGTTAATCAAGATCCTTGGAAAACGGGCATATATGCTTCTCCAAAAGTAAGAACAGAAATTCCATCTGAAGCTTATATCTATACGGCAGGTTCCGAACATGGGGAAAAAGTTACTCTTGAACAACAAAAGAGTGGAACTGTTTTTGCGGTTCTACAAAAGCGTGTAGATAAAGATAAACCGTATACCGATCCAGATGCATGGATTCCAATTTATGGGGACCGTGAACACGGTTGGCATCGACTTGATAGTACGGGGGATGCTTTAGAAGCTGTCATTCAAGCATTTAAAAAACAAGTGAATGAGGGTTATCAAAAACAAATTTTCAAATTATCTTCAAATGGTGTTATGGCACTCGAAATCGATGATTTGCCAGGCGATATTCGAAACTACTATTCCTTATTGCTAGACAAGGAAAAAGATAAAACAGAATATGCGATTGCTTACTATTATTCCGAATCTCCAACTGTTGATGGCGTAAATAGCGAGAATACTTGGCGTTTGGATTCTGATGCATCATTACAAATAGACGGCAACAAAGACTTTGACAGAATTTTTGCGACGAATATTCTTGTTCCAAATATTAAAAATACACTCTATGTTCAAAAGACAGATGAAAGTGGAAAACCATTAATTGGAGCACAGTTCTCGTTATATGAATCAGATCAAGTAAGCGAAGAAAATGGTGAGATAAAACTCAATGAAAATGCGCAGCCATATGACACGATCACGATTCAAGAACATGGTCCGATGGAGAATACGGGAAGTTTTCCATCCACTAATCACCTTTTAAAAGAAGGAACATATTATTTGTTTGAAGATCGAGCACCTGATGGGTATATTCGCAATTCGAATCCAACAAAAATTATCGTGAATAAAGAAGGCGTATTTGCGAATGCCGGACAAGCTGATGATGGAATTGTTGTCGCAAGAGGTGTCGGCGGAATTTTAAAATCGATGTATCAATTTGCGACATTGGATCATATCGATAATACGCTCAACAACATTAAAGCCAATATGGAAATTAACGATTCTAATAACTTTGAGGACTTAGATTTATCAGATCCATCAAAATGGAAACAAGGCGGAAATCCTACAGAGATGCACTTGGAATACCAAGCGAGTGATGAAACCTTGAAATATGGAGCAATCAAAACCACAGATAATCCTAATGCAGAAAATAGAATTAAAACAGATACTGGCTGGTCTAGACTCAATATTCAACAATGTAAAGAGCATCATGAAATAACGCGTTCAAAAGGAGCTTCTATCGTTGATTTAGAGGGCAAAAACATCACCAATTTATTCTCGAATACAGTCACGGTAATTGTTGAAAACGAACGCACTAACCCGCTTTCTATTGAAAAAGTAGTCCAAGATCCAAAACAAATGACACCACTTAAAGACTATGAATTTGATGTGCATTTAACTTATGGCAAAGATGAAAATAGCCAAACGCCAGTTACAGGAGATTATCCGATCAAGATCACCACTAAGCAAAATGATGATCCTAATCCTGTTAAAACAGATATATCTGTATTGAAGTTTGATTCTTCGGGAAATGCCAAGATCCAACTGCAAGCAGGAAAAAATGAGCAAGGTCAAAATGTTTCGCAAAAAGTTGAGATCATCAATTTGCCAATGGGAATTCATTATTCCATTACCGAAACAAGTTCAGAGCGATTTACGACAAAAGTAAAGACAGATACGCAAGACGAAATGGCTTCTCAGCAGATTACTGGAGCAATCGCAAAAACTAAAGGCGAGGCGCAAGCAAATCAATTTTCAAATAATGAGATTACATTTACAAATGTCTATTCGTATTTGGAGTTCATCAAAGTCAATAAAGCAAACCAACCTTTACAAGGTGTGCAATTTGGCTTATATGAACTCAATTGCCAAGAGCAAAGCCACAATCATCAACAATTGTTGAATGTTGATCCATCTTCAGGCGAATTGAAGGATGAGTCTTGTTGGACAAAGGTTAATACTTTTACATCTGGTGAAGATGGAAAAGTTTTGTTATCGGGTTTGATTGAAGGAAAACAATATCGCTTAGTGGAACTGAAAGCCGCAAATGGATATTTGTTGCCACAAGGTCAATGGACAATCAAACAAAATGATCAAGGCCAATTTAGTTTTGGAGAGAGTATTGGCAATCCACCAGCCGCAAGTAATCAAGGTGGACAGTATTACGTTTATAACTATCAGCCAAATGAACTTCCACTTACGGGAGGTCGAGGCAATACGTTCTTTATGATTTGCGGAACAGCATTGATGTCTTTAGGACTCGTGATGTGGCTGATCACGCATAAAAAACGAAATGTTAAATAAGCCAATCAAAGATATGAATTTATAAATGAAGAACTATGGATTTAAAACGTGTTCATGAAAAGAGGAAATGAAGAATATGGAAACGATATTAAATAAAACTAAATTCCATAAAGTATTTGCGATATTGATGGCAATGTTCTTTGCGTTGTCATTCAGTTTGACAGGTGTACATGCACAAATTACAGACAGCGATAAAGTCAAGGTTAATGTTGAGGTTGCAGAAGGCGATGAGGTCGCAATCTATAAAATCATTGATGTGAAATATAATTTTGATGCAGATCAACCGCAAGAACCTATGTATACATGGGATTCTAATGTTGCAGGATGGATTAAAGATAATTATTCTGCGAAAAACTATGTTGCTACAGATAGTAATGCGGTCACCAGTGAATTTTCAAAGAAAGAAGATCCTGAAACATTTAAAGAATTTTTACAAAAATTAGCAGCTGCGTTAAAAACAAATAAAATCCAAAATGTAGAACCAACAGTGCCAACAAATGGGCTTGCCTCATTAGGCATGGGGGAATATTTAATTGTTGGAACAAATGCAAATACAAACACCCCAAAATTTTATTTACCGACCACAATTGTTGTTGTCCCAGAATATGATGAAGATCAAAAGGCTTGGAAACTTGTCGCAAAAGCCGATGATAAAGTTTTAACACCTGATCAGGATACGTATAAGGTAAATTTAAAGAGCACAACTTTAGAATTTACAAAATCAATCAATGCGACTGGTGAAACTTTTAAAAACATGAAAACTGTTGGCGTAGGCGATAAAGTTGATTATCTCTTAACAGCAATGGTTCCTGTTTATCCAGCTGATGCAGTTAATAAAACTTTTACAATTGAAGATAATGCCGGAGATGGTTTAACTATTAAAGGAGATTCTGTAAAAGTCTATAGCGATAAAGATTCAGCTAATCCACTTACACAGGGAGTTGACACAAAAGTAGAAGGTCAAAAGATCACAATCACTTTTACATACGATACATTAGTTCAAAATAATGTAACTAATGTTTATGTAAAATATTCTGCAACTGTTAATGGCAAAGCACCAGAAACAGATGCACTGAAAAATACCGCGACTTTGACGTTTGCGAGAGATCCTTACACTGTTGGCGATAATGGTGAAATCACATCTAAACAAACTGTCTATACATATGCGATGGATATCACAAAAGTTGGAGATGGAGATCTAAATAAAGGGCTTACTGGCGCAGAATTTACGTTGAAGAAAAACGGCGGTGCTGAGTTGAGCTTTGTTGATAACAAGGATGGAAGCTATACGCTAGCAGCAGAAAATGAACAAAGTGAAAAAACAACAAAATTAGCAGTGGATACAAATGGTCATCTTGTCCTTAAAGGATTAGATACCGGAGAGTATGTTTTAACGGAAACAAAAGCTGCCAATGGTATGGTACTTCCTAATAATCCTGAAATCACAGTGACATTAGTGGATGGAAAAACAGGTGATCCAAATGGAGAATTAGATACAGGAGAAACGACGGTTGAATCGAGTATTGTTCCAACTGATGATACAAATAAGCCATCGATTACAGGAAACACTTTGAAATTTAAAGTCGTGAACTCAAATAAAGCTAACTTCGAATTGCCAAATACAGGCGGTGCGGGAACGTTGATGTTTACTGTTGGCGGCATTCTCTTAATGGCTGGCGCAGTGATCTATTTAATCATCACAAGAAAAAAAGCATAAAATATGAGTAATAAGGAAAAACAGACAAAAAAATCAAAACGTTTGACTGTCCTAGTGCCGATCTTGATCTTCATGATCGGCGCTGGGATTTTCCTTTATCCTGCTTTGTCAAACTACATTAATACGCTGCAGCACAATAAGACGATTCAAACTTATCAAGCTAAATTAGCTGAAACTGATCAAGCAGAGCTGGATGCGTTATGGAATGCAGCGAATGCTTATAATGATCAATTAGCAGGAGAAACTTTGCGAGATCCATTTGTTCCAGGAAGTGGCTATGTACTTCCTGAACATTACGAAAATGTACTCAATCCACAAGGCGATGGGGTCATGGGATATATCGAAATTGATAAAATCGATGTGCGGCTGCCAATTTATCATGGCACGAGTGAAGAAGTGCTCAAGCAAGGTGTTGGTCATATTGAATTTTCATCGCTGCCGATTGGCGGATTGAATCGCCATTGTGTATTGAGTGCCCATCGTGGATTGCCTAGTTCGCTACTCTTTACGCATTTAGATAAGATGGAAATTGGGGATCAATTTTATATTCATGTATTAAATGAAGTGCATGCTTATCAAGTCGATTCAATTGAAACAATCTTGCCGGAAGAAATATCGTTTTTGCATCTAGATCCAAATCAAGATTGGGTGACTTTATTGACGTGCACGCCTTATGGAG
Source organism: Erysipelotrichaceae bacterium (assembly GCA_030528085.1). GTDB lineage: Bacteria > Bacillota_I > Bacilli_A > Erysipelotrichales > Erysipelotrichaceae > Allobaculum. The sequence goes on along the minus strand of JAUMZN010000022.1, from coordinate 12,357 downwards.
TCAATACCCATCGCTTGCTCGTGCGTGGTCATCGTGTTGAATATGTTGAACCGACTGTTCAAGAAGAACAACAATCGTCTTCATTTCCAAAATGGTTACAAGAATATATTGTTTCAATCGGTATTGGTTTGTTTATTTTACTGTTATTGATCATCATTTGGATTGTACGCAAAAAGAGGAAAGGGAATGAATAAGAAGATTCACGCAATTATCTTTTTAACGCTATTTATTTCTGGCTTTTTCATGTTGATCTATCCAAATTTGAAACAACAATATGGACAAGCCCAAATCGAACAAACGATTGTTTCATTTCAAGAAGAAGAAAAACAATATAGCCAACTGTATGAGCAGATGCAGGCGTATAATGAACAAATTTATTTGAATCATCAAAGCGGACTTAAGGATGCATGGAGTTTTGAACATCACGATTTTTATTTTAGTGAATTGAATACCGATCAAGATATGATCGGCTATATCACGATTCCCAAAATGAATATTGAATTGCCGCTCTATATTGGCGCGACAGTGGACAATATGAATAAAGGGGCTTCTGTATTAGGACAGACAAGTATGCCCATTGGCGGTATGAATACAAATTGTGTTATTGCTGCCCATCGTGGGATGTATACGAGTGCGATGTTTAGAGATATCGAATTGTTAAAAGCAGGGGATGTTATTGTGATCCACAACCCTTGGCAACAATTGGAATATGAAGTCATTAAAGCAATCGCCATTGAACCAAATGATATCGATGCGATTAAGATTTTAGAGGGTCAAGATTTGATCACATTGATGACTTGTCATCCTTACCCAGAAAGTTATCAGCGCTATGTCGTTTATGCCCAAAGAAAAGGTGCTGAAAAAACAGAAGTTCCATTTGCGGGTGTAAGTTATGTTTCCAGTCAAAATCAATTACAGATCGAACGATCTCTAAACCAAATTGGCACAATCTTCTTTTTGGTGGTATTTGCGATTTTAGTGATTCAATTCATAATGAAACGGTTGCATACCAATAAGTGATATTTACCATGCGAAAATAAAGTCAAACAAAAAGCGAGGCTAAAACCCAATAATGGGGCTGCCTCGCTTTCTATTTGTTCAGTAATGAAAATAAATATTTATTTTCATGATCTTATGATCCGTTCAATTTTGTTTTGCGATTTATAAAGAGAAGATGATTCCAATTGCGGCGCTTAAACAAATGATGACAATCGGGTGAACTTTTTTAAACACTTTGGTAAAAAGCCAAATCCCAGCCATGATGACGAGTGTCAACAATAAATGGAAATCAAAGACAAGTTTATTACTTGGCATAATGACACTTAATAAAACACCGATTGCAGCAGAAAGAATGAGCGCTGCAGTAGCTGGACGTAAGCCATAGAACATATCTTGAACATAAGGATTTTTGCGATAAGCTTGCAGCACTTTTGCGATTGCACAAATGATGATGACGCTTGGCAAAACGAGCGCAAATGTTGCCCAAATTGCACCAAAGACGTTATTGCCGGTAACGTGATAGCCAACATAAGTGGCCATGTTGACACCAATTGGTCCTGGTGTTGATTCGGAGATGGCGATCATATTTAATAAATCGCTTTCGGTAAACCAATGGTAGCGTTCCATCATTTCATATAAAAATGGAATTGTTGCCAGTCCACCGCCAATGGAGAATAAGCCCGTTTTGAAAAACTCGAAAAATAATATCAGCCAAAGCATCATTGTGGATCACCTTCTTTTTGAACTGAAGAATCTTGTTGATCAGCATTTTCTTTTTGTCTTTTTTGCGGAACGCCGGAGTTCGCAAATTTTACAGATGGCGAAATTCCAGTTTTCTTTTTGACGATCCAGCAATAAATCAATGCACAAATCATTGCCAAAACGACGCATAAAACAACTGGCAATAAGTCAAAATAAGAAGCCAACAAAATCACGAAAAAGATGATTAAACCATAAAGATCTTTAACGCCAGTGCGAATCATTTTCCACACCGCTTGGCCGATTAAAACACAAACGCCAATGCGAATGCCCGCTAGTGCGTGCTGAACGATTTCCAGGCTCGCAAAAGAAGTCATTAAAGAGGCAATCAAAATAATAATGATCAATGATGGTGCGACAACGCCAAAAGTCGCAATTGCGGCACCTTTTATTTTCTTTTGCGAGTAGCCGACAAATGTTGCGGTATTGACCGCAATGATGCCAGGGGTACATTGCCCAATCGCAAAATAATCGACGAGTTCATCATAAGTCGCCCAACCTTTGTTGTTGACGACTTCTTTTTCAAGCATCGGCAGCATCGCAAGTCCACCACCAAAGGTGAATAAACCGATGCGAAAGAAAGTCGCAAATAAATCTAAATAAATATTCATCTGTCAAATTCCTTATCTTTTTTCCATAATTGGATCTGTAATTCGCTATTGATTGTAAACCTTTTAAAGATCGATCTGCCGTTAAAAACGGTGTGAAACTTTTGTGAATAGTGGTTATTTGTCAAATGTTCAGAAAAGATTTCGTTTTCTTTCGTGGGCAAATGGATATTAATCGCTACAATAGTATAAGAGAATGAAATCGATCTTTTGCGATTTCTTCTTTTTGCGTTTTTTGATCCAACAAAATCATCTTAATAACTTCCTAAATTCTTTGGATAGTCAAAGTGCAAGGAAGTGCGATAAAAACGCAGAAACCACTTTAAAACGAAATAGAATCTGACGATTTTGCAGTAAACGAAGGACTTTTGCGCGAAAAAGTGGATGTAAGATGACAGATCCATTTTATAAAATTGGATTTGGTGGGACAAAAGAGTAAAATACTTGCTTGTATTCAGATTAAACAAAGAGAAATTTGTTTAAATTGAAAGCAATTTAAATTTCAGAATGATCGATCGACAATAAGATGAGAGATCGATCATGAAACATTCAAACAAGAGCGATTTTGAGCAAACGAAAGGAGTTTGTTTGTGAAATTAAACAAAATGTTTGCCGCAATGCTTTCCAGTGTATTAGTTGGAGCAACGTTAGTTGGATGCGGCTCATCTGACTCATCGAAATTAAATGTCTTGAGCACAAAGACAGTAGAACTTGGCGATCCTGTTTATTTAGCTGCTGCAGAATTTTTATCAGATAATTCGCAGGATATTAATGTGGCTGATATTACCGTTGAATCAGATTTAAAAACAGATGACTTCCAATATACATACAATCAAATGAATGATTCCGTTACTTCAAGAGGAAAAGAATATTTAGCTTTAGGCACTTATGAAGTGACATTAAAATACAAAGATCAATCTTATCCAGTGCGCTTAGTTGTTAAAGATACAACGATGCCAGAATTTATTTCTCCAGCAGCTGTTGTGACTGTGCCAATGGGCAATGAAGATTATGATTTCTCCAAAGTGTATCGCACTCGTGATAAAGATAAAGTCACCATCAGCATTAATGGCGACTACGATTTGACTACAGAAGGTAAATATCCAGTTACTGTTGTCGCAACAGACGCTTCTGGCAATACGAACTCATTAGAAATCACAATTAAAGTTGTCGGCAAAAATCAACAGATCAGTGCTAGCGATCAATTCGATAACGAAGTGCCATCTGATCCAGATTCCGAAACGGACAGCAGCACAAACGACGATCCTTTGATTAACGATAACGCCAATCAAAACCAAGGAACTACAACAACGCCTAATGCTTGTACGATTTCCAATGCGCCTGTCGGAACATCTGTTTACTATTCATTCAGCGATTTATATACAGCAGGTACAAATTGGAATAGCCAAAATCCAAATAACTACTTCTTCTATTTAGAAGGCCAAGATGATTGTGGCAATAAAGTTTATTTCTTAACAACAGGAACATCTTCTGAAACAACCCCACCAATCATCACGGATCCAAACAATTCAACCAATCAACCACAAACAGATGACCAACAAGTCGTCAATCCACAATAAATACGAAGTCCATTCAGAATAGATCTGAGTGGACTTTTTTAAACCCAAAATTGATGTTTAGAGCGACTTTTCTTTGCGTTTAATTGAACCGGAAAGAGTATATTGGTTTTGAAAATGAGGAGGAAATTGACATGTACAAAACAGAATTAGTTGAAGAGTTCACTGTGGAAAATGTGACCGAAAAAATCAATCACAAAATCGAAGAAATGGAAAAACAAAGCTTTCATCTTGTCACAATGTCTTTTTTAGGAATGGACAAAGCAGTATTAGTTTTTAAAAAGGGATTAAAAGGCAGCTTGTTGTAAAGGATTGCTGATTATGAAATGAGACAAAAACGAAAAGAAAAACCGAATTGTTGATTATATACAATCAACAATCCGGTCTAATTCAAAATGTAAAAGCCAAATTACCACAGAGCGTAAGCTTTAATTAAAGTTTGTTCTGTTTCATCTGGATTTAAAACCGTTGGTGAACTTGCAGACAGTGGATCAAATGCGAGCCAGTTTCCCGCTTCATCTAAACCATATACGGCATAGAAATAAGGAGCTTCAATCGTTCCGGTGATCAAAATCACTGGGTAGCCATAATAAATTTGATCCGTGATTAATGTCGAGTAGTTTAATAACGGATTGAGGTTCACTCCAAAATTCATAGCAGCCGCATAGACGATGTTGTCATCTTCAGACACAACAGGATTTAGAGCATAGCCTGCTTCATTTGCCCATTGGGCAACTCGATATGGAGTTAAAGTTGGATCATCTAAACAATAAGAGAACACTTGTGAGATGACCGTTGGTGCTGCGCCATTTTGGGCAAAGCAGCCAACACCATAATCGACATAGCCCCAACTTGGATCAAATGTTTTCAAATCTGGCATTTGTTGGGTAACATCACCAAGCGTGGCTTGGTTTGGATCGATATTAGTGGATTTTCCATAGTTCATAACAAAATCGATCATATCTTTATTTTGGGCAACGTTAATGACGTTGACTGGAATAGAAGCAGGATTGGCAAATAAGTTTTTGTAGGCTTCAATGCCATCTTGCGTCGAAACGCTCGTTAAACTTTCGGCTTGGGCTGAGGCGTCGATATTGCCTTCGAGTGCTAAAGAGAGCGTGTTGAGCTGGCTTTGATCATAAGCTTGCAATGCCGCAAATTTAATATTTTCAAACGCTTGATCGCTCCAGCCTTCAGGTTTTGTTAAAGCATGAACGGCGCTGGCATAGTCGTTATATTGATTTTGTTCTTGTTCATATAACGTTGCTAAAGCATTGCCGGTGTCATTGCGTCCTAAATACCACGAAGCCCCTAAAGAACTGCCAATTAATGCGGCGGATAAAAGAATGGCAGGAACGAGAATCGAGCGTTTATGCTTTCTTGGCGCAGCTACAGCTTTAGTTTCTGGTGTGGCGACTTTGGATTCAGGTTCACGAATTGGCGCATCGTTTACCGCAGTGTTTTCTACTTGTTTTTCTGTTTTGGCCAGGAAAGCAGGATCGACTTGAACGATTTCTTTTTGTTCTTTCTTAGTTGGCTCAAAATCTGTGAATGGTTCATATTCTTCATCATGGCGTTTCATGCGTTCTTGACGACGACGCGTTCTCGATAAAGATTTTTCTTTCCAATCAGGCGCAAAAAGATCGTTTGGATCAGAAATGCTATTTTCGTATGGATTTGTTTTATTTGGATTCATATCTTTGTTCGTGTTTTTCATGACGTTATTTTATCATGTGTTTTTTAAAAATAAGGAGATTGGAGTCAATCTGCACTTTGAATCGAGCAATTTCAAGCAATTCTTGACTTAAATTGGCGAAAGTATAGCTAAAATTGCGTGTAATCTATTTCAAGAATGCCAACAAGTTAGGATACGCATAAGAATTTTTGACTTTCTATTTGAACAATCGCTTGGATCTTTTAAGATATATAAGTTATGACAAACGAAACGAATCCCTATGACAAACATATAGAGTCTGCTCAACAAAAACCAAAAGCGCCAAAACGGAGATTAAAGCGCAAAGTTCGGCGTGCAATTAGCGGCACGCTTGCTTTAGTGTGCGCAATTTTAGGCTCTCATCTATTCAATCAACAAGTAAGCCCACTTGTCTTAAGTCTTGGTGTTTATACCAATCAAGAAATGGTTGAACAAGCTAATGAGCGCTTATTGAATCGCACGTCTAAACAATTAACGCGCATTCCTGTTTTTGCCCATCGTGGTTTTGCCCAAGATGCATTAGATAACTCGTATGCGGCATTTGATATTGCGCTACAATCGGGATGTCCGCAAATCGAACTCGATGTGCGCTCAAGTGCGGATGGGGTTTATTATGTCAGTCATGATGACAACATTAAATCGATCACGGGATTAGATTGGTGGATTTCGCAAAAAACGAGTGCCGAATTAGATGGTGTGCTCATGAGCAATGGTGAAAAGCTGCACCGTTTAAGTGAAGTCGTGGAACGCTATCGCGATCAAATGATTTATTTAGTGGAAATCAAAGATGAATCTGGCGATGCTTGGCCATTTTTGGATGTCGTGAAAGGTCATCCGCAATTGGCGCAAAATATCCAAGTGCAATCGTTTGATCTTAAAGTTCTAGAAGCAATTCATAACGAATTACCGAATATGTTTGTGCAATGGCTGATCAATGATCATCATAAAGTCGAACAAGCACTCAATTGTGAGTGGCTCGATTCACTTGCGCTAGATCATATTTTGATTAGCCAAGATCGCGTCAATACGATTCATGAACATGGCAAAGAAGTATGGCTGTGGACTGTCGATGATTTAGATATGATTCATACGTACCTTTCATGGGGCGTTGATGGCGTCATCACAAATTTGGAAAGTGCAATCAACTTATATAAAGAAATGGCACTTGAATAAATTCGTAGTCGATCAAACTTGGATTTATGGCTTGAATAACGCTAAAATCCAGTGCTGATGACTGAGTGAAAAATAAGTGAAACTATCGCAAGTTGATGTGTTCATTTTGAATCTGTCAAAAAGAAACAAATGAAAGGGAAGAAAAAAGATTCTTCTAGTATATTCAGATTAGATATAGGAAAATCAGTGCGCATACCAAATGGTTTTGCGTGATATTTTGCGATTGTCATTGCGCTGTATTTAACAAGAACAGATTTTTGTGTATCAAAATGATCAATATGAATCCGCTTTATTTTTGGAACGAGATCATTTTTAGTATTTTTTTCAGAATCAAGAGCGATGACTTGTAAGATTAATGTTTGATTGAGTATTCGAAAATTCGAGTACAATAGATCTATTCTGCGCAATGTAGGAAAGTCAAAGAAATAAAGCGGAAATGAGAAAATAGTTTTGTGAAATCCACAAAATATTTGGCGTTTGTTTCCGCTATAATGATAAGAGGAGTAAAGGGGAGATTTGATGGCTAAGAAAAGTGTCTATGCAGCATTGGAACTTTCAGATCGTGAGGTTCGATTAGTTGTATCGGAAGTCTTTAATGGTCGAAGCAATATTCTCCGGGTTGAACGTGTTAGTCACGATGGAATTCGCAATTCAAAAATTCGCGATGAAAACGCTGTAGTCAAAGCGATCGATACGGCAGTTTCTCAAGCACAGATGGCTTTGGGCTATCAAATTGAACGTGTAATTCTCGCCATTCCTAGTGTGAATGTTCGTCCGGTTAACCATAAAGTCCATATTGAAATTGAAGATGGTACGCATACGATCCGCCGTTTCCATATTCAACAAGGACTGAAAAGCGCAATGGGCGCAACAAACTTTGAAAACGTAGAATTCGTGAACGTCAATCAAATTAATTATTATATTGATGGCGTGAAACAAGATAAAATCCCACTCGGTGTCGATAGTGAATCGTTCGACATGGAAGTTGATTTTCTTTGTGCTGATAAAAAAACGCTCTACAGCTATGTTGCGGCTGTAGAAAAAGCAGGCTTGCAGATTTTAGATATCGTATTGGATGCTTATGGAATGGCAAAAGAAACAGGAACTTTATCCCAATCTTTGGATAAACCTGTGATCTTAGTCGATTTAGAAGCAGACCATACGACACTCGCATTTGTGAACCAAAACAAAATTGGATTTACGACAATTTTGGATAAAGGGTATCGCTTCTTTATCCAAAGTTTACGTGAAAAATATGGATTGTCCGAAACGACTTGTTGGCGTTTATTGGAAAATCTATTCGACGCTCGAGAAATTGATGCCAAAGACGTTGTGATCTACATTGAACAACAAGAAGAAAAACGCATTGAAATTTCGCAAAAAGAACTTGCGGAAGCAATCTTGCCAAAACTTCGTTCTTGGATCGCCGACATTAATGCCGGATGCGCTAATATTTTAGCCTCCGTGCAAGCTCGTTATGTCATCACTGGTCAAGGGGCTGATATTCCAGTTCTCAAACACTATCTCCATACGTTTAATGCGCCAGCCGCAGTTTATGGCGTCACAACAATTGGAGCAAGAAGTGGGGCAAACGTGACAAACCTTGGTTTAATTTATGCATTGATGGATATCAATAAAATGAACAATAAAGATGTCACTTCGGTCAACAACAACGAACTTGAAGAAAGTATCGAGTCCATTACTCGTTATGCCAAAGATCAAGAAGGCGGCTTTACTCGTAAATTGAAAAAAGCAGTCTTATCCACAAAAGAGTAAGCGGTAAAAATAAAACGTACTCATTAAGCTTTGTGACTAGGGCATAATAGAGTACGCAATTACTTTGTTTTCAATTTAAATGTAAATTTGAATTTGAATAAAACTGAATAGACATGATCCTATTCAACCCGAAAAGAAATGAATGAAAGTCGATTTTTAACCAACGAATGCAGGAGGAAGAGTTCAATATGCCAGAAATGAATCGAAATGCAGATATCCGCGTAATTGGCGTGGGTGGAGGAGGAAGCAATGCGGTTAACCGTATGATCTCCGACAACGTTCAAGGAATTAGCTGCTACGTAGCAAACACTGATGTGCAAGTGTTAAAAAGCTCACCAGCAGAAAACAAATTAGTATTAGGAAACGATGCAACTAAAGGTTTAGGTGCTGGGGGAAATCCAGAAGTAGGCCGCAAAGCTGCAGAAGAAAGTGAACAAGAAATCCGCGAAGCAGTAAAAGGTGCCGACATGGTATTCGTTACTGCAGGTATGGGCGGTGGAACTGGAACAGGTGCTGCACCACTCGTCGCAAAACTTGCAAAAGAAGAAGGCGCATTAACAATTGCTGTTGTGACTCGCCCATTCACATTTGAAGGAAAACGTCGTTCTAAAAATGCCGAAGAAGGTATCGAAGAACTTAAAAAATATGTCGATTCCTTAATTATCGTTTCTAACGATAACTTACTCGAAGTTATCGGCCGCAAACCAATCGAAGAAGCATTCCAAGCTGCAGATAATGTATTACGCCAAGGTGTTCAGACAATCTCTGATTTAATCTCTGTTGAAGCATTAGTTAACCTTGACTTTGCGGACGTTCGTTCCGTTATGCAAAACCAAGGCCGTGCTTTAATCGGGATCGGTATGGCTGATGGCGAAGATAAAGCAATCACAGCTGCTGAAAAAGCAATTCAATCCCCATTACTCGAAAGCAACATTGCTGGGGCTAAATCCGCAATCATCAACATCACTGGTGGCGACAAAGTATCTTTATACGATGCCCAAAACGCAGTTGCAGTGATCCAAGATGCTGCTGGTGGAGATGTTGACTGCATCTTCGGTATCGCAATTAACGAACAACTCGGCGATGCAATCATCGTTACAGTAATTGCGACTGGATTTGAAGAATCCGCAAAAGCTAAAAAACAAGCTAAAAAAGCAACTAACGATACACGCACATCCAACCCAGGTCTTTTCACACAACCAAAAGTTAGTGCACCAAGACCAAGCGGTGTATCCACATCAGTAACTGAATCCGATGCTGATGATTCTATCCCTAACTTCTTCTTCCAAAACCGCAACTAATTGGCTGAAGAAATAGAAATTTATTCAAGATCAAAAAAAGACCTGCAAAAAGCCATTATGAGCCAATGCAGGTCTTTTTCTTTCCGTATTTAAGGGAACATTTTGTAAAAAAATGGGATTAGGATGCGGATAGTTGAAAAACAAGATCAAAAAATAAATGATAAAAGCAGTGCGCTATCTAATACAATAGAGAAAAATAGATGATGACGAAAAGGAAAGAAAACGTGATCATTGGTGTAATTGATTTTTGACGCCTTTATCTCTATTATGAAAAAAGACTTTTTTTAAGGGAGGACACCACCATGGCGAATGGCAATAATTCGAGACAAAATCGTGACCCATATACAAACCCAAGACCATCTCAACAAAATTCCTTTGATTCTTATTTTTCAGATGATCATTTCGTAGACGATTTTTTTGAAGAACAAAGACCTCAGCCAAAACCACGGCAGGAAGATCCAAATTGGT
>JAUMZN010000022.1:0-1972 GCA_030528085.1 Erysipelotrichaceae bacterium | reverse complement strand
TTTCTGATTCACGTTCAGAAGCTTTAAGATCTAGATCCAATCCAACAAGCCAAAACTATTCCAACCGTCCTTCTTCATCCAATCAACCACTTTCAAGACAAGCAAGAAGAAGCGCGCAATCTAATCCCCAAAATGCGCCACAAAGAAGACAGGCTCCTAGTGCGAATGGCCGACCTTTAGTTCGACCAGTAAACCAAGCGCAAAACCAAGGCACATATCGTCAACCTGCTCAACAAGGGCAAGTAAGATCTAATGGTCAACCACAAAGAAGAAGCCGTCCAAATCCAAATGCGCAACAAATGAATGGCGGCTACAACCAAGGTGGCAACCGTCCAAATGGACCACGCCGTTCCAATCCAAATGTGCCAAACCAAGATGGATTACATTCCGCACGTTTGAAAAAATCGATCCATCGTCCAGGATGGGTGGCGCGAATTCTTTCAGTGCTCGCAATCATCGCGATTATTTGGCTGATCTTTCAATTAGTGCGTATCAATATTTTACCGATGCATTTATTGATGATCGTTTGCGGACTTGTGATCATTTTGGGCGGTGTATTAGTCGGCTGCTGGTTATTTAAAACAAAACGTCCATTTGCGCGTTATACACTTGGCTTTTTGACTTGCGTATTTGGCTTAGTTTGTGCATTTGGTGGCTTTGTCTTAAAAGACACCGATAAAATGTTCGAACAAGTTACGAACTTAACGAATAAACAAGTCAATTCTGTCACCGTCTATGCGATGAAAGAATCCAATATCGAAAAACCAAATCAATTAACTGCAGATAAAAGATTAGGAGTAACACCTAGTGTCGACCAAGCGGGAACATTAGGAATGGTCAATAAACTTCATGAAGATGGCGCTAACTTCCAAGAAGTCGTCTTTGATGATGTCTACAGTTTAGTTGATGCTTTATATGCCAATGAAGTCGATGCGATCGCTTTTCCAGAAATTCAGCACGCCGCATTATATGAAATTGCCAATGACGACAATAAATACAATGCGCTGACCACATTCACTAATGTGGTGGACTCCTACTTGTATTACAGCGATCGTGATCCTTCTTCCATTAACCACTCCGATCCAGTGCTCAATATTATGGCTGATCCATTTGTTGTATTAGTCAGCGGAAACGACAGCTATGGTTCGATTTCGCAAGAATCTAGATCAGACGTCAACATGCTTGTTGTCGTCAATCCAAAAACAGCACAAGTGTTAATGGTTTCCATTCCTCGTGACAGCTACATGCCTGTTAGCTGCAAGAAAAATTCAATGGCATGTGAGGGTATTGCGACTTATAACGATAAACTCACCCATACTGGTCTGTATGGAATTGGAACAACAGAAAGTACAATCGAAGACTATTTAGGAATCGATATTAACTACTACGTTCGTGTCAACTTCTCTTCACTGATCAACATCGTTGATGCGATTGGCGGAATTGATGTTTATGTCGAACCAGGATTAGAAGTCGAAACATTCTATGCGAACGGTACTGAAGGGGTTAAAGAAGGCTGGAACCATTTAGAAGGTGAACGTGCCTTAGCCTTTGCGCGTGAACGTCACGCATATCTTGATGGCGACTTACAGCGTACGAAAAACCAACAAATCGTATTGCGAGCAATGTTGAAACAATTGTTGTCCCCATCCATGGTGATCAACTATCCAGATGTCATGGAAGCTTTATCCACCGCATTTGATACGAATATGTCCGAAAACGAATTAAAATCGCTGCTGACTTTAGAATTATCTAGATTCCCAAATTGGAATTTCCAATCTTATGCGATTTTAGGTGAACCTACAACACAGTTCTCCGCATCTGCAATGCAAGATCTTTCCGTCATGATGTTGTATGACGAATACGTTGCCGAAGCAAAAGGCTTAATTCAACAAGTACTCGGCGGCAGCACGATCAATTTGGAAGATCCAAATGCGAACGTCACACCACCAGTTGATGCGCCTGCACCATCTGT
>JAUMZN010000112.1 GCA_030528085.1 Erysipelotrichaceae bacterium | reverse complement strand
GTAAGCGTCAAATGAATGACGCGTATTCAGAAACAAAGCCTTCTGAGATAATTTGAGCAGTTATCTCAGGAGGCTTTTTATGATCAATGATTTCGAATATTTAGACCTTGGAATAGACTTCTCCAAGGTCAAGAACATTATTCTAGTGAATAAACCAGCGGATCTACGCAAAGGAATTGATGGATATGCCTCTGTTATCCAAGGGGTTCATCATTTAGATCCAACTGATGGTTCCTTGTATATTTTTACCAACCGATCAAAAGACAAAATGAAAGGGATCCTTCATGATGGCAATGGATACTGGTTGATCTATAAGCGCCTAGCCCGATCTCATTTAAAATGGCCTTTTACCGAAACAAACGGATATCAAACCATTAGTTCGGCACAACTACAAGCTCTAATGTCAGGAATGACGATTGTGCCTGATCCTCAATTTTTATCTCGAAAGCCAAAATACATTTAACCCAGCAGGTCATCCCGCTGGGTTTTTTGACATAGAATTCTATAGTTTAAAAAGCATATATTTAATATGAATATATTTATATTAGCATCTGATTAAGTTGCATATAACATGTAAATGAGGTATAATAAAGTTATGGTAAGAATAGATCTCGAAATTAAACAGCAAATCCGAAAAAACATCGCAACTCAAATCCGTCAACAAACAAAAGACATGGATAAAGACGATATCGTTGACTTACTCATTGATACAGTCTTTGAATTCCAAGGAGCAAAAGAGTTCAATAATTATTTAAAGAACGCTCTTTATACCGCAAAAGCTGAAAACATTCAACTTACACTCTTTGACTTGGATACTTTAGAACCATCTGATGTGGAGCAAGATACAATGAAGTTCTTGGAGAAAAAGGTTGAATCCTGCGAGATTACAGAAGAGCATTATCGAGAAGTGATCGCTAAAGTTCAAGCTCACGGTAAAAAAGCAAAGAACCAATTAAAAGAACTGGGAAAACTGCAATCTGTTAAGAAAAGCAAACCTAAAAAAGACTGCAGAAAACATGAACCAGATGTTGTTGAAGTTGTTAAACTTGATGAGGATGTCTGCTGCCCAATCTGTGGTAAACCGATGTCCCATTTAGGTTATTCGGAAAAAACTGTTATTGAATATCAACCTGCTCAATACACCGTTAAGAAAATCAAACTAGAAAAGAAAGTTTGTCCGGCAAACTGTACAGATGAAAACGGAAAATCGATCATCATGAAAGCTCAACCGAAAGAACCGGATTTGATCGATAAAAGCATTGCCACAGCCTCTCTCGTTGCCGGGCTCGCTTATGAAAAATTCATGATGGGTACACCACTATACCGTCTTGAAAAAGATGCCACTGCTTTTGGGACAGATCTGTCCAGACAAACAATGAGCAATGTCATGCAAACGAGCCATGAACTGTATATCAAAGAACTTTGCGAACAAATGAATCGGGATCTAGTGAAACAAAATGTCATCCATATGGATGAAACACCGTTACAGTGTCTTTCCTTAAAAGATCGATCAACTTCCTACATGGTCTGTGGCGTAAGTGGAGAACATGCACAACAACAAATGGTTCTCTATCAATTCAAAGAAAGTCGAAGTAAAGAATCGATCACCAGTATGCTGGGTACAGATTTTACTGGAGTTTTAATGACAGATGGACTGCAGGGATATCGATCTTACCAAGGATGCACCAAACTAACCTGTTTAGCACATGCCAGACGGTATTTTTATGAAGCCGTCAACTGTAGGGATGACTATGCTCAGCTGAAAAAGATTTTAAACGCGAGCAAAAATGCCGATAATCTAGATAAAGTTCAATCATTCTTAGAAGAACACGAGTCTTTAAATCGTTTGATCGCCGTTTTAAATCGAATCTCTGAGTTATATCAAATCGAAAACTTCTTTTCTGATGTTCCAGCTGAACTAAGAACAAAAGCTAGACAAGAACTCAGTAAACCTTTGTTTGAAAAGCTCGTGCTAGAAGTTGAAATCGTGGCAGAAGGATTCGAAGAGAAAACGAAACCTTATACAGCTGCAGCATACTTTCTAGAACGCAAAGAAGAATTAGCTAGATATTTAGACAATGGCATTTATCCGATCGACAACAATTTAGCCGAAAGAAAAATGAAGAGTTTCGTCATCCCAAGAAAGAACTTCTTGTTCGCTAACAGTGTTGAAGGAGCCCAAGCAGCTGCTGGATATATGACATTACTAGAATCAGCCAAAATGAATGGATTAAATCCATTCGAATACTTGAAATACGTTTTGAATACATTGAAGTATTACAAAGATGGACAAATTCCACAGAACGTATTGGAAGAACTGGTTCCATACTCTAAAACCCTTCCTAAATACCTCTATCTTGATTCCAAAAATTAAGGCGTTGTATCCTGTTTGACCATAAATAGGATACAACGCCTTTTAATCTAATGATACGCGTCATTCATTTGACGCTTACAAA
>JAUMZN010000111.1 GCA_030528085.1 Erysipelotrichaceae bacterium | reverse complement strand
CTTTGCATTGACAAAGTATGCTGCAAGCAATGGTGTTGTAGTTTCTATGGGTCATAGCAATGCTACATTCAACCAGGCTGTTATGGCTATCGCTAATGGTGCAAAGTCCATTACACATACATATAATGCAATGTCTCCATTCTCTCACCGTGAGAATGGTTTGGTAGGCACAGCCCTTCGTCTTCATGATGTATATAGTGAAGTGATCTGCGACTGCAACCACTCCACACCAGAAGCACTGAATGTATTCTTCCATTCTAAGGACAGTACAAAGGCAATCATGATCTCTGATGGTCTGATGTGCAAGGGATTCCCAACAGGTACAAAGTTCATGTTCGGCGGTCACGAGATCGAGATCTATCCGGATGGCTCTGCTCACCTTGTTAAGGAGAAGAATCTTGCAGGTTCTACATTGAAGATCAATGAAGGTTTGAAGAACCTTGTTGAAAAAGCAGGCGTACCATTTGCAGAAGCACTCAACAGTTGCACATTGAACCCTGCTACTATGCTCAAGATGGAAGACAAAGTTGGTCGTATTGCGGCTGGCTGTGATGCTTCTATCGTTGTTCTTGAAGATAACTACGACGTTAAGTCTGTATACGTTCAAGGCGAAAATCAGTTCTAATTCAAGAGCCTGCTTCATGCAGGCTTTTTTCATATGAAGAAATTAATCGCAGAATTTAAAGAATTTATCTCCCGCGGCAGTGTTGTAGACCTTGCTGTAGGTGTCATTATGGGCTCATCATTTACAGCTATTGTAAATTCCCTTGTTAAAGACATACTCATGCCATTTGTCGGCTTATTCATGGGCGGCATTGACTTCACATCATTACGCTTAGTCATTCGACCAGCAACTGCTTCCCACCCCGAGGCAGCAATCTACTACGGAAATTTTATTCAAAACATTGTAAACTTCCTCATCATCGCATTTGTTATTTTCCTTATGGTAAAAGCTATCAACAAGTTCCATCATAAAGAAGAGAAGAAAACAGAAGCTCCTAAACCTAGTGATGAGGTTATCCTTCTTCAAGAAATCCGTGATCTTTTGAAAGAAAAACAGCACAATTAAAAGAAAACCCATGTTTATGATGTGTACCCAATTTCCTAGACATTAATTTATCTGATTATTGGTTATAAATTATTGTTTTCAATTACATATGGATGTTTCTCTGTATTTTACAGGAGACATCCATTTTGCATAATCTGGCTTTATATTTTTGATGCCAGCTTTATAGTTCACGATACACTCTAATTTAAATTCCCATGTATATTTACAGCCCGAATTGTCAAGCCAATTGCAACACAGTTGAATAGTAGACTTCATATGGTGTTTTATATCCAAGACATTTTCTAGGTCTCTTGTTAAGCTTATCAAAGATTTGCTGGATATATTCTTCTGATACATCCGTGAGGTCGCATCCTTTTGGAAAATATTCTCGTAATAATCCATTCGTGTTTTCGTTTGTTCCACGTTGCCATGGATGATGTGGTTTTGGAAAATAGAATTGTACTTTTTCTAATGCTTCCGTAACGGCTGCATGTTTTGCAAATTCTTTTCCTCGATCTGGTGTAATGGTTTCACACGGCTGTCCTTTAAGGGATTCTATCATCACTTTATTAACCCGATCTGCTTTCTTTTCTGATGCTTTTCCTCCAATCAGAAATCGACTCTTTCGATCTACCAATGTAACCAAACAAGCTTTTCCTGTAATTCCGGCAACTGTATCACCTTCCCAATCTCCTAGTCGAGATCTATCGTTGGCAGCTGCAGGACGCTCATTTATATCGTGGCTAATGACGATTTGTCCTCGTCGTTCTACATATCCTTTTGTATGGCGTGATTTCCCTCTATGACGCAGTTTTCTTATTGCGCCTTTATTTCCACTTGAAAGATATGGTTCATCAAATAGTCTATCGTAAATGGCTCTGTAAATCGTGGAATAACTGCTTGACCATTTAGATTGTTCAAGTTTTAATCGCCCATCTATTTCTTCAGGTGACCATTGCTCATTCAAAAATTTATCTTTAACATAAGCATACAGCTCCGGATCTTCCAACAATTTTTTTTGACGACATTTTTGACGTCTGCTGTGATATTTATTCTCAGCACGATTTGGAAAATATCCGTCCCTATCACTGTTTCGATTCAGTTCTCTTGATATAGTAGATTTATTTCTGCATAGTATTTCAGCGATTCGGCTAAGGGAATAACCCATTGTATGATATTTTAATATCATTTCTCTTTCTTCTAGTGTAAGATGTTTGTGGTGACTCATAATATCTCCTTTCAATGTTGTCTTTGCAAACACCATTGTACAGGGTTTTATGAGTCATTTTCTATTTTTGAGATGCGTTGCATTTAGATTGTAAATTCGGGATGAAAAAGAGCCCTTTCGGACTCTTAACAACGATTGATCATCATTTTTATAATTTCTTTATCAGTTTCTTTCATACCTTCTTTAGCAAGATTGGCAATATTGTCGATGGTGTTTTCAACACCTTTGACGATCAGACCATCGCCATCTTTAAATTCTTTTTTATTGG
>JAUMZN010000021.1 GCA_030528085.1 Erysipelotrichaceae bacterium | reverse complement strand
CTCTATTGCGAACATTACTTAGTGAACAAGAAGTTCGTTAACTTAATGACATTGAATTTCGATATAGAAAAAACGTAGGTTTTATTCGCAATAAAAATGATCTCTTTAAATTGGAGGCTCATAATCGAAAAAGCTGGCTCTCAACAATGAATTGTTAAATGGTATATCGACTATATAATCCTAACGAAAATAGCTGTTATCGCCGAGAAACAATGAAAAAATGTTAGACGCTCTAGAGAATAAGGGATCAATGGACGAAAGGATCGCTAGGTACAACATATGAAAAAAATAACAAAAAGCCCTCTAGCTTTATCGATCATTTTGACAAATTCATTTGGTTTTCCGGTTTATGCGCAAGACCATCAGACATTACCAGCACCAAAAATCGAAAATTTTGAACTTGTCGAGTATTTGACAGTTGGTGAGAGAGGAAAACTTGAAAGTAAACAAGAAATATGGAATGGAGTTCCAATCGAATATGATCTCGATATTTGGAATAGTGATCCAACAATTCTCGAGGTCAATGATCAAAATGAATTTAAAGCGTTAAAAGAAGGAAAGGTTAGTCTTTCATGGGAAGCTTCTTATTCCAAAGAAACGTTAGATAAACTTCATCAAAAATGGCCGGATCAAGAATTTCCATTGCCACTGGTTCCTTTTACAGCAACAATTTACGTAACGGATCAAAAACCAGTTTATCGACTGTACCATCCAAATTCTGGTGAACACCTTTTTACAACGGACAAAAACGAATACAAAGTTTTATCTGAAAATGGATGGAATGCAGAAAGTAGTCGCTGGTTAAGCGGAAACGATACTTCCATTAGTGTGCATCGCTTGTATAATCCAAATGCTGGGGATCATCACTACACCTATGATCATAAGGAAATTGAATTTTTGAAATCAGCAGGCTGGATTGATGAGGGAAGTGTTTTTAATTCTTTCGATCAAGCCGAACAAAATGTTCCAATTTATCGTCTTTATAATCCAAATGCTCAAACTGGAGCTCATCATTTTACAGAAAGTAAAAAAGAAGCAGATGAGTTGGAAAAAGCAGGATGGAAATTTGAGGGAGTTGCTTATTATGCAAAACCATTGCGAACAGATTCAGCAGGTCCGATCATTCAAGAACCTGTCCAATAGCAAACAACAAAATGCATAAAAATCTTTAGGTAAGAAAAGAGGTTTTGAGTTCACGTAAGTCAATTCAAAACCTCTTTTATATTGTGAAAAATTTAGATGCAAAAAATCGGATTCGGTGTGAATTAAAGAATTCTTGAAGCAGGACGATGATTTAATCTAGGAAACAGCGTTTTTCGTATTCTGTGTTTTGTTTGGAAACGTACAAAAAGCATGTACAATACTGTTATGAAATTTAAGAAAGAACATGAACCGGACTTTTGCAGTCCTCAATATGACAAATATCGACCTAAACATGCGAAAAGAAGCAATCAAAAATTAAATGAATCGAATAATCTCGATCCATTTAAACAAAATCATCCAAACAACAAGCCAAAGAAAAAAGGTTCGACATTTCTGATTTGGTTTTATCGTTTCGTTACTTTAGCTGCAGTTTGCGTATTTTGTTATGCGGCGTGGAATTTGTATGGAATTTGGAAGCAAGATCACCAAATCAAACAAGAAAATGAAGAGCTTCAACAATATATTCAAACTAATACTGAAGACCAAACTCCTGAAAAAGAAGAATATTTCACGATGGATTGGGAGGGAATTAAAGCGCAAAACCAGAATGTTGTCGCTTGGATCGCGATTCCAGGAACCGATATTTCTTATCCGATTGTGCAAGGTGAAGATAACTCCTATTATTTAAATCACACTTTGCAAGGCGAATATAACGACATGGGATCAATCTTCTTAGATACAGCGGCGAATCCGCAATTTCTAGATGACAACTCCATTATCTATGGGCATTCTGTTTCGGATATTGGCGGCATGTTTACAAACTTAGAAAAGTTCAACGATCAAGCGTTTTTTGATAGTCATCCTTATTTCTGGCTGATGACACCAACACAAAACTATCGTGTTGCTACGTATGTTTATTACAGTGGTGATGACGAAGGCATGGTTTATACAACGGATTTCGGTGATTATCAAACTCAAGTTCTCGAACAGATTAAAAGCGAAAGCAAATATGTTCGTGATATGGATACGCAGGAAAAACGATTTATTTCGTTATCGACTTGCGATTTGACGTATGGTTTTCAATCGAATCAGCGTTATGTATTAATGGGGGCTTTAGAAGAATGGAATGAATTAATTCCTCTTTCTGAAGTGAAATAAGACAATTGTTTTTAGGCGAAACAAACCAATTGACTGGTGTTTCGCCTTTTTTGATGGATTTAAACTCGAATATTAAAATCATGATCAAAAATGATAGCTTTGTAAGAAAAAAGAGTAAAATCTAAGTTTAGGCGATAAATATCGCTATTTGAAAGTGTCAACAATAAGAATAGAGAAATTTGTATAAGTTGGCATGTTATAATCTAAAAGATAATTATGAAAAAGATATGTATAGCAACCGGGGGAACTGGAGGTCATATTTATCCAGCTTTAGCCCTCGCTCAAATATGGAAAGAAAAACAACCCGATACTGAAATTATCTTTATCGGTAATGATAACCGCATGGAATCCAAAATTGTACCGGAAGCAGGGTACAAATTTTTGCCTGTTCATGCGATGGGCCTGACAGGAAATGTGTTCACCAAAATCAAGGCGGTTTTGTTGATGTTTAAAGCAAAAGCACAGGCTAAAAAATACTTACGCCAAGAAAAACCGGATCTTGTGATCGGATTTGGAGGATATGTTTGCGCACCAGCGGCAATGGCTGCTCATGATTTACATATTCCGGTCATGCTGCATGAACAAAACTCTGTAGTTGGAAAAGCAAACCAAGTAGTTGCTCGTTATGCTCAAGGCATTGTGACTTGTTATGCAAAAGCAACCAAGTTTTTTAAAGATTCAAACCGCAACGTTCGTGAGTTAGGAAATCCACGTGCTTCTCTAGCGGCAAGAGTGGTTAAAGATGAAGAATATTTCAAATCCCTCGGTTTAGATCCAAATCTGAAAACGATTATGATCGTGATGGGAAGTTTAGGAAGTTCATCGATTAATGAACTGATGCAAGATGCATTAGCACAAGTCGATCCTTCTTTACAAATTCTCTATGTCTGCGGCAAAGATAACGATGGCGATTTAACGCTTTTTGATGCATTTAAAAACGTGCACACTGTTCCTTATGTCGATGCATTGCGTATTTATGCGATGTTGGATGGCATGGTTTGTCGTGCTGGGGCAACAACGCTTGCGGAACTGACTGCACTTGGCATTCCAGCCATTATTATTCCTAGCCCTTATGTAACGGAAAATCACCAGTACTACAATGCTAAAAACCTTTCGGATCGTGGTGCTGCACTATTATTAGAAGAAAAAGATCTCAATGCGAATTCTTTAGCACAAGCAATTCAAACTGGCTTTATGGATGAACAGAAGCGCTTGTCTTTAAAAGAAAACGCCTATCAGCTTGGCACAAGAAATGCAGGGCAAGATATCGTAGAATGGGGCGAGCAAATCATCGCTCAGCATCAAAGTGAGGCATAGTTATGATCACTCTGGCTCAACTTGAACCATTTGGCGAAACATCTTGTGCTGTTTCGATGAAAAAACATACGACTTATAAAATTGGTGGTGTTGCCGATTTTCTAGTCGAAGCATATGGAATAGAACAATTGCGCGAATTAATCCAATTGTTGAATCGCGAAAACGTTCCTTGGCTGATTTTAGGCAACGGCAGCAACGTCTTAATCGATGATGTCCCATTCCATGGTGTAGTTATCTCTTTAAAGAAATACTTTAAAGACTTTCACTTTGAAGACGATATTCTAACTTGCCAAGCCGGGTGTTCAATTATTGCATTAAGTGTTGAGGCGATGATGCGATCTTTATCCGGACTTGAATTTGCCTCGGGAATTCCGGGCAGTATTGGCGGCGGAATTTATATGAATGCCGGTGCCTACTTATCGGATATGGCGAGTATTTTGATCGATGTGACCGTGCTCAAAGACGGCGAAATTGTGACGATGACTAATGAGGAATTAGACTTTACATATCGCCATTCTAACTTTCAAAAACATAAAGATTGGGTGGCTTTGTCCGCTCGCTTTCAATTGGAATACAAACCAAAAAATGAAATACAAGAAACGATGGATCGTCGTAAACAAAGACGATTAACAACGCAGCCTGTCTCCAAACCATCCGCTGGATCAGTCTTTCGTAATCCTAAAGGATGCAACGCTTGGCAGATCGTGGATCAGTTAGGTTATCGGGGAAAATCAATCGGGGGTGCAATTGTCAGCCCGATTCATTCGAATTTTATTGTCAATGAAGGAAATGCGACAGCGCGTGATGTGGATCGTTTGATCCGCAATATTCAGCGCGATGCTTTAAAGCATTATGGAATTCATTTGATTACTGAAGTAGAAAGGATAAACTGGCATGGCGAAACGGATGAAATTGCGTAGAAATATAGATCGTTCGCAGCCTAAAGCGTATCGCCCACTTGCAACTTGGAAAAAAGTGACGTGTGGGATTCTCGTTTTTGCGTGCGTATGCCTAGGCGTCTATGCGTTTTCTCCTTATACCAAAGTGACCGCTTTGATTTGTACAGGGAATTATTACTATACTCCCCAACAAATTTTCAAAATAGCTGGTCTATCCGTGAATAAACGAACTTTTAGTGTCCCAGAAAGTGATGTTGAACAAAAATTAGCAGAAAATCCTTTGATTGAATCAGCAGATGTTTCTAAAGAAGGACAAAATATCACGATCAATGTCAACGAAAAGATGATTATTGGCTACTATGAAGAAGATGGGGCAAACTATTTAGTCGCTTCCACAGGGGAGCGAATTAAAGTGGAAAACGAAACGGAGCTGCGTTCTTTAGTCCATTTTCCTTTGATGGCAGATTTGCCAAAAGAAACGATTGATGCTCTCGCAAAGCAGGTGAGTGATCATCCTGATAAGTTAACGCGCGAAATCTTCGAGAAAATTGCGGAAATTTTGCCTTGGCAAGAAAGCTATGACAAAAACATGTTGAAACTTGTTTTGCAGGATGGAAATACCGTGTTCACCTCGATTAATTCGGTGTTTATGATCAGTGCTTATCAACAAGTGCTCAACAATCTGCAAGGTGAAAATGTCTGCTTCTTATTTGATGGGGTCAATGGCGTCATCAACAAAGTTGCTTGTTCTTACATGTATTTATCTCCAGAAGAACGCGCGGAAAACCGCGAAATTCCAAAATATGTCATCGATCCTGACTCATATTCCAAAGATGATGAAGATCAGCAAGCTAGTGAACAAGGGGAACAAAACGCTGAACAAAGTACGCAACAAGCACCAGTTGCGGACATGAATAATCCGCAGCCACCAGAGGATTTAAGTACAATTGCCGATTGGCAGCCTTCAGCAGTAGATGGAATTCAATATTCACCTTCTACAGGCATGTTCTATTCGACAATAGAAGGCATTTATTATACGTATGATGCAAGTACAGATACGTTCTATCCTTACTAGTTTTTCGGCAATGACTACTTAAAATACACAACAAAAATCAAAAGTCTTCATCAATCTTATGCAAGTTGAATCAAGCATAGATCATCGCGATGAAGACTTTTTTGTTTTGCGATGACAAGTTGGAAACTTTAAAGAGAAAGTGCAGGGCTACATTTTCAGGATGTTGATTCGATCAACGATATTTAAAGCGAAATTCCATTGTTTTGAACTGGTGATGAACTATCTGAGCATACGGCTTGAAACCGTTTCATTTAAGGGAAATATTCTAGAATGTTTGAATAGTGGCAGATTATCGTAAGAGGAGTTTTTGTTTTGCTTGAAAATTGCTTATAATATTGAATGACATTTTATGTCTATTTGATGTGGCTTTTACGAAGATTTTAGTTTGCGCCGCCACCATTAAATACACAAATCATGCCAAGAGCGCAAAATTTTATATTTATCAATTATTTAAATCAAAGATAAATCGATCATTGAGGATCGTACTGGAGGAAATATGCCGATTCAAAAATCTACCGAATATGGAACTATCGATATTTCATTAGAAGCGGTTGCTAATCTTGCGGGTGGTACTGCTACAGAATGTTATGGAATCGTTGGAATGGCTAGCCAAAAACTGTTAAGAGATGGTTGGGCTGAATTATTAAGAAAAGAAAATTATTCTCGCGGTGTTATTGTCCGCCAGGACGGGAATTCTTTGATTCTTGACCTTTATGTTGTGGCATTACAAGGAATCCGCATTTCTGAAGTGATGCTTGCTTGTCAACAGCGTGTGCGCTATACCATTGAGAAAAATCTCGAGGTGAAAGTTGATGCCGTGAATATTTTTGTTCAGGGTGTTCGCACAGTAGAATAGGGAGATCACTTCATGGAAAGAATTAATGGGAAACTCTTTAAAGAAATGCTTCGTTCGGGCATGAATTCCCTGACAAATGATCAGGCTAGAATTGATGCGCTCAACGTCTTTCCTGTACCAGATGGCGATACAGGAACAAACATGTGTTTGACGTTTACGAATGGAGCAAAAGAGGCTTTAAAAACAAAAGACGAAGCAGTTGGTGCGATCGCAAAAGTCCTTTCTCGCGGACTTTTAATGGGTGCTCGTGGAAACTCTGGTGTAATCACATCTCAGATTTTTAGAGGATTCTATCAAGCGATTGCAGATTTAGAAGAAATGGATGCAATGCAATTAGCAAGTGCGCTTGTCAACGGAAGCCGCGTTGCTTATAAAGCTGTTATGCGTCCAGTTGAAGGAACAATTTTAACAGTTGTTCGTGAAGCTGCTGATTATACATATGCATATTGCGCAACTGAAGAAGTGACTGACTGTTTAGAAGTTATGCGCAAAATGGTGGAAGAATCCAAAATCTCATTGGATACAACACCAGACTTATTGCCTGTTTTAAAAGAAGTAGGCGTAGTGGACTCCGGTGGAGCTGGCTTATTATCTATTTTTGACGGGATGTTGAAAGCATTGGAAGGTACTCCAGTTGAATTAGATGCTTCTGCCGCAAAAGCTTCTAGCGAACCTAGCAGCCAAGCAAAAGTAGAAGGTGAAGGCGAATTTGGTTTCTGTACTGAATTCATTTTACAGTTAAGTGAACAAGGCGCTAAAAACTTCTCTGAAAATAACTTTAAAGAAGAACTCGCAACAATTGGTAACTCCATCGTTTGCGTACAAGACGAAGATATCGTTAAAGTACACGTTCATACATTAACGCCTGCCGTTGCGATTAAAATGGGTAAACGTCAAGGACGCTTCATGAAATTGAAAGTTGAAAATATGTCCGATCAACATGAAGAAATTTTGTCCAAAGAAAACGAACCTGTTGAAGTCAAAGCAGCACCAAAAGCTGAACGCAAAAAATACGGTTTAATCACTGTTGCGGCTGGTGATGGAATTGCTAACATGTTTAAAGATTTACGTGTTGATGAAGTCATCTCTGGTGGTCAGACAATGAACCCATCTACTGAAGACTTTATTTCTGCAATCGAAAAGATGAACTGCGATCATATCTTCATCTTCCCAAATAACTCCAATATCGTCATGGCCGCTCAACAAGCAGCAACAGTTATGGAAGATCAAGATGTTCACGTATTGCCTGCTAAAACAATTCCACAAGGAATCAGCGCTTGCGTCATGTTCAATCCTGATGCTGAATTAGAAGATAACTTATCTGAAATGACTGCAGCGATTGAAAATGTGAAGAGTGGTGAAGTCACTTACGCGATCAAAGATACAACATATGAAGGTCTGCCCATTAAAGCAGGTCAATATATGGGAATCTTAGGTAAAGCAATTGTTGATGCTCAACCAGATATGATGGATGTAACGAAAAAACTTTTATCTGATATGTTAGATGAAGATTCTGAACTCGTCACATTGATCTATGGTCAAGATGCAACACAAGAACAAGCAGAAGAACTTGCTGCTTATGTTGAAGACAATAGCGATGCAGAAGTCGAAATTCACGAAGGAAAACAACCTGTTTATTCTTTCATCATCGGCGTTGAATAAGATTTAAAAATAAATTCAGAGGTTTGAACTGATCGGCAAATTTTGCGTTTGGGTTTCAAACCTCTTTTTCATTTTCTAAAATGCTAGGGCAATTAAAGATTTTGTTTGCGCAATAGTAAGATGATGAGAATCTCGACATCAATAAGAAGTTTTCTTCTTTAAATCATGAAGAAATATCCAAATGATGAAAAGTGAATTGAAAAGTGTTTATTTTGATGAAACGTTTAAACATGATTTTGTAAATAAATAGAACATAATATTTTATGGCATGTTAAACTAAAGCTAGTGTTATTCATACATACAGGAGGATAAAAATGAAGTATTCCATTGGAATCGATATTGGTGGCTCCAATACTCGAGTTGCAGTGATTGATGAGGATTTAAATCTGATCGAACGCGTCCAGTTCAAAACAGATGCAACAGATCCAGAAGTGACTCTCAAAAAAATTGCATCTCTGATTTCAACTTTTAACAAGGAATTCGTGGGAATTGGTGTTTCTTGCCCAGGACCATTGGATTTGGAAACTGGTTACATTCTTCGTACCCCTAACTTAGGCGAAAAATGGTGGTCACTTTCCATTCCTGGAACAATTTCTAAATTAACTGGTCTTCCATGTTATTTAGAAAACGACGCCAATTTAGCAGGTCTTGCTGAAGCTGTTGTCGGTGAAGGAAAAGACAAAGAATTCGTTCAATTCTTAACTATTTCTACAGGTGTAGGATCCGGACAAGTTGTCCATAAACAAATTGTCAATGGTGCACACGGATTTGCTCATGAAATCGCAAACTGCATTGTTTGGCCAAACGGACCAACTCACGGCAGCTTAGTCAAAGGTGCGATTGAAGCAGTCAGCTCTGGTACAGCAATTACAACACGTGCTCGCAATGCAGGTCTTGATGTAGCACATGCTGGTGAAGTCAATGATCTTGCAGTAGCTGGAAACGAAGTTGCTCAAAAGATTATGACTGAAGCGAAAGAGCATTTAGCAAATATGATCGCAACGATCATTGCGATCACGGATCCAGAAATCATTATTTTAGGTGGATCAGTCGCAATGAAAATTGACGGCTTCGCGGAAGATATTCAAGAACTCGTAAAAGCAAAAGTATTCCCACCTGTTGCTCCATACGTGGATATTCGACGCTCTACATTATCTGAAGATTCTGGATTAATTGGTGCTGGTTATTTAGCATTCTCTAAAGCAGAAGTTAAATAAATAAAAGCTTTCAATTTGTAAAACACGAAAAGAGAAGACAAAAACGTTGGACTGAAGATCTTGGTGACGATCGTAAAGAAAAACGGTTTTGATCCCGACGGCAAACGGTTTCTTCAATTTTCGTAGGCGCAAAGGTTGGCTGAATGATCCATAATTGAAAGATCAAATTTGCAGGAGAACAAGCAGATAAACGTTTGTTCTCTTGCATTTTTTGTTTACAGAGTTGCAGATCTTAAACGCCATTCCAAAGCCAAAAAGGACAAGAAAAATAGCGTGTTGTCTATATGGGATGAACAAGAAAATGTAAAGAAAGTGGAAACGTATCCATTTTTATAGAATTCCCTTGAACAAAGGGAAAAAAGCATAAAACGCTAAATATCTCGGACAAAAGATTTCAATTGATATAAAGTTAAATTAATCGCGGTTAAGGCGAATGGAAGAGGTTAGCAATGGTATATATCACAAGTGACATCCATGGCGCATTTGATATCCACAAAATAAATCCTCGCGAATTTATCCCTGGGCAAACGATGACAGCGGATGATTATCTTGTGATTTGTGGCGATTTTGGCTGTATTTGGGATGGCGGAAGCTCGGATCGTTTTTGGTTAAACTGGTTTGAAAGCTTACCGTGGACAACAGTTTTTATTGATGGGAATCATGAAAACTTTGATGTTTTAGAACGTTATCCAGTAGTAGACTGGCAAAAAGGAAGAGCAAGACAAATTCGTTCCAACGTATTTATGTTAATGCGTGGTGAACGCTATGAATTTGCGGGAAAAAGCTGGTTAGCACTTGGCGGCGGATTCAGCCATGATGTTGAACATCGCGTGGCGGGAAAAAACTGGTGGAACACAGAAATCTTCTCACAAGAAGAAGCTTTGCACGCAAAACAAACAATGGAAGCCTGCGATTGGAAAGTAGATATTGTCTTAAGTCATGACGTATTTAGTGCCCATCCGTTGGCAAGTAAATATCAAGTAAGCTTAGACAATTATTCAAGTGATCGTGTCGATCAACATGAATTTTTAGAAAGCATGCGTCAAAAACTTGATTATCAAATTTGGTTTGCCGGGCATTATCATGTCGATCGAATTGATTACTTTGATCAAAAACCTTGTGCTGTCTTATTTGATACAGTGGAAGAAGTCGATACTTTAATTCAAAAAGCGAATGACCATCAATCTATTGGTCCAGAAGAAAAATAAAATCATTAAAAAAGGGAAGTAAGCATGATGCGTTTACTTCCTTTTTTGATTGCCCAAATAGTCGAGATCATTTTGTTCAGATTGAGCGAAGGCAAAATGAAAAAAAGTTATGAGGAAGAAAGCTTCGCTCATAACTTTTGGGGGATGATTGAAATGAAAGATCTTAGTGATTTGGGGGATCGACTTTTTAATTAGTCAAGATCGATAATATCGCCAAGGTTTTCATTAATTGTTGCAACCAATGTATCGAAAGAGTGGTTGAAACGGTTTTGTTCGTTTTCGTTTAATGGCAAAGTCAAGATTTGAGTTGCGCCATCACTACCCACTACAGTTGGAGTACTGATGAAGTAACCGTATTTTGTATATTCACCATTTTGGTAAGAAGATACTGGAAGAACGCAGCGTTCGTTGTTGAGAATTGCGGAAACGATACGTTTTAAGGCAAGACCAATACCGTAGTAAGTTGCTTTTTTCAGATCGATAATTTTATATGCTTTATCGCGAACATCGATATATACGTTTTGGAGTTGCATTAAATCGATATGGTGTTCATCGAGGTATTCAAGTAAGGATTTGCATCCGATAAAGCTGTTTGTCCAGCTGACGAAGGAAGAGTCCCCATGTTCACCGAGAATATAAGCGTGAATATTGTTTGGGGCAAATCCAAGTAAATCGGATAATTCAACACGTAAACGAGCTGTGTCTAATACTGTACCAGAACCGATTACGTGTTCTTTTGGTAATCCGGAAGCTTTCCAAGCAACGTAAGTCATAATATCAACTGGGTTGTTGGCAACGACGAGGATTCCGTCGAATTTGTTTGCTTTTAACTGTTCGCAAACACCTTTTGTAATATTGGCATTGATTTTAACAAGTTCGAGGCGAGATTGACCTGGTTTTTGAGCAGCACCAGCTGTTAATACGACGATGTTGCAGAATTCAGCATCAGCATATGTACCAGCATAAACTTTCATTTTGGTATCTGCGTAAACTAAACCATCAGTTAAGTCCATGGCTTCACCACGAGCTTTGTCTTCGTTTACGTCAACGAGAACGAGTTCATCAATTCCTTTTTCATGCAGCATAGAATAGGCGAAGGACATACCTACAAAGCCTGTTCCAACGAGCATGAGTCTTCTTTTAGAAATCTTATCTTGAGACATTTTTAAAATTTCCTCCTGTTTTTTCTATTATTGCATGTTTGGCATTCACTTTGTTGAAAACGCGTAAATTAATGAAAAAAGTTTGTAAGAACTTTCTTTTGGAAAAAAGAATACAAATATGAAGTGATCCAGCAAGCAATTAGAACACTCTTTTAGCTGATTTTTTGAGCGGATTGAGTTTATTAAAAAAGCCTATGACATTGAACAGAATCAAGATCATAGGCTAAAAATCAGTTTGAAGATTTGTTAAATGGAGGCATTCATATTTTTGGTTTCGGATTGCAGATCGTAGTTTTGTAAATCAACAGTCAAAGTCATTTCTTGACCATCACGGTTGATCACGATTTCAACTTTGTCCCCAATGGCATGCTGTTTTAATACTTGTTTGACATCAGCAGCGGAAGTGATTTCTTTGCCATCAAAGGAGATGACACGATCACCAACTTTTAATCCTGCACGATCAGCAGTTCCGCCATCGATGATTTGCACGATATAAACTCCTGGCTCAATTTCGCTATCGCCATAGAAGCTGTTGTCTGAAATGTTTTGTAAAGTTACGTTCAAT
Source organism: Erysipelotrichaceae bacterium (assembly GCA_030528085.1). Taxonomy (GTDB): domain Bacteria; phylum Bacillota_I; class Bacilli_A; order Erysipelotrichales; family Erysipelotrichaceae; genus Allobaculum. The sequence continues at coordinate 7,121 of JAUMZN010000021.1, read as the reverse complement.
ACTGGACGCGAAGTCACACGACCATTTTGAATCAATTCTTGAATTACGCTTGTCACATCGGAAATAGGAATCGCAAAGCCTAAACCTTCAATTTCCATGCTAGAGTTTTTCGCATTGACAATACCGACTAAGCGACCGTTAATATCGAACAATCCGCCGCCAGAGTTACCTGGGTTAATTGCTGCATCTGTTTGCAGAAGTGTCATCGTTTCGTTGTCGATTGTGATTTCACGACCAACAGCGGAAATTGTGCCAGTTGTAACAGTGCCGCCTAAAGAACCAAGTGGGTTGCCAATGGCAATGGCAGCTTGACCCACTTTGATCGCATCAGAATCACCAAGTGTTGCCGGCGTTAAATTGTTTGCATCAACTTTGATGATCGCAATATCCGTTTGTGGATCTGTTCCGACTAATTTTGCGTCATATTCACTGCCGTCCATAGTTTTAACCTTAATGGAACTAGCGCCATCGATGACGTGGTTATTCGTAATGATGTATCCATCTTGTGAATAAACTACACCAGAACCAGCGCCTTGTGAGATGTATTGGCCAAAGATTGAATTTCCTGAAGAAATAGATTCTGTAGAAATTTCAACGACAGATGGACGAAGTTTTTCAACAACATCAGAAACATCAATCGTCGTGACATTGACATTTGTGTTGCTGTTGTCAGGAACTTGCTGAACAATTGGAGCATTCTTCGATGCTTGCTCTTGAGCCATTTTTGTGCCTGCATAGGCAGCACCGCCGCTAAGTAAAACGGAAGAAATACCGATGACACTGACAATACCGATCAGTGTGGAATTGCGAAGTGGTTTATGGGATTGTTTAGTTTGTGGAATTTCAGGTGGAGTGTTTGTAGACATAAGTATACTTTTCATCCTTTCTTTGATTAAAATTTCGAATCACACAGATTAAGATTTGAAATCAATGCACCATTGATGCAATCGGATGAACGAAATATCAATGGTATTTTTTCTAGATACGTTTTCAGTATATGCATCAAAATCAAAATAAAGTTAAAACATGCCCAAATGAAATTGTAATCACTAATGGATATTTGAATTTTTATAGATCGAAGACTTTCAGTGATTTAAAAAATGGTATACTTATAGTAATTAGTCAGGAGAGATTGCCTTATGCCAACAAAAAGTACTGCTGCTAAAACAAAAGCAGCTAAAACTGTAAAGAAAACAACAGCGAAAAAATCTGCTGCTAAAAAAGCCCCTAAAACAACAGCTAAAAAAGCAACAGTTAAAGTAGTCGCTGAAAAAGCGCCAAAAATCACAGCTGAAATGGCTGCATTGGCTAGCCGTACAGAACTCGCAAGAAAATCTGCAGAAGAAAATTACACTCAAGTTAACTTGACTGCTCGTTCTTTAAAAGATTCTGCAATCGCGGCTAAAAACTATCAAAAACCAGAAAGAAAACCAGCTAAAAAAGCTGCAGCAAAAGCGCCAGCTAAAAAAGCGAAAAAAATTGTATATAACGGATTGCCAACAGTTCGCGGAAAAGACTATGCAAAAGTCGTAGCGGAAAAAATGGCAAGTGCAGCAATGGAAAGCCGTCAAGCTTTAGCAACTAAAAAATCATTTGCCCAAGCTGCTGCCCCAGTTGAAGTTGTAGAAGAAAAACCAGTTAAAAAAGCAAGAAAAGCTTGCAAACCTAAAAAAGAAACTGCGAAAACAACAAAAACGACAAAAGTAGCAAAACCAAAAACAACTAAGAAAAAAGCGGTTAAAAAAGTAGAACCAGCAATGGCAAGCCGTATTGCTTTAGCTCAAAAATCTGCTGGAGAAAATACTGCTCAAAATAATTTAGAAGCACGTTCTAAAGCAGATGGGGCTGTAGCTGCTAAAGGATATAAAAAACCTACTCGTAAAAAAGCAGTAAAAGCGAAAAACCCAGCTAAAGTGGAAATGGAAGCCATTATCAACGAAATGAACGCAGGTGCTCGCATTATGAAAATGATTGAAGAAGTACCAGGTGTTCCATTCGAAGAAGCAATTCAAGCAGTCAAAGATCAAGCAGCAATGGCAAGCCGTATTGCCCTTGCAAGCAAAAAGGTGGTTTCAAATATGGATCAAACTACTCAATTCACTCAAGACAGTGCTAAATTCTATAACGATCTTGATGATTACACAATGATCGAAATGTTCAATGCTTTAGGCGTTGATATGACTCTCGATACATTAAAAGATCAATTATCAGCAACTTTAGATATCGAAACGCAAATCAAAACATATTTAGACCAAGTCAGCGAAGAAGGAAAAGCTTATACATTCGAAAAAGATGGATTCGATTTAAGCATAATTCCATTCTTATGCAACCGTGTTGCAGAAACATTGCCAAATAAAGCTCAAGACAACGTCATGCTTGCGAAAAAGATTACAGCAGATGTTGATCGCATGCTGATTAACGATGGCCTCAATGACTCTGCAATCTACAACGATTTAATGGACGATGTTCGCAAAGTTCTCGTCTTTGCACAACGCAACGGTGTTTCTACACTTGCTGAATGCGAAAAAACAGTTCCAGCAGATTTACAAGCATTAGTGGATCGTTTTATGACAGTTGCTTACACCATTCTTCCAGGATGGCAATACAACGATGTTAAATACTACGAAGGATTCATCTATGCTGTAGTCGCTCAATTCGATGACCTCGTTGGTCAACAAAACCGTGTCTTAATGGATATCGCCGATCTGTATATCAAACATGGCGATTACCAAAGAGGAAACGATGATTATGGTTACGTATTGCGTGAAAACCAAATCAAAGACCAAATCTATTATCGCTATGCGAGCGTTTATGAACCATTTGATCCTCAGCGCGCTAAAAATATTGCCCAAGATGCGCTGCGTGTAATTGACTCCCGCTACGAATATCACCAAAAAATCGTTGATATTCTGAACAAATAAGTCAATTGCTGCACACATTTCTTATAAATCGGGTAAAATATAACGGCTATTCTATTGAAAGACAATAGAATTAGAAATGAGGGAAGCAAATGTCATCATCACCAATTCCACAATGGGTTTTCTCTTGTTTAGATCAATACTCGAACTGCGCATGCGGAATCCGTATTGTTAAACAATTGGGAAAAGAAGGGATCATTGAAGAACTTGAAAAAAGAGGCTATCCCTGTGAATTGGAAATTATCGCCGATCCAAAAGATACAAGCGAATTTCCAGAAGACGGAACATACATTGTAACGTTAAAGACCACAAAGCCAACTAGAAAAAAAGAAGAAGAATAATCGATTCGACTTCAAAGGCAGTTTTGCAAAACCCGGCAAGCTGCCTTTTTTCTATGTGCATTCTCTAGTTTGGCAAGCAAGAAATACGAGTGAGTATGATAGAATGAAACAAATAGGAGATAGATGATGATGAAAAAGAAATCTCAAGTTGGTGCTAATGCCGTTGCTTCCATGGTCATGAAAAAAGCATCTCAAAATCAAGATCAAGAACAAAAAGCCGACCCTACTCAAATCGCTTTATATCAAACAGAAATTGAACTCCTTAAAAAACGTGTTGCCACTCTTTCCAAAACGAGAACTGCATGGATGGCGACTTCAATCATTTTATTTGCGATGTTTGTGATCACGCTCGGATTAAAACTTGCTTAAATTAACCATTGAAAGACACCTTGTCGATCAATGGTTTTCTTTTGGCAAAATCACGATTTCAACAACAGAAAAAACGTGAAAACAAGACATACATTGAAAAAATAAGCTGTAAGAAAATGAAAAATTTGAAAAGATGTTGAAAGCTGTTTAATATAAAGCAATGTGAGGATTAGTTTATGAAAATTCAAATGAAAACCCCATTAGTTGAGATGGATGGGGATGAAATGACCCGTGTTCTTTGGAAACAGATCAAAGACATTTTATTAGAACCTTATATTGATTTAAAAACAGAATATTATGATTTATCGCTCGTTGAACGCGAAAAAACAAAAGACCAAGTGACAATCGATGCCGCTAATGCCAATAAACGTTTAGGCGTAGCGGTTAAATGCGCAACGATTACCCCAAATGCCCAGCGCAAAGAAGAATACAATTTGACGCAAATGTGGAAATCGCCAAACGGAACGATTCGTGCCATTTTAGATGGAACGGTTTTCCGTAAACCCATTATGGTTAAAGGCATTTCGCCTTGCGTGAAAAACTGGGAAAAACCAATCACAATCGCTCGTCATGCGTTTGGTGACGTTTATCGCGACAGCGAAATTCGTGTCGATCGACCAGGTGTCGCAAAACTAGTGTTTGAAGCAGAAGATGGCACGCAATATGTTGAAGAAATCGCTAAATTCAATGGACCTGGCGTTTTGCAGGGTCAGTTCAATAAAGATGATTCAATTAAATCTTTTGCGCGCAGCTGTTTTGAATTTGCTTTATCGAGTCATGAAGATTTATGGTTCTCGACAAAAGATACAATTTCCAAAACATACGATCACCGCTTTAAAGATATTTTCCAAGAGATCTATGATCGTGAATATAAAGAAAAATTTGAAGCAGCGGGATTGGAATATTTCTATACGCTAATCGACGATGCTGTCGCTCGCATTATTCGTTCGCAAGGCGGAATGATTTGGGCATGTAAAAACTATGATGGCGACGTCATGTCTGACATGGTTTCTACTGCATTTGGCTCTTTAGCAATGATGACTTCCGTATTAGTTTCACCAGAAGGAAACTATGAATACGAAGCCGCTCATGGCACCGTAACGCGCCATTACTATCGATATTTAAAAGGCGAAGAAACGTCTACAAACCCAGTCGCAACGATTTTTGCGTGGACGGGTGCATTAAGAAAACGAGGCGAAATCGATCATTTAGAAGATCTTGTCGAATTTGCTAATCACTTAGAAAAAGCAACGCTGCAAACGATTGAAGAAGGGGAAATGACAGGTGATTTAGTTGGCTTGTTCCATAATCCAGAAGTTGAAGCAAAAAAACTTAATTCAACCCAATTTTTAGAAGCAATCGCTAAACGCCTAGAAAAAATGCAATCCACAAAATCTTAATCCAACAAAAAAGAAGAAGCATACTCGTATCTCAGTGACGAGTGATTGCTTCTTCTTTTATTTGTTTAAAATAGATTGTTATTCCGTTGTTTGTCGGCAAACGAGTTCAATATCGATAAAGATCCGGTCTTCTTTGACTTCTTGACCTTCGATTAAATTGAATAAAGCCCGACAAGCTGAATGAGCAAGTTCATCAGGATGACGCTCAATCGTGGAAATTGAAGGTGATGGCAGCTTCGAATAAGCTGAGTTGTTGACGCCAATGACGCGCACAACTTCGGGAACTTTAATACCTGCTTGATTTAAAGCGCAAATTGCACCTAAGGCTAGTTCATCGCTAGCCGCAACGACACCATCAAAAGGCAATTGAGTTTGAATAAATGAGTCGATGAGCTGCTGGCCCGAGTCAAGACCATGTCCATGTTCATGTTGTTTTAAAACGTAGCGTTCATCAAATTCAAGTCCATTGCTTGCTAAAGCTTTTTTGTGACCAGCTAAACGATCTTTGGAATCGTAATAGCCTGTGTAGGCACTTAAAAATAAAATCTGCCGACATCCTTTTTGTAAAAGATGAGTGGTTGCCAGCTCTCCGCATTGAACATCGTTGTTGGTGATGTAGGGGATTTTGCGATCGCTTTCCGGAGAGTGATCCAAAAAGACGAGGGGAATGTGGGGGAACATCACTTCTCGTGTGACTTTTGATAAACAGGAAATACAGATGATTCCATCCACACCGCGCGATGCCAAGTCATGGAAATATTTCACTTCACTCGTTGGATTGTTTAAGCTGCTGCAAAGAAAAACAGAGTAGCCATGCTCATCCATAGTACGCTGGATGTTTTGCGCGAGATTCGCATAAAACTCGTTGGTGACATTTGGCAGAATTAAGCCAATCGCATAAAAACGAGAGGCGCGCAGCGATCTAGCTGCACTATTGGAGATATAGCCATATTCCTTGGCGACAGCGCGAATTTTTTTAGCCGTTTCATCAGAATACCCGCCTTCTTTGTTGTTGAGGACGCGAGAAACCGTGGCAATGCTAGTTTGAGTCAATTGCGCAATGTCTTTAATCGAAATTTTTTTGGATTCTTTTATGTTGGAATTTCTCATATCATCAGAATATCTTAAAAAAATGAACATGTGAACACGTGAGTAAACGTTTAATGTTTTTAATGTATACAATATGAGTTATAAATAAACTAAATAGAGTAATAAAACGAAATGAAATTATTTTGTAAAAACTGGTAATTTTGTATACATAATCAACAATTTTTGAAATGATGCAACGATTAGGAAAAAATCCCATTTTCATGATGAATTGTTCAATCAAGATACAACAGAAAATAGATTGCTTTGGCAGGGATAAAAAAACTCAAGAAGCGAGTGGATTACGTTTCTTGAGTGTTTTGATCTAGAACATATTTAAATTGTTTTTGCGAAAGCTTTAAATGCCTCTACTCCTTTTTGATGGAAAGGCAGATTTTTTTCGTTGTTGTTGACTAACCAAACGTATTTGCGGCCATCGTTCATATTGATCGTAATCGTTTTTGAACGAATGGAAACACCATTTGCGAGGTGGATTTTGATCGATTTAATATCATCACGAGTCAGTGTATAAGGATCACTTGTCGATAAAGCCATACGACCTGGGCTCATAATCGAATTTTGTCGATTCAGTTTTGCCAATGGGAAAAGGTCGATGTGGTCAGGATGGACGGAAACCCAATATCCTCCGTATCCTTGGTCAACGTTTTCTGTCATCGCTGTTCCAGCTCCCCCTAAAATGATGGCACCAGTAGGGAATGTGGAATAAGCAATCATATATTGATGTTGATCATTTGGGAGTCCTGCATCCGCAAATAAACTATCCATTTTCTCAACACTATTCCAATCTTCAATCATCTTTATTCTCCAATTCTTTGTACATCCATATCTTGTCTACATGGAATTTTACCTTTGGATTGGATAAAAACAAAATTTTGTACTCATTTTGTACAAGTGATTAAAAAAACAGTGCACATCTCAGAAAAAAGCTCATGCATCAGCATGAGCTTAAATTGATCGAGGTTAATGTTCATCAAATATTGGTTAAT
>JAUMZN010000020.1 GCA_030528085.1 Erysipelotrichaceae bacterium | reverse complement strand
AAATATCATTTTACGCTTTATATAAAGCATATTTTAGTTATTCAGCAAATACTATTTACGAACATAAAAAACGAGCTCATGTTTTACGATTGGGATTCATGAGCTCGATTATTGATTTGATGTTTTGAAAGATTATTCGCTGATCAATTCGATCGCATAGTTTTTCTTTTTACCGCGACGAATTAATAATACGTTATCGACATAAGCTTGGCTTTGATCGATGATCATATTTGGATCATTGACTTTTACACCATTTAAGCTGATCGCATTTCCTTTTGTCCATTCACGTGCTTCACGTTTAGAAGAAGCAATTTTACCGTTCACTAAAATATCTTCTAATTTTCCTGGTGCCAGTTGGATTTTTTCCATATCGGCAACAGCTTGTTTTCTTTGTTCTGGATCTAATTCTTGTAAAGAACCAGTGAATAACGCTTCAGTGATTTTTAAAGCTGTATCTAAAGCTTCTTGGCCATGTAAATCACGAACAACTTCTTCTGCTAAGCGTTTATGTGCTTTACGTGCTCCAGCATTTTCTTCTAAATCTTTTTCTAATTCCATGATTTCTTCAACAGATAAGAAAGTCAGTTTTTTGATGTATTCAATAACTTTGGAATCTTCTGTATTGACTAAGAATTGATATAACTGGAATGGGCTTGTTTTATTTGGATCTAACCAAACAGTTCCGCTTTCAGATTTACCGAATTTCGTTCCGTCTGCTTTTGTGATTAATGGCATCGTTAAACCATATACTTTTGTTTGCGCACCGTGTTTTTTACGAATTAATTCCAAACCAGAAGTGATATTTCCCCATTGGTCTTGGCCGCCGATCTGCATTGTGCAGTTGCGTGTTTCGTAAAGATTTAAAAAGTCCATAGATTGTAAAATCATATAGGAGAATTCTGTATAAGAAATTCCGCTTTCTAATCTTCTTTTTACTGTTTCTTTATTCAACATGTAGTTGATGTTGAAATGTTTACCAAAGTCACGTAAGTAGTCAATTACAGAAAGATCTTTTGTCCAATCCAAGTTGTTAACCATTGGAAAGCCCCATAATTTTTCGATTTGATCATGAAGGGCGTTAAAGTTATGCAATAAAGTTTCTGGCGTTAACATGCTTCTTTCACCAGTCGCTTTTGGGTCACCGATAAATCCAGTTGCCCCACCAACTAACATAATTGGGTGATGGCCATGCTGCTGAAGACGTTTTGCCATTAAAAGTGAGCTATAGTGACCAATGTGCAGTGAATCAGCTGTTGGGTCTGTTCCGATATAGAATGTTAATTCACCATTATTGATTTCATCTTCAACATCTGGAGATGTGACCGCATTGATCAAACCACGCCAGTTCAATTCATCGTAGAATTTCATATTTCCTCCTTATGTATATTTAAATAATTTCAGTTTCAGTTAAGCGCATTAAATTCAAAGAGCGGATTTTTCCACAAAATAAAACCGCGCATCATCAAGGACGACAATGCGCGGTACCACCTTTCTTCATCGAACAATATGTGTTCAATGCACTTTTCCATTAACGCAGGATCACGTTCAATATGAAAGCTCCAAGGTGTATTTCAGCAGCCTTCCATTATGTCTTGCACCAACCGACAATTCTCTAAAATGAAAGATTCTGCATACTTCTTCTCTTCAATGCCTTAAAAAAGATTATAACGATTTCTTGTTGAGTTTCAACCAACAAATCAATAGACGTTTTTGATTGTCTAATTTGCGACGATGTTCACAACTTTTCCTTTGACAACGATGACTTTTTTCACTTCTTTGCCTTCAAGTTGTTTTTGAACTGTCTTTAATTCAAGTGCCATTTGTTCGAGCACTTTATCTTCTGTTCCAGTTTCGACTTCAAATTTGCCGCGTACTTTACCGTTAACTTGTACGACAACAGTATGAGTTGTTTCAACTAATTTTGATTCATCCCATTGTGGCCAAGATTCATAAGCGATTGTACCTTCGTGATGCAATACTTCGCTGTAGATTTCTTCACCTAAATGAGGTGCGAATGTAGAGAACATTTTGACAAAGCCTTCAGCATATGGACGATAAATTTCTTTAACTTTATACGCTTCATTGATGAATACCATCATCTGTGAAATTGCAGTATTGAAGTTCAAAGAATCGATATCTTTTGAAACTTTTTTAACAGTCTGGTTATAAATTTTATCTAATTTACCATCGTTTGTATCTGTATAGATTGCTTCGCTAGAGAAATAACGCCATACGCGTTCTAACCATTTGCGAGTTCCATCTAAGCCATTTTCAGACCATGGCAATCCAGATTCCAATGGTCCCATGAACATTTCGTAAACACGTAATGCATCGGCACCATGGCTGACGATGATGTCATCTGGGTTAACGACGTTGCCTCTAGATTTAGACATTTTTTCGCCGTTGTTTCCTAAGATCATTCCTTGGTGGAATAATTTTTGGAAAGGTTCTTTTGTTGGCACAACGCCTAAATCATATAAAACTTTGTGCCAGAAACGAGCATATAACAAGTGAAGAACAGCATGTTCTGCACCACCGATATATAAATCAACTGGCAGCCAGTGTTTCAATAATTCTGGATCTGCGATCGCATCGTTATTTTTTGGATCGATATAACGTAAGTAGTACCAGCAGCTTCCTGCCCATTGTGGCATTGTGTTCGTTTCACGAACACCTTTAACGCCATCGATTTCTACATTCAACCAATCTGTGCAGTTTGCCAGTGGAGATTCGCCATTGTCAGCTGGCTGGAAGTTATCAGTAGCTGGAAGTTCCAATGGCAATTGTTCGATATCAACTGTACGAGTTGTACCATCTTCCATATGAATAATTGGAATTGGTTCACCCCAATAACGTTGTCTAGAGAATAACCAGTCTCTTAATTTATATGTTGTTTTTGCATTTCCGCAATGGTGTTCTTCTAACCAAGCGATCATTTTGTCGATTGCTTCTTGTTTTCCTAAACCATTTAACCATTCAGAGTTAATATGCACGCCATCTTCTGTGAAAGCTTCTTCTTCAACATTTCCACCTTCAAGAACTGGAATGATATCAAGACCGAATTTTTTCGCAAATGCATAGTCACGAGTATCGTGAGCAGGTACAGCCATGATTGCGCCTGTACCATAGCTTGCTAAAACGTAGTCGGAAATCCAAATTGGGATTTTACGGCCGTTAACTGGGTTAATCGCATAAGCACCAGTGAACACACCTGTTTTATCTTTATTTAAATCTGTACGTTGTAAATCAGATTTAGATGCGCATTCTTTTTTATAAGCTTGCACCGCATCCATTTGTTCAGGAGTAGTAATTTCATCCACATAAGGATGTTCTGGCGCCATTACGCAATATGTTGCCCCAAATAATGTATCGGCACGAGTTGTGAAGACAGTGAATTCTTTATCGTGTCCATCAACTTTGAAGACAACGTTTGCCCCTGTAGATTTACCAATCCAGTTGCGCTGCATTTCTTTTGTGGAAGATGGCCAATCGACTAAGTCTAAGTCTTCCAATAAACGGTCTGCATATTCAGTAATCTTTAATACCCACTGACGCATAGGTTTACGAATGACTGGATAGCCGCCACGTTCACTTTTACCATCGATAACTTCTTCGTTGGCGAGAACTGCTTTTAATTCTGGGCACCAGTTTACTGGAATTTCATCGACATAAGCTAAACCTTTTTCGTAAAGTTTTGTGAAAATCCATTGTGTCCATTTGTAGTAGTCTGGATGAGAAGTCGCAATTTCGCGATCCCAGTCATAGGAGAAACCTAATGCACGGATCTGTTCGCGGAAATGATCGATATTTTTTTCTGTGAAAACAGAAGGGTGATGACCTGTTTGAATCGCAAATTGTTCAGCTGGCAAACCAAAGGAGTCAAATCCCATTGGATGGAGCACGTTATAGCCTTCCATGCGTTTTTTACGAGAGATAATATCTGTTGCAGTATATCCTTCTGGGTGGCCAACGTGAAGACCGTTTCCAGATGGATAAGGGAACATGTCTAAAGCATAAAATTTTGGTTTAGAAAAATCATAGGTATCCGTTTTAAATGTTTTGTTTTCTAACCAGTATTTTTGCCATTTCTTTTCGACTGATTGATGATCGTACATACTTATTTCCTTTCTTATGCAAATCGATTCTATTTGAATCGTAGTCAACTTTTTTGATTTAAGCGTGATGAATCGCACGCAAACCGAATAATAAAAAAACGCCCTTATTTTCATAAGGACGTATTAATTCAAAATACGCGGTACCACCTTGGTTCATGGTGAAATTCCACCATGCGCTCATTTGCCGATATAGCCGGTCTGCTGTCAACGATTCGGTGAGACCAGAATATAATTGATTGGCTTGCACCAAACGCCAACTCTCTAGACAATTGTTTTATTCTGTTAGTCCGAACTTAAATGCTGCATAGCTAACTTAACAAATCTCAAGGATTGAGTCAAATATTCATCCTGATCAGGCTCAAATCATTGGGTTTTTTATGATTTCATTCAAGCTTTAAAGATCGGTTAAGCGATTTTGTTTTTCTGTTCGCCATTCAACCAGCTGTAAAGATTGTCGAATACGATATCTGCGCGCAGTTCCATCGATTCAACAGAATCAAAACCGATATGTGGAGTAACAATTGTGTTTTTGCTGTGCAATAAAGGTTCATCCAAGCTTAATGGTGGTTCAACATCAAAGACATCGATTCCTGCCGCACCGATTTGACCTTCATTTAAAGCTTTAGCGAGAGCTTGATTGTCCACAACTGCACCTCTTGCTGTGTTGATTAAAATCGCGTCTTTTTTCATCATCGCCAATTGTTGGCTAGAAATCATATGTTTTGTATTTTCATTTAATGGTACGTGCAAGGAGACGATATCACTTGTTTGGAGTAATTCTTCAAGAGTGCATTGTTTGTCGTAAATTGGATCTGTAATTGGGCTTCTGCGATAGCCGATAACATTGCATCCAAATGCTTTGCATAAACGAGCTGTTGCTGTGCCGATTTCTCCTGCACCAACAATTCCAACTGTTTTTCCTTTTAAAAGACGACCGCGAATGCCCGCTTTTGTCTGTCCTTCTCGAGCGCGTTTAGAAAGTGGAGTCACTTCACGAATGCAGTCGATCATCATCATGATCGCTAATTCTGCAACGCTATCATTGGCATAACCAGAAGCATTGGAAATCGCAATACCCTTTTCTTTTGCGAGCTGTGTTGGGATATGGTCAACACCAGTAAAGGCCACATCGATCAATTTTAAATTTGGATTATTTTCGATAATTTTGGCATCTAATGGCATATTGGCAAGCATGATGACATCAGCATCTTTTGTTTCTTCTAAAAGTACATCTAGATCTGTTGTTTTTTCATAAGCATAAAATTCGTGGTTTAATGCATTAAGTTTATTTTTTTCTTGTTCAATTCTTTGAGCACTGACACCCAAGTTTTCAAGTAATACAATTTTCATAACATGTCCTTTTCTAGAATTTATTAAGTGTTTTGATTGAAGTAATTCATGTTCTCCTATTCAACAAGGAGGGTCGGTTTTATTTTAACGAATCTTGCGGCAAAGGCAAAAAGCTGTATTTACCTTTCGTTTTCTATTCACCAACTCGTATCAAATTAATTATATACATTTTTGATTTAATCAACATTTTATATTACTTGTACTTTTCTATTAAAAACAAAATAAAATCTTATTCTCTTTCTGAAAATAATGCTCATTTCACGATTTTTTTACAAACCATTTCGAAAGAAATGATAAAATTAATCCGAAAGGAAACGCTCTATGTTTAAAAAATTCAAATCATTAGATTACAAGTGGATCATGTATGATGTCGGCAACTCAGCCTTCATTTTATTAACTTCCTCTGTAATCCCTATTTATTTTAACTCTTTGGCAACGAGCCAAGGACTTAGTCAAGACCAGTATTTATCTTGGTGGTCTTATGCGATGAGTATTGCGACTGTGTGTGTCGCCTTATTAGGACCTGTAATCGGAACTCTTTCCGATTTTCCAGGAAACAAAAAGAAAATTTTCCTTTTGACGGCTTTAGGAGGAGCTGGCGCATTATTTTGTTTATGGCTTCCTCCAACATGGTATAGCTTTTTAATCGTATTTGTTTTGATTAAAATTCTATATTCGATTTCACTTGTCGTATACGATTCGATGTTGATCGACGTTTGTGATGAAGAAAATATGGATGATATCTCCTCGAAAGGATATGCTTGGGGATATCTTGGCAGCTGCGTTCCATTTATCATTTCGCTTGCCTTTATTTTGTTTCAACCAAAAATTGGCATTTCCATGGGCACTGCAATGATGCTTGTCTTCATGATCAACGCTGTATGGTGGGTTTGTTTTACATTGCCGCTCGCTCGTCACTACAAACAAAAATATTCAACAAAACGGACTGGAGCTGCAATCAGCCAAACATTTAGACGATTAGGCAATACGTTAAAACAACTTGTTCATCACAAGAAAGTGCTATATTTCATGATCGCCTTCTTCTTCTATATTGACGGGGTTTACACAATCATCGACTTGGCGACGGCATATGGTACATCACTTGGCTTAGATCAGACGGGACTTTTATTAGCATTGTTGTTGACGCAAGTCGTTGCGTTCCCTTCTGCTATTTACTTTGGAATTTTAGCGAAAAAGAAATCGACTGGCTCATTAATTAAAGTTGGAATTATCGCTTACTTCTGCATTGCAGTATTTGGATTGTTCTTGAAATACACTTGGCAGTTCTGGATTTTAGCCGTTTCTGTTGGCTTATTCCAAGGCGGAATTCAAGCTCTCTCGCGTTCCTACTTTGCTCAAATTATTCCGAAAAACCAATCTGGTGAATACTTTGGTTTATACGATATCGCCGGAAAAGGTGCTAGCTTTTTAGGCACAATGATCGTTGGTTTAGTCACTCAAATCACTGGCCATCAAAATATTGCGGTTGGAACTTTAGCATTTTTGTTCTTAGTTGGACTATTTGTTTTCTCACGGGCTGACAAAATCGACGACCCGGTTTATAACTAATATTGTAAGCTTGGCCCCCATTTAAAAATGCTTGCCCTTTTTTGGGCAAGCATTTTTTCTTTGGTTCAATTTACGAATCTTCTTGCAGATCACTTAATGGCAAACGAACGACAAACGTACTGCCTACATCGACTTTTGAACGCACTGTAATCGTGCCTCCTAAATTGGAAACAGCGTGATTGACGATCGACAAACCTAATCCAGTTCCAGTTTTATTGCGCGATGGATCAGCGGTAAAGAAGCGCTCAAAGATGCGATCTTGCACTTCATTTGGAATTCCTAATCCTGTATCGGAAATTTTAAGTTGGGCAAATTGATCATAACGTTTTAATCGTACGAAAATCGATCCTTCTGGCTTGTTATAGCGAATCGCATTTTCAATTAAGTTTTTAACGATCGACTCAAGATCAACGATCGTTCCCATTACCCAAACCGGTTCTCCTTCATAGCTTAAGTTCACATTCGCAATTTGCGCTGCCTGTTGATAATTATCAACGACTTTTTGGCAAACTTCATCCAAATTGATTTTTTCTTTAATTTGTGGGGATTCTTGTTCAAGACGAGACAGATGGATGATGTCATTGATCATCGCACTCATTCTTTTGGCTTCATCGGTAATATAACCGGCAAAGCGTGGAACGTCTTCGGGCTGGACCATTCCTGATCCTAATAGTTCCGCACTAGATGAAATCGTTTGGAGTGGTGTTTTTAATTCATGTGTAACATTGGCACTAAATTCTTGTCGACGTTGATGAGCTTCTTCTTTTTCCGTAACATCAAGCGCTAAAATCATAACCCCGATCACTTTATCAGCCACGATGACACTAGATGCTTCTAAAGAGTAAATTCTGCCGTTTTGATTAAACTGGGCTCTTGCGGAATGGCGATGCAGTGCTTGGGAATACAATCTTTTCAATATCTCGTTGTCTTTGACATCAAAATTTTCTTCTAAACCAAAAATTTCATATCCAGCAGTATTGGAATAGTTCAAAATTCCTTTTCGCGAAAACATCAAAAGCCCTTCATCCATACTCGAAAGCAATGCGTTCCATTCTTGGTTGCGGCGTTCGAGTTCTGTCATCTTGCGCTCTAATTCTTTATTGTTTTCATCAAAACGCATTAAGAATGGCCGCAGCTGTTCATAAGGTATTGAATTTAAAGGATCAGCAAGATCAATGGCATTAATCGGTTCAACGATGTTGCGCGCTAAAATTCGCGCTAACACGGCGCAGAACAACACTAAAAATCCAACGATAAAAATCATCGGTAAAATTGTCTGATAAAACAAATTCAGCAGTGTGGAATGAGAGCGGCTGATCCGGATAATGTTGCCATCATCCAAACGGACGGCATAATAATAAATTTCTTCGCTTTGTGATTTGGATCGGCGAATTGAAAATCCACTTCCCGTTTCTCGAGCTTGTATAATTTCTTCGTGACTATTGTTGTTTTCATTTTCTTCATGAACACCATCTTCGTTCAATGAATCAAATACAACATCACCATCCGGTTCAACCAAGGATACGCGAACCGTGCTGGAGGCAAACTCTTTTAAACTTTCAACTTTATTTGTTTCGTGATTGAGGGCTCTTGCCATGAGTTTCGTTTCGCTTTCTAAACTCGCGATTTGTTCACTGACTAAACCGTTATAAACAGCTTGGACAGTTACTGAACAAACGACGATCAAAACAAATAGGCATGCACCCAAAATCGAATAGAAAATACGCTTAGTCATCGTTTCTCGCAAAGCGGTATCCTACACCGCGTACTGTTTCGATTTGATTGCCATACGTTTTTAATTTCGTGCGCAATGAACGAATGTGAACATCGATCGTTCTTGTTTCTCCTAAAAAATCAGTATGCCAAACGGCATCTAATAAATCGTCTCGAGAAAAGACAACCCCGGGCTGTGAGAGCAGCAAGGCGAGCAAATCAAATTCCTTTTTCGTTAAATCCAAAAATTCTTTTTGATCCTCTTCGATAATCCAAGCTTGGCGCGATTGTAAATCCACGCCAATTTTTTCGTTTTCATGTGGAGTATGGATGTTATTTTGACGAGCTTGGCAGCGGCGCAATACAGCTTTAATGCGGGCAACCATTTCCATCATCCCAAAAGGTTTAACTAAATAATCATCAGCTCCTTGTTCTAAAGCTTTGATTTTGTCATACTCCATCCCTTTAGCCGTTGTCATAATTACAGGAATATGGGCATATTGCGTATGCGAGCGAATTTGTTTCAGCAAGCTCATGCCATCAGTATTTGGAAGCATAATATCCATTAAGACTAAATCAGGAAGCGCTTCTTGCTGCAAAGCATCAAGAAAACTTTGTCCGTCTTTAAAACCTCGTGATTCAAAACCAGTAGATTGCAGCGTGTATTCAAGAATGTCACGAATATTTTGTTCATCTTCAACACACCATATGACTTGTTTAGCCATGTCAATCCCCTTTCTTTTTCAGTTGTAGATCCGTCTTGGATCATGTTTATCTTATAAACTTATATCACAAAAAATTTCGATTTCATTTAAAACAAATGCCCGCAATCGACGATTGAACGGGCATTGAATTCTATATGTAAATTTAAATTTAATCTAAAACAGGATCGTTATTGGCAAATACAACTTTTGTTTTATGCCATGTATCTTCGTTAATTAAACGAAGGCAACGTAAAGCGATTCTTTCATAACAATCGGCTGCTTCTAAGAATAACCAAGCATTATCTTGACTCGCATGGTCTTGTGCTGGTGTTAAGTAGAACTGACGTAAATTCGAAATTAACTGACGAATATTTTTGCAGTTTTGTTTTGTTGTATCTGGATCATCATATGCTTCGAAATCAGTAGGTTGTCTATCTTTCATACCTGCCTGCAAACGCAAATGATGTAAAGCATGCTTACAATCTGAACTGATCGTTTTAATTTGTTCAGCCATTTCTGGAGTGATGTGTTTAGCGGTTAAACCGTTTTCGTTGATTTTCGCAATTGCCATTGCATCGGAAGCGATTTGGTGAAGGTCACGTGCTGAGAACAGCGCTCTTTGCAGATCGCGTTTTTCATGTTCATCGAGTGAACTCATTTCAATTCCTGAGCAATAGTTTTTCACTTCAATACAAGCCGTTAAAATCTTTTTACCTTCGTTTTTCAGATCTTCTTGTGAACCATTTTCAAGCAAGCAAGCTCTGGACATACGAATAAGTTTTACACATTCATCACGGATGATTTCAAGTTCTCTAGCCAATGCGTTTAAAGCAGCATTTGGAACTTGCTGGAAACGTTCATCCAACAATAATGGAGTATCTTGATTGGAACGTACTTTTCCTTGAGGAACAAGATATCCAGATAATTTAACTAATACGTTTGCGAATGGGAATAAGATCGCAGTTGTAACAACGTTAAATCCAGTATGGAAAATCGCAAGCGAAGAAGAGTTGATGTTTGCACCCATCATAGATGGATTGAACATGAAGAATACAAACGCTGCAATTCCGACAATAGTTGCCCCAAGAACGTTAAATTCCAAGTGAATCATCGCGGCACGTCTAGCATTTTTATCCCCGCTGATTGCAGAAAGAACAGCTGTGATACAAGTACCGATGTTTTGTCCTAAAGCGATAAATACTGCAGATCCCCAGTTTACAGCACCAGCCATAGCCATTGTTTGTAAAATACCCATCGATGCAGAAGAAGATTGGATAATGGCAGTAACGCCAGCACCAGCAAGAATAGCAAGTAATGGGTTAGATCCGAGCGTTTCAAAGATCACCTTAAAAATCGGTGCATCAGTAAATGGTTTAATTGCTCCAGACATTGAAGAAAGGCCAACGAATAAGACGCCAAAACCAATTAAAATTTTTGCGCCATCTTTAATTTTTGGTTTATTGGCAAACATTTTGAAGCCAACACCAATAACAAGTAAAACTGGTGCAATCATTTCTGGTTTTAAGAATGCTGCCCATTCTCCCATCGAAACAATCCAGCTTGTCATTGTTGTTCCGATGTTCGCACCCATAATAACGCCGCAAGCTTGAATTAATGACATTAAGCCGGCGTTAACGAAACCAACAACCATAACTGTTGTCGCAGAAGAAGACTGAATGATCGCAGTAACTAATGCACCAGCAACCATCCCCATGAAACGATTGTTTGTGATCGCTTCAAGTAACTTTCTTGTTTTATTCCCAGCTGCTTGCTGAAGTCCTTCAGCCATGACATCCATTCCGTATAAGAATAAGCCAAGGCCTCCTAAAAACGACAGCAACGCGCCGATGACTTCTGAACTCATTTTAGAATCCTCCAAATTTATTTTCTAAAGTTCGTTTTAATCGTGATTAAAGCAAGTCGATCAGTAGCGTAATGACTGACAAAACCGCTTTACCAATAGGATAAAAAATGTGATAGGTATGTTTCAACCATGGATTCGCAAAGGAATTGTAAAGTTTTTGTAAAATCCAGTTGTTTTTAACCTAAAATTTATTTATCGAGACCATTATCTTATTCAACGCTAAAAAAAACAAAGCTCCAAAAGAGCTTTGTTGAAATTTACAAGTGATTTCGTTCAATTTAAAGCGATCCAATCAGATCTTGAATATTTTCTGGATGGTCCCGCAAGTCTTTTGCGTGATGAGCAATTTTACAAAAATAGTCCATTGCTGCTCGTGGGTTTTTAGAATTTGCGGTTTCCCCCGTCAACATCACGGCACTTGCACCTTGCCAAACAGCATTAAAAACGTCGCTGACTTCGGCTCGTGTTGGTCTAGGTTCAGTGATCATAGAATTCAGCATTTGCGTAACCATCATATATGGCTTATTTGCTTTCAAACATTCTTGTTGAATATAGTGAGCAATTGCTGGCAGCCATTCTAATGTTGTCGAAGCCGCTAAATCACCGCGCGCAATTACGATGACATCTGCAACATCCATAATTTCATGAAGATGTCGAACACCTTCCATGTTCTCAATTTTCGCAAACATCGTCGCATGAGGCAGGTATTCATTCATCACTTTTCGAATCTCTTCTAAATCTTGAGCATTTTGAACGAGTGGAACCATGATTTGATCAACACCATACTCTTTGCCAATCTTCATATTCTCAATATCTTGCGCATACAAAATAGGCAATGTGGAATCTTTGTTTAATAAATGCAAAGATTTACCAGATTCAAAATATCCATCTTCTAATGCTTGTGCTGTCCAGCTGTTTCCTTGCGGATCTTGGTCTAAAAGCACTAAAGAATGGCCGCTGTCGCCAATATGAAGTTCGTCACCTTTTTCAAAATGAATCAATAAATCGCCGCTGATTGGTAATCGATCAGGGATTTTGATGATGTCCCCTTTTTTAACGTGAAAAGCTTCAAATTTTCCAAGTCGGCGTTGTCTGCCAACTAAATCGAGCATGATATGACAAGGCTTTTGCGTGTTGATGCATGCCTGATGAAGATTTTTAATCCAATATTCTTTTTCTTTGAGCGTCGAATGGGAGAGATTTAAACGAATCCCCGTCATTCCCATATTCAGCATCATCTCGAGTGTTTCAATACGATGACAAGTTGGTCCAAATGTCGCAAAGATCTGAAGATCTTGATTCGTTATATTTTTTAAATTTGGGGTTTGGATAAATGGCTCAGTCATGACAATCCTCCTCAATATTTGATCATAAAACAACAAAAATTCGATTCAATTATATACGAATCACGCAAATAGTTCGATGGTTGATTTCTTCTTTCTATTTTTATCCTTCCGCAATCCAGAAAAACTAACGGTAAAATTGTAAATAGATTTTTTGTCGTCGCGGCAGCATATTATAAAATGAAAAACTAGAAGATGCATTTCAAGATTCTTCGTCCAATTTTAAAATGAGAGAAAGGTAGGATTGAAACGATGCCTAAAATTTTATTTATCGATGTAGATGGAACTTTGACAGATTATCAAGGAAACATCCCAGAATCGGCAATTTATGCGATTCGCAAAGCTCGTCAATTCGGTCATCGCGTCTATATTTGTACAGGACGTTCTCGTGCTGAAGTTTATGCGAATATTTGGGAAATCGGCTTAGATGGCATGATCGGCGGCAACGGTAGTTATGTCGAAGACCATGAACAAGTTATTTTCCATAATACTTTAAGCGCCGAAGATGAAAAACATATCGTGGACTGGCTTCACGAAAACAAACTTGAATTCTTTGTTGAATCCAATGCTGGATTATTTGCCAGTGAAAATTTCGAAACCGTCGCTTTACCAGCTATTATCGAATACTCCGCTAGAAAAGATCACCCTGATGCTAAACACATGACTATTCGCAAAGCTTTTCCAGAAATGATTTTTGATGGTGGATTATACCGTGATGATGTCAATAAAATCAGCTATGTTTTAACAAGTTATCAAGACCATTTAAATGCCATTCAAGAATTCCCTCATTTAAAAAACGGAACTTGGGGTGGAGCTGGAGAAACTGCTTTATTTGGTGATATCGGTGTTCAAAATATCGACAAAGCCCGCTCAATTCAAACTTTATTGGATCATTTAAACGAAACGATCGAAGATACAATTGCTTTTGGTGATGCAAAAATCGATGTGCCGATGTTTGAACTTTGCGCTCATTCTGTTTGTATGGGAAGCGGCGGCCCAGAAGCAAAAGCAGCGGCTGAATATGTCAGTGATGATGTAGATCGCGATGGCCTCTACAAAGGATTCGTTTATATGGGCTTAATCGAAGATGATCTTCATTTAATGTAATTTTTTCTTTAAATACAACACGAAGCGGATCAGTATAGTGATCCGCTTTTATTTGATTATCTTTTTATTTCGATTGTTTAAATCAGATTTAAAAAGGTTTGAAAATTGAAAATTTATTGAATGTATGCGTGTAAATCACTGCGCAATTTTGTGATTTTTGTAGAAAATGAAGTCAGTTTTATCGTTTTCTTTTTATTCTCGTCCTTGATCTGTTAATGTAGAAAAGATCTTCTGCGTTCAAAAGGCGCATTGGATTAAAAAGGAGGATATACATGGTAGAAAACAATTCTCAACCATTAAATAAACGTCCCCGAAAAAAGAAAAGACGCTTAAGAAAGCCAATCCGCATTTTCTTATGGTGCTTGGGTATTGGCTCAACTTTATCTTTTGGAAACTATGTTGTAAAAGCTTTTACAGCTCAAGATCCTGGCAATCTCGTTGCTGCACTTGTAACGAATCAAAATGATCATTCACAAGTCAATGAACAACAAGCCAGCGGTTTTATCCAAGATTCACAATCTGCAAATTCAACATTGCTTGATGAATCAAAAGACGATTTAACGACAACTTCATCCGATATTAATTCAGATCAATCCAATGCGAATGGTAATAACGATATCGCAAATAACAGTTCTGATCTTGAAGTCGTAAACGAATCCGCTAAAGTTACAGAACCGATCGCTACAATTCTTGTCGATGCAGGTCATGGTGGAATCGATCCAGGTATGACTGTTTTTGATGAGGCTGGTCAGCCTGTATGGATGGAAAAAAACATCAACCTCAATGCTGCATTGAAATTCAAAGAAGCAATGGCTTGGATTAATCCAGAAATTCGCGTTCTTCTCGTTCGCGATGGTGACTTTGCGACAACTGGTGATTCCTTTGAAAACTATTCAGAAGTTACTGAATTAACGAACCGCACGAATATGGTTTCCGCATATGGTGCGAATTACTATTTGTCATTGCATTGTAATTCCGGCGGATCGAGTCAATCTGGTGTTGAACTTTATGTTCGCAGCAATGATCCTTTCTCCAATACGTTAGCCGAAAATGTATTCCAAGCTTTTGGTGCAATCGGTTGGTCGGATCATCAAAGCGTAATCACCACTGATTCTCATCCATTACACGTTGTCGATTTAGCTGGTGTTCCAAGCATGCTTGTCGAAATGGGCTATATGACAGATCCTGAAGACTTAGCACAATTAGTGGATGATCAACAGTTGACAACACTGATGGAACAGCTTGCGGCAGCATATTCAGAAATGATTCTGTCTTCAAAATAGAATTGAATAAAATCGTAATTTAGGTATGACAATTCGTTATACCTTTTTTATTTTTGGTGATTCAATCTATGAACATTTCTTTATGAATCAAAAAATCTCATTTAAAATGAATTCGCATGAAAACATAAAGGAGGATATGATGATCGAAATTCGCAACGTTACATTAGATGATTTAGACGCATTGCATGAAATTAATCGCGCCGTCTCTTCTAATCCCAATAAAACCCCAGAGCAATGGCAGCTCGCTTATTATAAATACGTAGACTATTATCCGCTTTGTGAACCAGAAAACAGCTTTGTGATCACTGATGATGGCCGTCCTTTTGGCTACATTCTATGTTCATCAAACTTTGATCACTTCCTTACGGGAATGGAACAGCATTTTAAGCAATCTATGAATCAATTAGAGAGCGGATCTTTTGAATCTTTTATCGCAAACCAAGCATTTTTAGAAACGTTCAAAAAAGACTATCCAGCTCATCTTCATATTGATGTACTCCCCGAATATCAAAACGTCCATGCCGGTTCTAAATTGATGAATCATTTGTTGGAACATTTAAAAGCCAACAATGTATCGGGCATTTGCCTTGGTGTTAGTGCAACTCGTCCACAAGCTATTCACTTCTATACGAAAAATCATTTTGAGATTCTTCATGAAGATGTCTTTGGCTATATCATGGGACAAAAACTGAATTAGTTTTTGTTGTACTCGACTTTTACAATGCCTTGGGCATCATAAAAAACGAGGATTTGATACGTTTCATCTTGATCGACATACGAGCATTCTAAATAAGTATCCAAATCACGAAAGTGCACTTGTTTGGATTTGATCGATTCCATAAATTGCTGCTGATCTCCAAGTTCTAAACCACAACGCTTTTTCCAAGCTAAATCGCCAGCAACATATTTAGCCCGCTCGATAATCGTTAAATCGATATTGCTTCTCCTTGCGGCACGAAGCAAATGCGAGCGCGCTTCAACTTGAATTGCCGTCCAAGTAGAAAATAATAAAACAAACATAAAAAGAACCAAAACCGGCTCGAGGATATATCCATTAACCGATCTGGAATGTTTTGGTTCTTTTATTTTTGGTAAATACCAAATAAAGCTTTTGTTCTTTTTGTTCAAAATACACATCCTCTAGATTTTCCATCAAAATCTCATAACCCGGGCGCTTCACTAAGCGATTTTGATCGAGCTCTAAAACTTCTTCTTCCCCATTTTCGACTAAAACTAAATTACGATCTCGAACAAAAGCATGAGCAGATAGAGATACGAGCTCGCGAATTTGTAAAATCGCAAATTGTTCTTGATGATCTGGTTTCACTTGAACTCCTTTGACCAATACGCCCGCTTGCAGCATGCAAATACTAGCAATGATTGCAGCAAGGATCATCGCAATCAAAACTTCAACAAGAGTAAAACCGTTTTTTGCAGTTTTGTTTTGTTCTTTTCTCATTTTTCTTGATCATATTGTTCGATCTCTAAATCCATATCGATATCCATCTCGCTTTGAACATCCATTTGCATCGTTTTAGCTAGTGCACTGCTTGAAGCCAATACAAGAAAACCGCTAATTGAACAAATCAATAAAGCAAGAAGTGCTTCAGAGACCATAAAGCCGTTTTTAGGCGTTTTACATTTGTTTTGTCTTTTGTCTTCTTTGTCCTTTGTTTTTTCAAACAATGACATTTTGAGTGCTCTGCAATATGCAGATTTTGAAGCGAGTGTCATATCAAATGGCAGCTCTTGATCTTCAAATCGAGCAAATATTTGTGCTTGGTCAAAATCACATTTCTTTTTCATATTCAACTCTTCCCCTTCCCGCTCCTAATTGAAAAACAAGATGGACTTCTTCTTTGCCTTGATTGCATTGAATCGTTCCTCCTTTAGCGATATTGCCTCGCGCATTAAAAATTAGTACTTGATAAGAACAAGTTACTGAACTTGGATAATCGATGATTTTTTCATCTGTTTGCGCATGATGAACATCAATTGCGACCTCTTTTTTAGAACGCGTACTCATCGCTTTAAATTGTTCAATTTGAATTTCATTTAATAAATTTTGCGCAAATAAATTGAGCGAAGTATCTTGTTTTCGAATCCCGAATACTTGCACAATGACGGAGATCATTAAAATGACTAATAAACATTGGGCAATCGTAAATCCATTTTTGCCCTGGATTTTACTAGGCATGGAGCGATGATTTAAACTATTTTCCTGCTGCTTTTGCTTCGCCATTTTCAATCACCACACTACTTCCATCTGGACAGCGATCTTGTCCTTCTTTGAGATAACCTTTTGAAATTAATTTTTGAACACTCGTTGGCGTTTGTTCCTCATCAATTTCGTAAAGCAAAATTTGTGAATTGACGATTTCGACTAAAGCTTTGCATCCTTTTTCCCGAATAATTTTTTCTTTCTGTTGAATATTTGGCAAAGTGATCAATAACAACAAAGCAACGACCATCATCACAATCATCATCTCTAAAATCGTAAAACCATTTTTCTTTCTCGACATATTTTCACCTCACCTTGTTATGGTCAAAAATCGAGATTTTTTCGTTATTTTTTTAAATTCGATTAAAAATGGATACTCTGATATTAATCTTGAATAAAAAGGTGAAACGAAAATGAAGAATTTTTTTGAACGTAAATGGCTTAATTCAAAATATTTTCGATTTTTTAGAAAAATTTATTTCAATCTGTAATGATCCAGAGTTATTTGTCACTGCTTGATATTCAAATAACGCATAGATTAGCCAAATTTCCAGCATTTTTGATAGCTAATTTTGATTTATTTTTATCTCTTAAATCTTTTCTAAAACCAAGTTGGCCACTTTACATACCACCTTGGCTATCCCCCTTTTCTTCTGATTTAAAGGTGGTATTTTATAGGTGCAAGGAGAAGCAACAAAGCTTCCCTAACACAAAGAGAGGTGAAGGATATAGATCAGGCGTCAGTAAAGACGTTAAAATCATCCGAAAGGATTTCCTAAACGTGTCACTACCCTGTAAAAAGGGAAAGTTCCAAACAGGCTTGGTTAACAAGCACAACAAAAGCAGATACAGAACACAAAAGGAAGTAAGAATAAATGATCAAAAAGAAGTTGGTTTTGATCAAGTGTAAGAACACTAAAGAAAATACTTCTAAAATCAAAACTTTGACATCCAGAAGATAGATAAAGGATGAAAAAGAGAGTAATCGAAAAATAGAAATTCAAAACTTGTTGTAAAGAAAGCAGGAATTGAAGAAGAAGTAAAAAAGGCATGGACAATAAGACATGACCTAAAGATTACGAATTTTGATTGAAAGACTAAATCTAAGTCCCTGAAGCAACTATTAACAATAAAAGTTAAAGTAAAGCAAAGGCTGTATCGACAAGATCCTGAATAAACTGAATGAAATCAATAGAAATAAAAGTCAAATCACTAGCAGGCGTAAAAAAGTAGTTAGTGAAGACGAAAAATCGGAAAGATCAATTGAACATTTTCTAAAAATCGTCTAAATCAAATAACATCCTTTGCGCATATAATCATAAATAATAACTACTGAATCTGAACAATATAAAATGTGGAGGAAGTAGAAAAAAGATTATAGGATTTAGAAAAAACGATTGAAAAACAATTCGTAAAAAGAATAGTTAAGAAAATGAAAATCAGCCTTTAAAAATCCAGAATTTGGTGTAAAGAAATCAGATGAGGATCGAAAGATCAAAAAGGATAAAAGGAAAAAAACTTACCTGATTCATGAGAAACATAAGAAACGAAAAAGAAGTGAACAGGAAAAGAGAAGAAAGAGATTAGAGATTGAAAAGTCCAAATAAAAAAATCATTCAGGAGGGACAAAAAAGTTGACTGACTGAAAATAAAATTCACTAGAGAGATCTAAAGTGAAGCAGTCAAAAAACTGATCAAACTTATATCCGAACATCTCAAGGGCTGGAACCGAAAGGAACCAGCCCTTTTTCTGTACATAATTCCCTTTTATAGACGCTAATGCTCAAAACGCCTTATTCATTAGTCTTCAAGTGGAATAGATGGATGAGGATCTAAAAACATCAATGCCCAGGCAAACAACAACAATAAAACACTGCCCCATATCGCGTAAAGACCAAAGATATCACTTGCCCATTTTCCAAGTCCTGCTCCAATAATGAAGATCAGAATAATTCTAAAATACTGAAATGCTTGCGCCAGTTTGTTTGCATCTTTTGTTTCAAAAAAACAAACTAAATGATCTAATCCGCTTCGCAAGTTGCCGATGCACATCGTAGACGCAAACGGATATCCATGCACTTTTCTAAAAGATTGCAGTTGCATTGCACACGCAAACGAAACTAAGCTGTTTGCTAAAAAATCGAGTTGCACAAAAGGCGTAATCAAAAGCAGCACGAGTTCAATGAATACAACGCTTTGCCGCCAATGCAAAGACAACGTTTTAACTCGATATTTAATTAGTATTTGCTGAATAACTAAAATATGCTTTATATAAAGCGTAAAATGATATTT
>JAUMZN010000019.1:11637-19747 GCA_030528085.1 Erysipelotrichaceae bacterium | reverse complement strand
TAAGCATGAATAGATGCTTCTGAATATAGTTCCACACCTTGGGAAAGTTGTAGTTTATCAGGTCTGTAAGGAGATTTATGCCCATCCAACGCCTAAAGCATCCAAAGTTGAATAAATCTATTTGTCAATAATAAAAGGAACACAAATTTTCCCGGGGGTTTTTACGTGGAAAAATGAATGTGTTCCTTTTTTTCTATATATCGCGATTTAGGCACCGTGTGAATAGTAACAAAGTGTATAAGCAAATTCCACTCTTATATTGTTTAAGAAGACAATCTCACCAAGCAAAGCACTTATTTGTGGACTGGAAATCAGTGATCTTTTAAAATTAAATCAATTGGAGAATCTGCCTATGAAATTACAATATAAAAAAGAATTCAATGGTGACCTGGATAGTTTACCTAAACATCCGCATGAGCCTGGAGCGGTCAAATTTAAAGAAATAGATGATTTCAATAAATTATCTTTATATATGAATATTCTTGCTTTTGTGATCTTGGTGGTTTTATTCATAATCGATATCGCCTTGTGCAAAAATTTTGAGTTAACGTCCATACCTTCTCTTATTGGTTTTGTTTTGAGTTTTGTCGTATTGCTGCCGCACGAGTTTTTACATGCGATTTGTTTTAAAGAGGATGTAGAACTGTATACTGCGTTCGATAAAGGTATGCTTTTTGTGACCGGAACAGAAACATTCAGTAAATCCCGTTTTGTCTTCATGTCGCTTTTGCCCAATATTGTATTTGGATTTATTCCTTGGATTTTTGGTTTGTTGTTTCAGGATTGGATGATCGCGCCTACACTTATTTCTTTAGGAACGTTGGCAATCGCCCAAGGTGTTGGTGATTATTATAACGTGTTTAACGCGATCACGCAGATGCCTAAAGGTGCCCGTTGCTACTTGTATGGGATGAATACGTATTGGTATATGCCAATATCAAATCATAGTAACTTAAATTGAAAATGAACTATTGGTTTCAATTCAGTAGCCATGTTGTTATGGAAATTCCATATCAAAAGGCTATTTTTTTTTTGCATCACACTTTGTTTCGTGTCAATTGATGTGGAATAGATAGTAATCATAAAGAAGAGTTCCATGAGTGAACGATGAGATTGAGTGTTCAGTGTTTAGGGGTTGAGTTTTGAATGTTGAAAAACCTAATTGTTTTTAAGACAATCGATTTGCATATTCAAGTAAAAAGCCTTTTCGATCGTGAATAAAAAATGAAATGATTTATAGATTTTGATATGTCATATATTAATGAATTGTTTGTATATATTAGTTATTTTTTTCTAAAAAAAAGGAAAAATCTACGTGATTTAGGACGACTGAAATTGAGCTATTATCACTCAGACGAAAACGTTTAATATGATCATAAATATATAATAAATAATACATTTGAATTATAAAGAACTCTAAATAATTTAAAAAATGGTTTTAATTCCTTTAATGGGCGTATTTTTGCGCTTATTCGTGATATATATTCATTGATTAATCAAAAATTTTTGATGTATTTTAACTAGAAATGAATGATATATACATAATAACGAATGCTTTTTTTAATGGATTTTGAATTTTGGATTCCATTTTCCTGCCAAATTGATCTTAGAAAATTGCTATCACCATTTTCGCTTCTTTCTTAAATTGATCGGGCGATGAGGAAAAGTTCAGTCTCAATTTGTTCAAATTTTTAAACTTTAAAATTGTTGCCTATGCTTTGTTATGGATGCTGGTGGCAAGCTGTTGTGATTGTTTAAGCGAAGACTTTTAATCGTGGTATATTGTTTAATATCAATTTTTAATGAAGAAGCTAGACCTTCATTGTATTGAATTCATTTTCATCATCTAAATAATTAGTGAAATCGAAAAATTTATAATTTCGCAAATTTAAAGTATCCAAAGACAAAAACTACAAGAGTGGTTCATTTCTATGAAGCGTGAATGTTTTGAGCATAAAACGACACGATAAAATGAAATTTCGTTCTTGATTCAAAGAAAGGGGAGAAGAGAGGAATTTACATCTTAATTTTTCCTGGCCAATGACTTCATGAATAACGATCATGTAGGTAAACATAGCCAATATTTAGTTTTTGATATATATGAATTATAACTTTCTGTTCACTGGAGATGATCAATTTTAATGTGTTTTTTATGTTCCTTTTTCGAAGATGGCCATTGTTACGGTTTCGATTTTATTTAAATTAACATCCGTTCAGATGAATCAATACGGATTTTCGTGTTCACGAATTATACAAAAAATGTTGTTGATCGTCATTTTACAAAAGAAAAGTCTTTTGCAACGTTTTTGCAGATGAAATGAACAATGAAACGTTCTATTTGTGTGATCACAGGATGCTTTTACGAATTATTTTAGCGTCAGTAACGCATATAAAATACATTTTCAAATGACTTGATAGAGATGATATATAATTTTAAAAGAACAGGATATAATCTATATAAAGTTATAGAACGCGATGTTTAAAATCAAAATTAATTAAATGCAATTCTATTAGAAATTAGCTTAAGAAAACAAAAAAATAGCATTTATAACTTATTTTGTGTCATAAAATCGATCGGCATTAAGAAAAGATAAAAATAACTCAATTTATGTACCCTTAGAAACGACTAATGGTACGAAAACTTGACTTTACTCTCGATAATAAACTGAAATTGACAGAAGAAAATTTGTGTGGTTAACGTTTATCTTGCTATGGATGAAAAGCAACGGTCAGACATAGACGGTTTGTTGAAATTCATTGCGACACGATCCTCGGATCATTCAAGTTTTATTTTGTGGTGCTCTGCACGGTTCACTTTGTGCGCAGCCACGTAGAAATTATTGTTTAAAATCTGGCGTATTTTTTAAGGATCAGGGAAATGCCACAGATTGAAAAGAAGAATTTTATAGAAAGGAAAAGCTTCTCAAAGCGCTTTGTGGATTCTTTTATAACTCTTCCTTTTTGATTGGAAAAAGAAGATGAGTACCGCTTAGCAGAGTGAGATTTTATGCGTACTGTAATACGAAAATCTCGTTTGTTCGTATTATGAGTATGAAGTACAGTAATGCCAAAACGTTACTTCATTTGAGAAGCAGGAAAAAAGTGATGTCAAAAAAACCTGCACGCGTTGACCTTGATAAGGGAAGCCCAGAGTACTCCGTATTTCAAGCTATTCATGATACACGAGAGAAACTCAATATTACGCAAACTGAATTAGCAAGACGAACTGGCATTGATCAGGGAGATATCTCCAAATTGGAACGAGGAACTCGTAATCCATCTTTAAAATTGCTAAAACGGCTAGCTAAAGGTCTCGGTATGGAACTGAAGATTACTTTTGTTCCAATTGATCCTACTGAAGAAGACCAAGACTAGCGGAAAAATCCGGATGAAAATCCGGATTTTTTCTTGTTCAAACAAAATTTTGATTTGCACGCAAAAAATGATGATAAATCGGTTATGATGTAAAAAGGCTTTTTTGTTTGTGATGAAAATTGAGTGCAAAACAATAGAAAAAAGCCATTTAAATATTGCTTATTGGCATCATCGATACTTTTGTTATTGAGAAACGTTTTGCATAGCCATATGACGATGCAAATTGATTAAAATAGATTTGATTTTATTTAGACATGAACGAGATGAACAATCCGTATAAATAGAAAGTTGAGGAACACACATGACAGTCAATTGGAGTGAAGAAACAAATTTAGATGTTTTAGAACAAGAACTTGTCGGTACGCCAATTATTCCAAGTGGTGTAACAAAAAAGGATCCAAAAGAAATTAAAGTTCTTTTAGGACTGAGCGGCGGAGTCGATAGTGCGATTGCAGCTTGGGTATTAAAAGAACAAGGATTTGATGTCACTTGTTGCTTTATGCGCAACTGGGACTCATTTGCGAATGGCGATGTTGCGGGCAACCCTGATTTGTTAAATGATGTTTGTCCTCAAGAACAAGACTATCATGACGCCCAAGCGGTAGCTGACAAATTAGGCTTAACGCTGCTGCGCGTCGATTTTGTCCGTGAATATTGGGATGATGTGTTCTCGACATTCTTGAAGGAATATGAACGGGGACGCACACCAAACCCAGACATTTTATGCAACCAATTTATTAAATTCGATGCGTTCTTTAATTACGCAATGAAAAACGGTTTTGATGCGATTGCAACAGGCCACTATTGCTCCATTCAAGTGGAAAATGACTTCACTTGGCTGGCAAGAGCGACAGATTTAAATAAAGACCAAACATACTTCTTAGCGCAAGTTGCTAAAGAAGCTTTATCCAAAACGATCTTCCCTTTAGGGACTTTGATCAAACCACAAGTGCGCAAAATCGCAGCAATGTTAAATCTCGACAGCGTGATGACAAAGAAAGATTCGACAGGAATTTGCTTTATCGGTGAAAGAAACTTCCGTCAATTTTTATCAAACTACCTGCCTGCTAAAGAAGGGGAAATTATCGATTTAGAAACAGGAACAGTGTTAGGCAAACACCAAGGTGTTCTCTATTACACAATCGGTCAGCGCAAAGGTTTGCATATCGACCGTTTTGCTGGCCCTTGGTTTATTGCGGGTAAAGACGTTCAAACGAATCGCTTATATGCCGCAAAAGTCGACAACAAGCAATGGCTTGATTCCGATCGCTGCCGCGTTGAAAAGATCAACTGGATCGTGGATGAAAATTACGAATTCCCAAAACATTGCACAGTTAAATTTAGATATCGTCAAAAAGATATTCCTATTGAATTGGAAGTCGAAGGCGATTGCGCAAATGTGTATTACCCACAAAAAAGTTCAGCTGTTACACCAGGTCAAGAAGCTGTGTTCTATGATGGCGACAAATGCCTTGGCGGCGGTGTGATCGAACAAGTTTATATCCAAGACGAAAATGTCTTCGAAAAAATTAAAAATAAGGCGGACCAATCCTACCATGGCTGATCGCATTGTTGTGGAAGGAAAGGTTGAACGCATATTCTACAATCGTCCAAATACAGACTTTTATATTGGCAGCTTAAGAAATGGCGCCAATAAAAAGATCGTTCGCTTTATTGGTGTTGTACCGGGCTGCGAAGTCGGTTTGTATTTTCAATTAGAAGGGGAAATGACCGTTCATCCAACTTATGGTGAGCAGCTCAAAGTCATGAAGGCGATGGTAGTTTCTGCTCCTGCCAATGAATCAGAGATCGTAAAGTTTTTTTCTTCGAGCTTATTTGCGGGCGTCGGCAAGACAACAGCAAAAAAGATTTATGATGCTCTAGGTGAGGATGCGATTGATTTAGTGATTGCCAATCCTGATCTTTTAGTGGATACGTGCAATTTATCTCCAGAAATGGCTTCTAAAGTAGCTAAGCCGTTATTGAAAAATCCGAAAAGTATTCAAATCTCGCGTCTTTTAAAAGCGGGGATTCCCCAAAAAGATGTTACGCGCCTACAAAAATTGCCTGATCAAGCATTGGACAAGCTTAAAGAAGATCCTTTCTATCCTTACTACTATTTATCGGGATTTGGCTATGAATCATCGAAACGGATTGCCAATGTCTTTCATCTTGCTAAAGATGATCCAATGCGCCTTAAAGCGGAAGTATATGATCAAATTCAAAAGATCACGTATCAATTTGGCTGTACAACAATTCCAATTGGCGTATTTTGCCAACATGCGCAGTTGAGCATTGAACAAGTGATGTTTGCGGTAGAGCAGCTTGAAGAGATGGGTTTAGTGATTTGCGATGGTCAATACATTTATTTGATTGAGCAATATAATGCTGAACAAGTGATTGCTAATGCGCTATATCAACATACATTTGAAGTTGATCAGCCTGATCTTGATGTCTTATATGAAACGATTGCCCAAGTTGAACAGAAAAATAATATTTCGTACGATGATACGCAAAAAAAGGCGATCGAACAGTTTTTCAGCCACTCGATCATGATTTTAAATGGTGGTCCGGGGACTGGGAAAAGTACACTTTTAAAAGGAATTCTCGATACGCTGAAAATTTTAGAACCTTCTTCAACTGTTGTTTTATGTGCACCAACAGGACGTGCCGCAAAACGGATGAAGGAGTTGACGAATCGCAGAGCCCAAACGATTCACTCCCTTTTAAAATGGGATTTTGAATCCAATGTATTTGGCGTCAATGAATCCAATCCGCTTAAAGCAGACTATATTATCGTCGATGAGTTTTCGATGGTCGATTCACGTTTGTTTTCGAGCTTGCTTAGAGGAATTGAGGATTATTGCCAGATTTTATTGATCGGCGATGAAGAACAGTTGGAAAGTGTCGGACCGGGAAATGTGCTCAATGATTTAATTGTGTCCAATAAAGTTCCAGTTGTGCATTTAAAAAAGCTGTACCGCCAAAAAGAAGGCAGTGGAATTTCAATTTTAGCGGATCAAATTCGCAACTTTAAAGAGATTGAATTTATCGATCCCGTAGTGATGTTAGAGTGCAATGAAAGTTCAACACTCCCTTTAGTTGAAAATCTAGTTCTTCAACAAGAACATCCTGATGATATCCAAATTCTTGCGCCTAAATACGATGGACAAAGCGGCATTTATGCGCTCAATGCGATGATGCAAAATCTCGTCAATCCATTCCACCCCCTAAAAGAACAGCTAGCGACTTATATCGTGACTGAAAATGGCCGTAAAGAAGTATATTTCCGCAAAGATGACAAAATTCTTTTGAAGGTCAACCATCCGGAAATCAATGCTTTTAATGGCGATATTGGAACGATCACACAAGTTGATCCGGTGACCAAAACGTTGTGGTGTCAGTTTGGAGAGGAAACTTTAGAAGTTGAAAAATCGAATTTATTAGAAACGATTAGTCATGCTTGGTGCATTTCGATCCATAAAGCCCAAGGTTCTGAATACCAAGATGTCTGTGTTGTCGCTGATCGCAATGGTGCAGGTATGTTAAAGAAGCGTCTTTTATATACCGCGATTTCCCGTGCGAAAAAGAATTTGACGATCGTTGGCGATGAACAACTGTTTCGTCAAGGCGTTAAACGCATTGCGACAAGTCGACGCATCACGACATTGCCAATGCGTTTAGATCAAGTTTGGCAAAGTGCGACAAAACAAGATCTATGCAAATTGATTCGTCAGCTGCCGGTGCGTTCGCATGGCATATTTGCAGATCCAGTGCTTTTTGCAGATCCAGTAGCCGATGATGAATTATTTGATACAAGCGAAGTATTGAGTTTTGAATAAGCAAGATTTTGTTCAAAATTTATTCAAAACATTTCAATTTGTTCAAGCCGATTGACAAAAGATTTGCTTGAACTAGACCTTCAGTCTATAATGCGATATGCAGTGAAGAAAGGGACGAGTACACAGATCTCTTCCAGTTTAGAGAGCAGCAGTTGGTGAAAAGCTGCCTGGAAACCTGTCGAAGCTACCCTGGAGTTGCCGCTTCCAGCGATAACGGAGTAATTAAGGGTGTTTATGTATTTATACATGAACAAACCGGGATGGTATCGCGTGTCAACGTTCCTGGAAACAGGGGCGTTTTTTATTTATCCAAAAAAGCAACCATCACCACGAGTTAATCAAAGTTTGCATGCAAACTTTCGATGAATACATAAAAAAAGGAGAAAACGATGAAACAACTGACAGGGAATCAGGTTCGTCAAATGTTCTTAGATTACTTTGAATCTAAAGGGCACATGATTGAACCAGGAGCAAGTTTAGTTCCACATAACGATCCAACTTTATTATGGATTAATGCGGGTGTTGCGGCCCTTAAAAAATATTTTGACGGCAGTGAAAAACCAAAGAAAAATCGTATTGCCAATGCGCAAAAATCTATTCGTACAAACGATATCGAAAACGTAGGGAAAACAGCTCGTCACCACACATTCTTTGAAATGTTAGGAAACTTCTCAATTGGTGATTATTTCAAAGCTGAAGCGATTCCATTTGCATGGGAATTTTTAACAAGCCCAGAATGGATTGGATTTGATCCAGAAAAACTTTATATCACTGTGTATACAGATGATGATGAAGCTTATCGCATTTGGACTGAAGTGTGCCACGTTGATCCAAGCCACATCTTAAAGACAAAAGAAAACTTCTGGGAAATTGGTAAAGGTCCAGGTGGTCCA
>JAUMZN010000019.1:0-11627 GCA_030528085.1 Erysipelotrichaceae bacterium | reverse complement strand
AGACACATAAATTCACTATGACCGTGGAGAAAAATATGATCCAGAAGGTCTTGGCGAAAAATTATTCTTTGAAGAAATGGAAAACGACCGTTACATCGAAGTATGGAACGTCGTATTCAGCCAATATGATTGCGATCCAACAATCGATCGTAAAGACTACAAAGAATTACCACAGAAAAATATCGATACAGGTATGGGCTTAGAACGTTTAGTCGCTTTAATTCAAGATGGCGAAACGAACTTCGATACCGACTTATTCTTGCCAATCATCCATGAAACAGAAAAATTAGCAAACGTAAAATACGAAGGCGATAACAAGATGGCATTCCGCGTTATTGCTGACCACATCCGTACATTAGTCTTTGCGCTTTCTGATGGTGCAAACTTCTCGAACTCCGGACGCGGATATGTATTAAGACGTGTATTGCGCCGTGCTGTTCGTTTTGGTTTAAAACTCGGTTTAGATGAACCATTCCTCTACAAATTAGTCGATGTTGTCTCCGAAAACATGAAAGACTTCTATCCATACTTGATGGATACAATCGAAGAAAACAAAAAGACAATTCGTCAAGAAGAACAATTATTCAAGAAAACTTTGAAAAATGGTCAAGCTTTATTAGATGAAGAAATCGCTAAAGCAAAAAATGGAAAATTATCTGGTGAAGTGACATTCAAATTGTATGACACTTATGGCTTCCCATTTGAAATGACTCAAGAAATCGCGCAAGAAAACGGCTTACGCGCTGATCGTGAAGATTTTGATGTGCAAATGCAAGCACAAAAAGAACGCGCTCGTGCAGCTAGAAGCAAAGAAGATTCTTTCGCAACTCAAAATGAAGAACTCATGAATTTTGCTGAACATTGCGAATTCACTGGCTATGATCATTTAGAAGATGAAGGTCATGTCATCGCTTTATTCAACAAAGAAGGCAAAATGGTCGAAGAATTAGATGGTGAAGGTCAAATTATTTGTGACGTTACTCCATTCTACGTTCAATCCGGTGGTCAGGTTGCTGATACAGGTGTGATCGTTGGCGATCATTTCAAAGCTCACGTTTTAGATGGTATTAAAACAAGAAACAAACAACATTTACTCCAAATCGAAGTTGAAGAAGGCATTTTACATCATGGCGATTTAGTAAAACAAATCGTTGATGCAAAACGTCGTTTAGATACAACTGCTAACCACTCTGCAACACACTTATTGCAGTCTGCACTTAAAGCAGTATTAGGTGATTCAATCCACCAAGCAGGAAGCTTTGTTGGACCTGACTACTTACGTTTTGACTTCAACTACCGTGAAAAATTAACTGAAGAACAATTAGCAGATATCGAAAATCGCGTGAATGTGATGATCAACGATGCTCATGTTGTTACTCGTGAAATCATGGCAATTGAAGATGCGAAAAAGACAGGCGCAACTGCATTATTCGATGAAAAATACGGTGATGAAGTACGCGTTGTCACAATGGGTAATGTATCTTGCGAATTCTGTGCTGGATGCCACGTCGATAACACTAGAGAAATCGGTGTGTTAAAAATCGTTGGTGAAGAATCCATCGGAAGCGATACACGTCGTATCACTGCAAAAACGAAAAAAGCAGCTTACGATGATTTCGCAACTCAACAAAGAATGCTCGAACATATCGCAAGAACCGCAAAATCCAAAGGCATCAAAAACCTCGATACAAAAATCGATGCAACTTTTGATCAGATGAAAGATATGCAAAAAGAAATTGCAGATCTGAAAAATCAATTATTTGCGTTCAAATCTAAAGAATGGGCACGCGATGCTAAAGATATCAACGGATTCCACGCTTTAGTTCGCGAAGTTCCAGCAATGGATGGAAAAGCACTCAAAGAAATCGTTTCAACACTTAAAGGCCAAGATGACCAGATGGTTATTTTATTGATCTCCAATAACGATGGCCGCTTAACACTCGTTGCCGGTGCTGGTAAAGAAGCTGTTAAACGTGGTGTTCATGCTGGTAACTTAGTTAAAGCTGCTGCATTAACAACAGAAGGAAAAGGCGGCGGAAAACCAGATCTTGCTCAAGCTGGTGGATCCAACGCAGCTAAAATTAACGAAGCCCTTAACCAGGCGCTTTCAACAATTGAAGCTCTTTAATCGATCAAAATAGAAATCGAGCTGAATGAGTCAATGACTTGTCCAGCTCTTTTTTGCGTTCTTTTACGCGACTAGAATATGGTATAAACACAATTGCCATCTTTGT
Source organism: Erysipelotrichaceae bacterium (assembly GCA_030528085.1). Classification (GTDB taxonomy): domain Bacteria; phylum Bacillota_I; class Bacilli_A; order Erysipelotrichales; family Erysipelotrichaceae; genus Allobaculum. The sequence continues at coordinate 9,393 of JAUMZN010000019.1, read as the reverse complement.
TGATGAGTTAAAAACAAATGTTTGAATTTTCGTATTGAAGTAATGAAGTCATCAAGCTTTTAATGAAGAGATTTGTTGGTGATGGTGCTATAATAATGGCAATCGAAACAAACGTCATATCCACTAAATAGGACGTTAATCCTTGATGGTTCACAATGAATCACTTGATTTGCGCATAAAACTTTGCAGACAAAACGCAAATCGATTTGTGACGCAAGACCAAAAAAAGGCCGTAATTCGAATGAAAGTGGCACTAAATTCCAAATGAAAGTGCTTTATTTGCATGATTTGGACAACTTCCGTCACTTTTAAGCTAAAATAATAAGGCATATTGTTTATGTTTTTAAGGAGGGTGCAACATGGCTCAAATTACAGAAACAGTAATGTTTACAACGGAAAAAATTCGTCGTGAGAACATTAAAAAAATTCTTCGTGAAGTATCTGATGCGCTTGAGGAAAGAGGATATAACACTGAAAACCAGATCGCTGGTTATTTAATCAGTGCTGATCCAGCCTATATCTCCTCCTACAAAGATGCTCGCAATACGATTCAAAAAATTGAACGTTACGAAATCATTGAAGAACTTGTTCGTGCATATCTGGAGAAATAATCGAGAATGGAAAGAATTATTGGCCTCGATTTAGGATCCGTTACGTGTGGTGTGGCAATGTCTGATCCACTCGGGATGATTGCGCGCGCAATTACAACAGTACGATTTCCAAGTGATGATTATGAAAAGTGTTTAGAAGGCGTGCTAGAAATCTTGCACGAAAACAAAGTGAAAAAAGTCGTTTTGGGACTTCCTAAACACATGAATGGTGATATTGGCATTCGCGGGGAAATCTGCTTAAACTTTAAAAAAATGTTGGAAGACGAGGGAATTCAAGTCGATATGTGGGATGAACGTTTAACAACCGTTGCAGCCCAGAAGATCTTAATTTCCGCCGATGTCTCCCGGAAGAAACGAAAGAAAGTCATTGATCAAATGGCAGCTGTCCAAATTCTGCAAAGCTATTTGGACCGGCAAAATGGCGGGCTTGTCTCGTTCTAATTCTGCTTTCCAGAGGCAAAACATAGTTTTTTGCCTCTTTTTTTACAATCGCTTGGAAAGAGCGTCCGTTTGTCTTACTCAACTAGGATGAACAACCACAATCAATAAAGGAGAAAAAACATGATTGACTCTAATTCTTTGTACGTCAAAGACCAAGATGGAAACGAAAAAAGAATGATTATTCTTTTCACATTTGACAGTACAGACTACAACAAGTCTTATGTTGTATTTCAAGACCCAGATAATGACACTGGTGAAGTCTATGCATCTGCTTACAACGATGAAGGTGAACTTTTACCCATTGAAACAGATGAAGAATGGGACATGGTGGATGAAGTCATTAATACGTTTGCCTCAGACGAGGAATTAACGGATGACTAGAAGAAGAAAAAAGAGAAAAAGCCACGTTGGATTGATCGTATTTCTAGTAATTTTATGTTTGATGATTGGTGGAGCTGGCGGCGGTTATTTTTGGTATAGTTCCGCACTAAAACCTGTTTCCACAACCGAAGAAACAATCGCAATCGAAGTTGCTCAAGGAGATACGCAAAATATCGTTATTGATAAATTAGAAGCAGCGGGACTCATTCAAAGTAAACTTGCGTCCAAGATTTATACAAAACTGAATGATTTCCCACTTTATGTTGGAACGTTTGAACTGTCCAAATCGATGTCCGCAAAAGAAATCTTTGCGAAACTCTCTGATCCGAATAATGCTTTACAAAGCTATGCGGCAGTAACAATTCCAGAAGGAAAATGGGCAAAAGATATTGCGACAATTTTGTCTAATAGTTTGCCGCATTTAAATCGTGATGAATTATTGCGTTTATGGAATGATGAAGCGTATATCAACGATTTGGCGCAAACCTATTGGTTTATTGATCCTGCCGTACTTGCTAATGATCAATACTTCGTTAAATTAGAAGGATACTTGTTCCCAGAAACATATCATGTCGATTTAAACATGAATGAAGATCAAGTCACACGCATGTTATTAGATCAATTTGGAGCTGTAATTACTGAATTCCAGCCACAGATTGATGCTTCACCTTATAGCTTGCAAGAAATTATTACCCTCGCAAGTATTATTCAATTTGAAAGCGGCAATCCTAGCGATATGCCAGACATTTCCGGTGTATTTCATAATCGTTTGAATTCTGGAATGCCATTAGGCAGCTCAGTAACGGTATGTTATGCACTCTATGATCAATTTGAATCAAGTGAACAATGCGAAACGAATACGGATATTCAATCTCCATACAATACGTATCTCAATCCAGGATTGCCAATTGGTCCGATTTTAAACCCTGGACGTGATGCGATTAGTGCTGCTTTAAATCCAGCGCAAAACGATTATTTATATTTCGTTGCCGATATCTATGGTGATGGAAAAACACACTTTGCTCGTACATTCGAAGAGCATGAAGCAAACATTGATCGATTTAACTTGCGCTTACAATAAACATCAACAAATATTTGTGATACAATTTCTAAGCTTTAAATTTGGAGGATAAACATGGCTGAAAAAATTTTTGTTACTCAGGAAGGTCTCGAAGAGCTTCGTGCCGAACTTGAGAATCTTGTCCATGTCGTAAGACCGGAAGTTATTGTCGAACTTCAAGAAGCTCGTGCGCAAGGTGACTTATCTGAAAACGCCGATTATGATGCTGCGCGTGATCATCAGGCTCGTGTTGAAGGTCGTATTAAAGAACTTGAAAGTTTAATCAAAAATGCTCAGATTATCGAAGAAGGAGAAGGTGGAACGAAAACAGTTCGTTTAGGTTCTACTGTAACAATCAAAGATAATACTGATGGCTCTACGATGACATTCAGTATCGTAGGTACGATCGAAGCCGATCCTTTCAACAACAAGATTTCCAACGAAACACCACTTGTCAAAGCAATCTTAGACAAGAGACCTGGAGATACAGTTGAAGTGAAAGGTGTAGAAGAACCTTACGAAGTGACAATTGAATCTGTTCGCTAAACATGAAGAGACTGTAACAGACACCAAGATTTTGAGAATTTCTCAATCATCTAGGTGGTTACAGCCTCTTTTTTCGTTTTGCTAAAAGCTGTATATCCAATTAAGTGGAAACCAAATGAAGATTCTTTCATGGTCGGCATCGAAGGTCATTTTACAAATGGTGTTTTAAGCGAAAAAACTTGGGTTGAATATTAAGTGGAATAATAGTGGCAAACTTGATGTTGACCTTCCGGTAAGTTTATTTATGCATGTTCAATTCGCTCATTTGTTACAATAGATCAAGATTGAATCTTATTGGTTAAGGTTTATTCAAAAAAAGGAGGAGATGGACATGGTTTATATATTGCATGGTGAAGATTCATCAAGACGTGAATATAAATTAGAGACCATTAAACGCAAAGAGAATTGTGATCAAATCGATCGCTTTGATTGTCAAAAAGATGATCCGGATGTCATTGAAAACGTCTTGGATTCTTATAATTTATTCGCAGAAAAACCAATGGTTATTTTAGATCATGCCTCTTTTTTAGGTGCGAAAAACGATACGCCGCTAGAACTAGAACGCATTGTGCCTAGACTAGCTGCAGATAAAGTCATCGTTTTGTTGTTGGATGCAAAAAAACTAGATACAAGAAAGAAACTAGTCAAACAACTCCAACAAACAGCAGCCGTGATCAACTGCATGCCATTAGATGAAAAAAGTTTGGCTAACGAAGTTGAGACGATGATGAAAGAGCGCCATATGAAAATGGATTCCCGTGGTTTTGAATACTTTTGTCAAAATGTCGGTTTTTCATCCCCTGTGATTGCCAGTCAATTAGATAAGCTTGCTTTATATAGCCAAGATTTGAAGTATGAAGATGTCAAAGCATTAACGACTGTTGAGCCAACGCAAGATGTCTTTAAAATGACCAATGCGCTATTTGCGAAAAATCGCGTTTTATTATTAGAGTTGTATCGAAATTTTAGAGCGCAGAATATGGAGCCATCAGCAATCGTTGGTTTATTGGCCAGCCAGATTCGCTTTGTGTATCAAGTTCGCGTCTTGATGGATGAAGGATATCGCAAAGAAGACATTATGAACGAATTAAATGCTTCTTCAGGCCGAATCTGGAATACGATGAAAAATGCAAGAAATTTTAGTGCGAATCAACTTTTAGACAATTTGGCGACGCTATCAAAACTCGATCAAGCGATTAAAAGCGGCGTCGATCGCGATACAGCATTTGAAAATTTCATCCTGCAAATCGATGATCAACAATCAAAACAAGACCAATGGCAATTTTAAATCGAGAAAATTGAATTCATAAAAGATTGGATAAAGAAAGATCGTTAATCGTTTGAAAAGGGAAATGACGCAAAGAGAATTTCTCGTTGGCCAAAAATGAATCATTTTGTCTTTGTGATCCATTTTGGATTTAGTACTTTAGAACAAACGATTTCACGATCGAACAAATGAACATTATAAAAGCGCAGAGAAACAAAATTAAATTCATATTCTCTGCGCTTTCATTTTCATTTCGTAACTTGAAAAGTTATATATTGACGTAAATCTGTGTCAATAAAAAACGATATCGAAGTGATACCGTGTTTTTATTGAATAGAGTTTACAGCTTGAGCAAGTCTAGATTTCTGGTTGGAAGCATAGTTTTTATGCTTGAAACCTTTTGCGACAGCTTTGTCTAATTTAGAACATGCTGCTGCGTAAGCTGCAACTGCTGCTTCTTTATCCTGAGCTTCTACAGCAACTAACACTTTTTTGATAGCTGTTTTTAAAGCTGATTTTTGGGAAACGTTGCGGCTTCTTGCTTTATTATTCGTGAGAACACGCTTTTTTTGCTGTTTAATCTGTGGCACGAGTACACCTCCTGACATAATGCTTTGAAATTATAACAAAGTGCATTTTACAATGCAACAAAACACGAAATGATCGGTTATAATATCTCATCGGAAAGGGGGTTATTCCTTGTGAATTCCAAAATTATTTTTATGGGGACTCCCCAAATTGCTGCAGATGTCTTACAAGCACTATTAGATGCTCATGCCAATATTTCTTTAGTCATCTGCCAACCAGATCGTAAAGTCGGTCGTAAAGGGACTTTACAAGCTTGTCCAACGAAACAACTTGCCCTTCAATATAACATTCCAGTTTTTCAACCGGAAAAAATCCGCAATGACTTTCAACCCGTTGTGGATGAACATGCAGATTTAATTATTACTTGCGCGTATGGTCAAATCGTACCGCAAGAAGTATTAGATGCACCAAAGCATGGATGTGTCAATTTGCATGGATCACTCTTGCCAGAGTATCGTGGTGCTGCACCAATTCAGCGCGCCATTTATGATGGCAAAACAGTGAGCGGTATGTCGTTGATGAAAATGGAAGCAGGAATGGATACTGGTCCAGTTGCCGCAATGGCTGAAATTGAAATCGCCCCAAGCGACAACACCACTTCATTGTTTGAAAAGATGGGTAAACTTGCTGGAGAATTAATTGTTAAACACCTCGATGAACTTTTAGCAGGAACAATTGAATTTATTCCACAAGACGATGCGCAAGCAACTCATGCCGACAAGATCTCAAAAGAAGAAGAACAACTCGATTTAAATATGACAGATACGCAATTGCTTAATGCGATCCGCGCGCTTTCTTATACGCCTGGTGGTTATGTGATTGCTGATCGTGCTAAACTTAAACTTCTTTCTGTACGCTATCAACCTGGTGAAACTCCAGGCATTGGCGTGTTCTTCGCCTTCAGCAAAAAACAATTTGCGATGGGTGGCCATGAAGGAATCTTCTTGTTAGACGAAGTACAGCCAGAAGGAAAATCAATTATGAAATCTGCCGACTTCATCAATGGCAAAGGCAGAAGTCTGATCAATAAGAAAGCGGGGGAATAACTTGGATCAAAAGAATATTCGAAATTTTTCAATTATCGCTCATATTGACCATGGAAAATCGACATTAGCGGACCGAATTTTAGAACTGACAGATTCGGTTGAAAAAAGAGAAATGAAATCACAAATTCTCGATTCAATGGATTTGGAAAGAGAACGCGGAATTACGATTAAATTAAATGCGGTAGAACTCGTTTATCATGCCAAAGATGGACAAGACTATTTATTCCATTTAATCGACACTCCAGGTCACGTGGACTTCTCTTATGAAGTATCACGTTCACTTGCAGCTTGCGAAGGGGCAATTTTAGTTGTCGATGCTGCCCAAGGTGTGCAAGCACAAACGATGGCTAACGTCTATTTAGCATTAGAAAACGACTTAGAGATTTTGCCAGTATTAAATAAAGTCGATTTACCAAGTGCCCAACCAGATGTTGTCAAAGAAGAAATCGAAAACTTAATCGGCTTAGATTGCAGTGAAGCAGTTGAGATTTCCGCTAAATCAGGATTGAACGTCGATCAAGTTTTAGAACAAATCGTCGCGAAATTGCCAGCGCCAACAGGCGATGTTCAAGAACCGCTCCAAGCGTTAGTTTTCGACTCTGTATATGATGCTTATAAAGGCGTTATCGCTTGGGTATCAATTAAAAATGGAGAAGTTAAAGTTGGCGATAAAATTCGCTTAATGGCTTCACAAGCAGAATATGAAGTCACAGAACTTGGTGTACGTACGCCAAAAATGTTGAATAAACAATCGTTAAAAACAGGTGATGTAGGATGGATTGCAGCATCCGTTAAAGATATTAAAACCGTTCGTGTCGGGGATACGATCACATTAGCCGATCGTCCTGCAAAAGAAGCTTTAGCGGGATATAAAGAAATGCAGCCAATGGTGTATGCCGGTATTTATCCTGTCGACAATGCTCGTTATGACGATTTAAAAGAAGCATTAGAAAAGCTGCAACTTAACGATGCATCTTTGCAATTTGAACCAGAAACATCCCAAGCGCTTGGATTTGGCTTCCGTTGTGGCTTTTTAGGCTTATTGCATATGGATGTTGTCGAAGAGCGTTTAGAGCGTGAATACAACTTAAATTTAATTGCCACTTCACCATCCGTTATTTATCGCGTGCATAAAACAGATCGCACAGTGGAAGAAATCGATAACCCAGCAGCATTGCCACCAGCACAAAAAATCGATTTTATCGAAGAACCTTATGTTAAATGCGAAATTTTAGTTCCAAAAGAATACGTGGGAACGATGATGGATCTTTGTCAGAAAAAACGTGGTGAATATGTCGATTTACAAGTCCTCGATGATACGCGTATGGAACTTGTCTATCAAATGCCGCTTTCTGAAATCATCTTTGATTTCTTTGACCGCATGAAGAGTGCAACAAAAGGATATGCAAGTTTTGACTATGAGTTCAGTGGCTATCGCAAATCCGATCTGCAAAAACTCGACATTTTATTAAATGGTCAAGTTGTCGATGCGCTTAGCATTATCGTGCATAAAGACTTTGCATATAATCGCGGCAACGCCATGACGGTTAAATTGAAAGATTTAATTCCAAAACAACAATTTGAAATTCCTGTGCAAGCAGCAATTGGTAGCAAAGTCATCGCGCGTACAAACATTAAAGCGCTGCGCAAAAACGTCTTAGCAAAATGTTATGGTGGTGACATTTCCCGTAAGAAAAAATTGTTAGAAAAACAAAAAGAAGGGAAAAAGCGCATGAAGATGGTTGGTTCTGTCGAAATTCCACAAGAAGCATTTATGGCTGTCTTATCGATGGACGAAGACTAATCATGATCGAAAGTGCTTATCTGCATGTTCCATTTTGCCATTCGATCTGTGCATATTGTGCTTTTGAACGAAGCGCAAATCTAAAACAGATCGACGCTTGGCTTGATGTGATTTGTGATGAAGTTCAAACTACACTCGATCAAGCTAAACAAAATGATCCAAATTTCAAATTAAAGACGATTTATTTTGGCGGCGGAACACCGAGTGTGCTTTCTTGTACGCAGCTAAGTCGTCTAGCTAGCTTATTTTCAGATGTCTTTGATTCGAGTGGTGAATGGACAATTGAAGCAAATCCAGAATCGATTACTCTCGAATGGCTACAAACTGCCCGTAGTTTAGGAATTAACCGCATTTCGATTGGCATACAAACATTTGATGAAAATCGGTTAAAAACGCTTAACCGCCACCATACGCCTTTGCAGGCAAAAGAGGCTGTAGCACTTTGTCGGCAAGTGGGTTTTGAATCGATCAGCGTTGATTTAATTTATGGCTTTGCTAAGCAGACAATGGCGGATTTAAACGCCGATCTCGATGCATTTTTAGAATTGGATATCGATCATCTTTCGATTTATTCGCTCATTCTAGAGCCTGATTCTGCACTTGGAAAACGAAATTATGTGCCATTAGATGAAGAGAGCAACGCTTTGATGTATGAACAAATCGAAAAGCGTTTAATTCAAGCTGGATTTGAACATTATGAAGTCAGCTCTTTTGCCAGAAACAAAAAATATGGACTCCATAACTCTTTGATTTGGGATGATGGTCAATATTTTGGTTTTGGCTTTGGTGCAATTGGCCGTGATGATCATGGCTTATACCATCACTCAGGCACACTTCGTCAATATATTCAAAAACAATCAAAAATTGAATATGAAGAAAATGCGAATCCTTGGTTTGATGCGATCATGACTGGCTTACGCACACAAGTTGGTTTGAACATTCAAAAGTGGAATTTACGCTATGGATTTGACTTTAAAAAACGCTATTTTGACGTTTTGGAAAAGTATGAACAATACTTTGTCGAGCAAAACGAACGGATTTCCCTCACAAAACAAGGAATGGAAATTTTAGATACGATTTTAGTTGAATTCCTTATGGAAGATTGATAACATACCAAAAGATTCATTCGCGGCTTTTGGAAACTCCGACCGAGGCTTCGATTGGATTGAAATCACAAAATAAAGGAGAGCATAACAATTATGACTAACGCACAAAAAGAAGCAATCATTAAAGAATATGCAATTCACGAAGGAGATACAGGTTCTCCAGAAGTTCAAGTTGCTATTTTAACAGCTCGTATCAACGAACTGACTGAACACTTCAAAGTTCACAAACATGATTATCATTCCTACAGAGGTTTGATGAAAATGGTAGGTCACAGAAAGAACTTATTAGCTTATCTGAAGAAAAAAGACCTCGAACGTTACAAATCTTTAATTGCAAGACTTGGTCTGAGAAAGTAAGCATTCGCTTACTTTTTTTTTACCCATTTTTACAGAAAGGCAAGCCGATCAAACCAATTTATAAGTAATCGATCTAAATCAAATGAAACTAATATTCGCTCTAAAATGCGTCCAAACGATCAATGAAAGTCGTCATCAAGCAATTGTGCAGGCAAAAGAGTTTGAAGATTTAGATTGTTTTTTATG
>JAUMZN010000018.1 GCA_030528085.1 Erysipelotrichaceae bacterium | reverse complement strand
TTAGTTGGCTAGAGCATCCGGTTCATACCCGGAAGGTCGTGAGTTCGAGTCTCACCCTAGCCACCAAATATGGAGAAGTACCCAAGTGGTTGAAGGGTCCGGTCTTGAAAACCGGTAGGTCGTGCAAGCGGCGCCAGGGTTCGAATCCCTGCTTCTCCGCCACTATAAACATTACGCCATGATCAATGATCATGGCGTTTTTCTTTTCTCTTTTTCATTTTGACCGACTCATTCATTTTCTAGCCCACTTTTCCCCATTCATTTTCTCAAATTACAACTTCTGTACTGATCCACAAGATAATTCAATTTGATTTAGTAATTAACGGTGTTTTTAGGCCATTTGCCGTTCATTATTTTGAAATTCGAGTTCGAATAAAGTCATCCTTATGACAAACGTAAAAAGCTGTCATTTGTATTTTACGTTCTGGTTTGTATATTTCGTTTTTATCCAAAAATAAAAATCCCTTGAGCTCGGATCTGCCCAAGAGATTTCGTGGATTATAGAGCTTTAAGCTTTTGTTTTATCTGGTAAATTGTTTTGGAGTCTTTTCCATTTTAAAAGTGCATAAACTAAACCTGCACCTTCAGCAATCACATATGACCACCAACATTGTTCAATGCCAAACAATGTCGCAAATACCCAGACTAAAGGCAATAACAGAACGATTTGGCGAATCAGAGTGATCACTAAAGAATCTCGTGGATTGCCTGCTGCTTGATAAGCCGCACAAAGCACCATTGTGATTCCCGCAAAAACCATGCTTAAGCTGACAATTCGCAGTGCTGGTGTTGCAATCGCAAGCATATTGGCATCGTGGCCAAATAAATTTAAAAATTGTGAAGCGAATAATTCAAACAGAATTGTTCCACACGCTGCCACAAATGTCGCAATAACGAGCGAGAAGCGAATTCCACCCAATACACGCTGTTTATTGGCTGCACCATAGTTATAAGCCGTAATTGGGATTAACGCATTGGTGATACCAGAAATGATCATATATACGATCTGCTGCAATTTAGACACAACGTTAAATGCCGAAATTGCCACTTCGCTAAAGATGCCCAATACCGCATTCATCGCTAGAGACATCAAGCTCATAATGGACTGCATCAAAATTGCTGGAATCCCCACTTGATAGATCTCTTTAATCAAGCGTGGCGATAATTTAAATTGCGTTGGATGAATATCGAAAATATGAATTTTCTTTTGTACAATCCAAATCCCAGTGAGCATCGCAATAACTTGTCCTGTTACTGTTGCGATCGCTGCTCCTAAAACACCCATCGCTGGCAAACCAAACCAGCCATAAATGAAGATTGGGTCAAGAATAATATTCACCAAAGCACCAACACCTTGCATGATCATATTGCCCATCGCATCGCCTGCTGCCTGCAAAATTCTTTCATACGTAATTTGGATGAAGATACAAGAGCACATCAATGTACAAACGCGTAAATAAATTACACCTTGAGCAATAACTTCAGCGGATTTGGTGAACAAACCCATAAACCATTCTGAACCAAACCACCCTAGCAGTGCGAACACTAATCCATTCACGAGTGATAAAAATAAGCCGTGCAGCACAATTTGGTCTGCTCTTTCTTTTTGTTTTGCGCCTAAGCTTCGTGAAAGTACTGTATTAAATCCAGCTGCCGTTCCGACCGCAAATGCGACGATAATCGTTTGAATTGGGTAACAAAGCGATATCGCAAGTAACGCTTGATCGGAGAAGTTGGCCACAAAGACACTGTCGACAAAGTTATACAGTGCTTGAATTAACATTGAGATCGCAATTGGAATCGACATCGATAATACCAATTGGCGAATGGGCATCGTTTCCATTTTATTGCCCGAAATCTGTTTTGTTTGATCCATCTTATCTCCCTTCGTCATTTCTTCTTCGAGAATTTCTTATGCTTTAACGAAGAGTACATGAATATATTTCGTTCAACTGAGCCACTAATTTTATCGACTTCATTTGAACCCCGTACGATTTTATCGCTTTAAATAAAAGAGTCAACCTCATTTATATCGCCTCTTTTATGTTCAATCGGCATAAAAAATGCCACATCAAAAGCGATGTGACATTTTCCAATCTTAATTTTTATTTTTCAAAACGTAGTCTAATGCTTGTGCAATATTTTCGACGATATGATCGGCGCTATCTTGAACGACTTGCGGAGAAGTTGGGAAAGTAAAAGATACATCTGCTTGTTCCAACATCGTTTGGTCGTTATAAGAATCACCAATTGTGCAAGTAATGCCTTCTTGATTGGTGAGTTCCAACATTTTCTTCACACCAAATCCTTTTGTCATCCCTTGAGCCATCACATCAACAAAATCGGCATTTGGAGCAATTTCCAAACCAGGTATCGTGCGTAAATACGCTAAGTATTCTTTTCCTTCGAAAGAATCAGCGCGGAATGAAATTTCAAATACTTCATCCGCTTCGAGTTCATCAATCGAATGAATGCAGCGTACTCCTTCAAAATCTACAAATTCACTAGCATTCAGTACGTACAGATCTTTTTCTGCATGGAATACCAATTCCATGTTTTTTCCTTTTTCAACAACCTTCCGGACAATTTCTTCAGGAATATATTGTTTAAACAAAGGATTCCCATCGCGATCGAGGATGCATGCGCCATTAGAGTGAATTCTAAAATCGAATTGCACTTTATCTTTAAGCTTCACACCAATATCTTTCCACATCGCTGTTCCGCGGCCAGTCACTAACCCAAATAAGTTCCCAGCCTTTTGGAAGTTTTTAATCGCTTCTACATCAACAGATTGAATCTGTTCTTCGCGATCATGAAAATATAAAGTTCCATCAAAATCCGTTCCAAAAATAATCATGCGTTCTGTTTTCCTTTTCTATGTTCCATCCAAATTTTATTTCGTTGTTATTGTGTAAAGATCTGCGTTTTGTTTCCACTATTTTCAAAGGTCAAAATTGCTCGCGTTTTCATTTTGGGCAAATCGAACTACTTATTCGAACTGCCTAAACGCCCTTCACCACGCAATGAAGAAATCGCTTTGAGTTGTTCATAAGAAATTTCTTCTTGTTCTAATTGTGGCATTCTTAACAAGACACCTTGTGCACATGCTTTTTCATAAGGATATGCGATAAACTGTGCTTTTTGTTCTTCGCTCAATCGATCGAGCGCTTCTTTTTTGATGATTTTTAATGGCTTATCGTTAACGTTTGTAATTGGAATTAAATATTCGCCACGATATCCCGAATCCATAACACCAGCTCGCACAGACATTCCTTTTACGCCGGTACTGCCGCGTTCTTTGATCACCATGACGTATTCAGGATCAAAGGCACTCGCAATCCCCGTTGGCACAATGACTGTATGTAAAGGAGGAATTTCTAAAGCATCTTCTTCAAAACAAGGATATAAATCATATCCTGCATCTTCGAGACGACGTGAAGGAATGATGGCATCCTCTTTTATTTTTGCCCAATATAATTTCATGACAAATGCTCCTTTTCTTATTCACAAATTCCGATTAAATCGTATTGTGTCGCATCAGTAATTTTCACATTCACAAATGTGCCCAGTTCGATCGGCTTATCGCTAGTAAAGATGACTGCGCCATCGACATCATCTGGTGCATCCCCAAAAGAGCGGCCGTGATAACGGTTATTGAATGCATCTTTTTCTTCGACGAGCACTTCTAAAGTGGAACCAATTCTTTGTTTGTTGTTTTCTAAACTGATTTCTTTTTGTACGCTCATCAATCGATCTAGGCGTGCTTTTGCGACTTCTTCATCGACATCCATTTCTAAGTTTGCAGCTGGCGTATCTTCTTCTTGCGAGAACGTAAATGCCCCTAAGCGATCCCAGCGTACTTCTTGGATAAAGTCGATTAACTCTTCAAAGTCTTCATCTGTTTCAGTTGGGAAACCGACGATAATTGTTGTTCTTAAAACGGATTGCGGGAACATTTCTCGAATCGTTTTTGTGAGTGCTAAAACATCTTCTTTTGTTCCGCGGCGGTTCATTTTCTTTAACAGGCGGTTATTGGCATGCTGCATTGGAATATCGAAATAAGGGACAACTTTTGTGCTTTCTTTCATCGCCTGCAGTAATTCCGGTTCAATTTCATCTGGATACATGTATAAAAGACGAATCCAATGAACGTTTTCCACATCTTCTAATGCTCTAAGCAATTCTGCCATTTTGAGCTGGCCATAATTGTCTAAGCCGTATTTTGTTGTATCTTGGGCGATTAAAGTAATTTCTACTGCGCCTTTATCGGCTAAAAATTGCACTTCCTCTTTCACGTCTTCAATTGTCTTGCTGACTTGTTCGCCGCGAATTAAAGGAATCGCGCAGAATGCGCAATGGTTGGAGCAGCCATCGCTGATTTTGACATAAGCACTCCATGGGTTGCCAGAAACTGTACGATCCGCTTTGCAGTAAGGGACAACTTCATCTTGGTCTAATAAATCTTTTAAAATTTGCGGTAATTTATCGTAATCGCGAATTGGTACAACAGCGCTGATTTCAGGAATTTGTTCGCGTAATTCTTGTTCATAGCGTTGTGCTAAGCAGCCAACAACAATGATCTTTTTCGCATAACGAGTCATTTCAAAAATGGTCGCAATGCTTTCTTCTTTGGCGGGATTGATAAATCCACATGTATTGATAATGATCGCTTCTGCTTTGCGCGGATCGCCAACTAAAACATGGCCTGCTGCTTTGAGCATGCCCATGATTTCTTCTGAGTCGACGAGGTTTTTAGAGCATCCGAGTGATACAAATCCTACTTTCATGTTCTTCTCCTTGTTTAAACTTTATTCACTGATCTTTTAAATGTATCGATCATAACTTGCATATCATTTTTGCTTGTATAGGGGACAAGCATCCCATTGAACTATATTATACAAAACCACGCAAAAAGGGACGTCAACGCATGTAAACATCCCTTTTTTCTTCTATTCTTCTTGGGTAGTGATTTATTTTCGATTTATTGATCACAAGTTTCTTTTTCAATTGGGCGATTATCTTGATCTTGCCACGTCTTGCGATAGAACATACGGCCATCGAGCGCAAATTGTTTTGGTCCCATCGTGCCTGGCGCTGTTTCATTGAGTGTTTCGTTAATCATAAACAAACGTGAATCGAGATTATCGAGCAGTGTGAGTACTTCTGCTTCAGCAATCATCGGCAGCACTGGCGAACCATAGTCATATTTGCCATGATGCGAAAGCACCATATGTTTGAGCAGCATGACTTCTTCGCTATTTTCTACATTCAGTGCAACAGCTACGCGGTCGATTAAATTGTTTGCCATGGAAATATGTCCCAACAAATTCCCTTGCACAGTATATTCAGGCAAAATCGGATCCGAATATTCAATCGTTTTGGCAATATCGTGAACGAGAATGCCGCCGATTAATAAATCGTAATCGAGCCATTTGTATTGGTTTAAAACAGAAAGTGCTAATTGCGCCATCGAGTAAGAATGCCACGCTAAACCACCAGGAAAGTTATGGTGATTGCGCACCGCTGCTGGATACGCAAAGTAATTTTCTTCCTGCATGCTAATTAACTCTTTCACGACATCTTTGATGATCGGATTGCTCATTTGATCAATCAGTTCATATACATTGCGCTTGAGCGTTTCTCGTTCCATTGGGGCATTGCGTACATAATCGATTGGATTGCCTTCGATTTGTTTGAGCGAGCGAACGCGCAGCTGCCAAGCGTTGCGGTAGCGAATTAAATCTCCGCTGACTTCAACAACCATGCCGACTTTCCAAAGCTTCGTTTCTTCTTCAGTCACATTCCAATATTTTGCATCTAAACACCCCGTACAATCTTCCAATACGAAAGAAAGATACGGTGCGTTTTTCGCCGTTCTGCCTATTTCTGATTTCGTAATCAGACAAGGCAGGACGATTTTTCCTTCTTGTTGTAAATCTTGTATCATAACGTCTCACTTTCCATGAGTTCATCGATTTCATCACGACTAAAGCCTTGCCGCAAACAATACGTCCGAATTTTCATTCTTTGCGTTTCGGGATCTTTAGCGCCATACATGCGACGGGCTTTTTTATAAGCGCGCAGCAATTCTGTTTGATCGTGATCTTCTGTAAATTCTAATTCTTCAGCCGCTTCCCTTGCCTCATCTGGTGTATATCCATTGAATACGAGTTTCGAGACAATCGTTTGCCGCTGTCTACGCGCGGATTGCGCTTTTACAGATTTTGCCAAGCGTTTAGCCATTTGTTTGGCATTGATTAATTCTTTTTCACGGCTTAATTCTTCGCACGCTTCATGGATATATTCTGGGCAAATACCAGCGTTATATAATTTCTTTTCCACTTGGCGTTTGGAATAGCCAACAGATTGATAATAATCCGCTTTTTCAATCGCATAAGTGCGATCGTTAATGCGATTAGCCGCTTCAAGTTCATCGGCAACTTGATTGGCGACCATTGCTGGAGCTTCCAATTTGCGAATGCAGTAATCGACAACTTGGCGTCGTGTCATATCGCGGTTGACTAAGCGCTGCATCACGCGATACATGCACCAATAAAAACTGTATAAGTCTAAATAGCTCTTGACCATATAGACATCTAGTTTTGTATGAACAGCAATTTTCAATTCAAAGAAATCATCTAATGGCATGATGATTTTAACTGGTTCTTTTGAAGAATCGACTTCTAACGATAAAAACGCAAAATCCCCCGCAAATGAGATTTTTTCAACTTCATATGTTTTCGAATAATCATCAATTGCTTGAGCATAAACGCGTTCTACGGCATAAGCGAATGTTTCTGCTGTATACGGCAAAATCTTCTTACGGCATTTTTGTTGGCACTCTTCTTTTTGTTCGTTGGATAAAGCTTTAAATTGTTCAACTTTTTCTAACAGTTCTTCTGGAGAATCAAAATAGAAGCCTGTTTCGCCTTCAAATAATAAATCTTCCAACACTTCATCGCGACGGCCAAACACCATCTTACCGCAAGCCATTGCTTCTAAATATGTCATCCCTTGCGTTTCGGATAAAGAAGCAGAAACAAAGGCGTCAAAAGCACTATAAAAATAAGCAATATCTGCCGATGGGGCTTTGCCTAAAAAGTGAACGCGATCTTCGACATGTAAAGAAGCCACTACGCCACGATAATAATCTTCATCTGGTCCAGCCCCTACAACCGCAAGATGTAAATGCGGATCTTTAGACATCGCCATTGCTTGAATTGGCATATCCAAAGATTTTTCTTTTGCGAGGCGGCCGATAAATACTAAAACTGTCACTTCTGGATCTGTCGTGACGCGATTGCGAATTTCTTGCAAGCGTGGATCTTCAGGATTGACGCCGGTAAATTTATCTAAATCCAAACCTGTTGGCACAACATAAATAGGTGCGAGCACACCATATTCAATCAACGCTTCTTTTGTTTTTTGACTTGGCGCAATGACGGCTTGCGTATTATTGCACACCGTGCGGCTTGCTGCTTTAATCGCATCAACGGAGACTTTTTCAATGCCCGCAAATCCTCTTGGATTGATGTAATGCGTATAGTCCGTGAACATCGTATGATACGTATTCACTAAAGGAATACCAAGATTATGCGCTAAGTGCTGGCAATAAATGCCGACACCAAAATTTGTCTGCAAATGCATGACATCGAGATGCATCGCTTCAATATACGATTTTGTCCGCACATTAATTGGGGACGAAACTTTATAGCCATAAAAACTTTTGATTTGAATACCAGGCAAACGCAAAATATGATCCTGATAATCGACATTCACGCCGGCATGATTCGTAATCACAAACACTTCATGACCCGCTTTTTTCAAAGCGTTCTGCAAGGTGACTGTCGAGCTGACTACGCCATTGATATCAGGAAGATAAGTATCCGTAACTAATCCAATTCGCATCATCTTTCTCCTTGTATTGTCGTTCTCTTTATTTTGTTTAAGAACAGGAATATTCAGTAAAACAATTCGGTTTTCCCTTATTGTTCGATCTTTTTATTTCTTTATCTTTAGTTGTAGTTTGGCGGATCTTGCCTCATTTTTCAACAAAACCGCGTTTCTCAATAAGAAAACCTGCCTATGATCGTGCCAAGCTTTGCGCACAAAATAGGCAGGCTAAACTCTTCATTTTCTCATTAGACAGCTTCTTGCTGGATTTTCTTCTTTTTCCGATCTTCATTATTTTTAAACAAAATGAAGACTAATGCGCCTGCCATCACCGGCAAGTAGTACGAAGACAAACGCCACAATAATAATACTGCCCCCGTCAGTGGTCCTAACATTGCGGTAAAGAGCATCGCAAAGAACATCTCTGTTCCCCCACTTGCCCCTGGCAATGGAATGAAGGCATTGGCCATGATCACAAAGGAGGATAAAGCAATCGTATCGACAAGCTTAGTCCAAGGAAGGGCAATTCCTAAAGCTTTGCTGACGACGAAAGGCAATGAGAAATATAACGTTAAGCGAACAACATTCACTAAAGAAACTTGTAAAATCAACTTCCAATTGTGCGAAAGCTGTTTAATTTCACGAGTAAATCCGCGGACATTTTCGCTCCATACACTCGCTTGTCTTTCAGGATCGGCAACGATGTGCAGTTTTCCTAAAATCTTAACGACTTTTTCAGATAACCACACATACAATTTTGGACATAAAGCCATTGTATATAGCGCTAAAATGACAACAACATTCACCAAATATCCCGCAGCAACAAGCCAGATCCACGCATTTAAATCGACATAATGCGTAAAGCGCAGCGCAAATAAAATAGTGACATAAATCATCATCGTCGTTTGATAAATGATGAAATCTGCCCACAATAAGCTAAGTCCATCACTATAGGAAATTCCTTCTTTTTTCAGGACGTAGATTTGACCAAACTGGCCGCCTGTTGATGATGGAGTTACGCCGGCAAAGAACGTTCCTACAAATGCGACAACGATGCCGCCGATTAAAGAAAATCCTTTTTTATATTGTTTTCCCAACAAAAAATAAGCGACTCCAACCACAACGTTGATCAGCAATCCCCAACAAGCGATCAGCATCACGGAACCAAATGACATTCCTTGAATTGCGTCTACAATCGCGCCAAAGTTATCTTTCAAAGAGAAGTACATGGCAATGATCGTGATCGCTAAAATAATCAAAATATTTAAAACATATTTCTTTTTACTCGACTGCATTGTCTATTTCCTTTACGTCTTTAAACTTCTTCTCCCAAGCTCCAACGTAGAATTTTTTCCACATATCTAAGACGTGTTCTCGTGAATAGAAGTTCGAAAGGTGTTCGCTTTTCTGACTCCAATATTCATAATTCTGCGCATCTTCCATTAGGTTTTGAATGATTCGAGCAAAATCTTCATTGTTTTCGCCAGTTTGATAGTCATCAAACAAAATATCTTTATATAAATCAAGATTGCGGCAAACAAGTGGCAAGTTAAAGTTTATCGCTTCGAGAATGGTCATTGGGAAGAGTTCGTTAAACGATGGAACGAATAAAACATCTCCCATATTATAAATATTCACCATATCCTCACGATCGACAATGCCGGTAAACGTCACGTTTTGAGGTGGGTTTTCCATAATTGTTTTTAATTCTTCATAGCCCTCTGTCATCGGACCAAATGAGAATCCGCCTGCCCAAACAAAGTGAACTTGCGGCAACATTTCGGCGGTTTTGACAAAGTCTTGGACACCTTTGCGCGTTTGAACTTGTCCGCACCCTAAAACAACAAATGCATCGTGATCGATATTGTAGCGATCGCGCCATTCATTTCGCACTTCTGTTCCTAATGGATGGAATGTTTCTTTGGAAACAAAGTTTGGTATATAAGTAATTTTATCGCGATCGATGCCATATTTCACTAATTCATCAATAAAAGATGGATTGACCACCACAAGTTCGTCGGCAAGATTATAAAAATCGATGATGTATTTATTGACGACCGGCTGCAGTACTTTTGGAAATCTTAAAGATTCCATCACCGTATCGGGTAAAAAATGACAATACGCAATATTGACAGAGCTCTTTCGTTTCATCAGCAGCATGAAGCCTGGATCGACTGTATGGAAATGTTGAATATCTGGATCAGAAGCCCATTTATTAATACTGACCTCGAATAAATCCGATGCTCCGGTTTTAATGAGATTGACTTGTTCTTCATAGGCACTGCCTACGCCTTGACCAGCAACAGCACCAGCGCTTGAAAACACCGCAATCGTATATTTTTCTTTTGGATTCATCGTTATATCCCTCCACGCCTTTGTTTTGGCAATTTTAGCATTCTCATTTTGCATGGTAAACCTATGTTACGTTACACTTTTGGAAGATAATCAAGTTTTTGAATTCCTTTAATTTTCTTTAAACAAGATGTAAGCACTTTTTATGATTTGTCCGTAATTTTTAATTTTCTTGTCAGATCTTTATTTTAGATCTCTTCAATCCGCTCTTTCAAAAGCATCATGGTTTGCCGCTCTTCAACATACAACTACGATCAAAAGATCCCACATAAAGTGCCCAACTTCCCGCCCCGCTTTTCAATTCGATCCAATCAGACTCTTTTTGTTTTACAAAACAAAAAACGATATTGCTTTTCCACAATACCGTTTTGAATGTTCTTTTAATCGTGTTAAGCGCCAAAGAAAATCAAGCTTGATTTTGTTTGTGCCCCTAATAGTTTAATTAATTCTTCATCCGCTTCCACTTCATCTTTATAAGCTAAAGCTGCGATTGCGGTCGGAACGCTTGCGCCAGAAACAAAGAGCATCCGCTGCAGCAAGCCTCTTTTTTCTAAAACTAACCATGCTTCTTGAGACACGCTGCTCGTTGATAAATCGCTTAACAACAACAATGAATCTTTGTTGTAAACCGTATTACAAACAGATTCGAAATTACGACGAAATTTTAGAATATCCGTTCCATCTAAAGCGAATGTATTGGCATCCGCTTGCGTCTTCGAAATCGTTAATGCACTTTCCAGCAAAGCAGGTCCAAAGTTGCCTTCGCCAAAAAGGACAAGCTTTCTCATTATTTTCCTCTTTCTTGACGTGCTTTAGCGCGACGTTCTTTTCTGGATGTATGTGCACTTTCTTTACGATCTTTTTTCCATTCCAGCCATAATTCTTGAATTTTAATTGCTGCGTTTTTAGACATTGGCATTTCTTTAGACTGTGTCAAAAACAACATACTAGTTTTAAAGAATCCTTTTTGAACATCGATATTGCGGACGTTTTTAAAACGAATCAATTGATCTTCAAAAACAAAAGCATCATCTGTCGCAATAATTTGGCCATCCATTAACGCTTCGCCAACCATCGCTAATGCGAATACACCTAAACCGATGTAAACCATTCCGTTTGCGAGTGCAGAAGAGCCAGTGATTTTTGTATCTGGACTAACAAGCAGGAAAATCCCTGTTCCAAAACCTAAAAGTAAAACGAGGACATAAATCCAAGTTTTCGTCATGCTCATTTTAATCACTTTTGCGTTTTCATGTGTTTTTAAGAAACGATCACGCAATTGACGAGCCGCAAAATAGATTTTCCAGTTCGAGTAGCCAACAAAGCCGCCCATCCCGATTAACATCAGCGCGATCACCCAATAAAAAATATCCATACTTCCTCCTATATTTAAACTCTTTTCGTCTTTTTCGTGTTTCTTATTCAAGAGTTAGATACAATCTTGATATAGATCGTTATTCGTTTTCATTTATTAACGGTCTAGATATACTATTCTATCGAAAAAAGGATAATAGATTAAGAATCTTGCAAAAATTAAATTGTTGGCGGCTGATTGTAACGAATTTTGAAAAAATTTCCGCATCATTCGCTTTAAAACGTTAAAATACAAGCTCTTGCAAGAGGCAGATCAAGCCATTGCTTATCCTTTTGATCTTGCTTGTTCACACCCACAAATAAGGAGAAACACATATGTCCCAACCTTTCCAAGAACTTTATGACCGCGTCAATATTTATAATGAATTTTTAAAAGACTCCGAAATGCGCATGCAGCTAATCGAAGAAAACCACGTTATCGCAAAACTTAATGCCGATCAGCGTTTATTAAACTTCTATGGCTACATCCATGGCGGAGCAATTTATTCTTTAGCCGATACTGCTTGCGGTATTTGCGCGATGACCAACGCTCCTGATGCTGTTACGCTTAATGGTTTATTAAACTTCGTGCATCCAGGCCGTGCTGGCATGATGTATGCCGAAGCGAGAACACTTCACTCCGGCCGCACAACTGGTGTTTATGAAGTTCGCGTCTATGACGAAAACGACGTAACGATTGCAGCAGGTACATTCACAATGTTCTTATATCGCGATAAAAAGCCTAGCGCCAACAACAAAAAGTAAGTCATTCTTACGCAAATTACTTCTCTATTTTTCAATAGAATCCTTATTTCGTATAGAGCACGTTTGCTTTTGGTGGTTAAATTGACAATGCTTAATTCAACTCACTAAAATAAGGATGATAACCACTTTTTTAATCACATGCAAAACGCATAAACAATAAACTTTCTTGCCTATGCAAGAATTCAGAAAGGTATAAAAGATTATGAAAAAATCAAATCGCCTCTTATCTCTTGCCTTGTCGATGTGCATGGTCGCAACGCCTGTATTGGCTACTCCGATCTTTGCTCAAGAACAGACTTCTGCAACTGACTCTTCTAGCGATACAACGACAGCAACGATTAATGATGTTCAATTTGTGAAAAACGAAGCGGACAAATATTTCGATGTCAATAAAACTACAGGTGTCATCACGAGTACATTTGAAGTAAAAAAAGACCTAGAAAAAGATCTTGTCTATACATTAACTTGTGTAGCTTCCCCAGCAGTTTCATTCACACTGACTGCATCCGACAAAATTGCAGTCAATACAAACGAAGAAATCAATGTTGATATTGAAGATGTTAATAACGAAGTTTCTTCCACAGAACAATCTGCAAGTCTTACAATTCCACATGAAAAAATCCCTGCTGGTTCAAAAGTCACAGTTACGTTTAATACCAAAGGCATTGATTTTGCGAAAACTACATTAACGTTTGAAGCTGCAATCAATCTCAAAGATGAAGAAGGTCAACAATTAGTTGACGAAAAAGTTCTTCCAGATCAAGATCATAAATTCAGCTTCTCAACAAACTGGGATCAAGCTAACAGCATTTGGACACTCGATATCCTGCCACCAATGGACTACATCAAAGGCAATATTGCGAACCAAACTCCAGCTGATCCAGATAAAGAATCTGTAAAAGTCATCCAAGAAACAGCTCCAGTGGATTCTTCTACTGAAGCCGCAGGTGATCTTGATTTCATCAATGAAGATGATCAAATCGAAGCACCAATCGCCCTGAATCCAGAAGTAGCTAAAGATGAAAACATCTCTTTAATCACTGTGGAAACAGATCCAGCTGCTTTTGAAGAAATGACTTCTTTAGCACTTGGCCAAACACAAATCGATTTAGCAAAAGCAAACCTTTCTCAAATCGATTTAACAGATATTTCTCTTGAAGATTTAAACATCGATCAATTCAATGAACTCGCAAGCAAACAAGGTTTATTTGATCAAGGTGTGATGTATTTAAAAACCGCTGAAGGTTACCAGCTCTTCGTTCGTGATTCCGCATTAGAAAACTTCTCGAATACTGATACAATTCGTGCCTTATTCAAAGTCAAACGCGATGCAGGAAAAGTAGACATTACCACAACAGCACTCAACCAAGATGTGCACAATAAAGAAAAATTCACAATCGAAACTGCAGATACAGCTTATACGCCAGGAGATCCTAACGACGTTACATTCAAAGCTTCTCACGACTACTCTCACGAAGCACAAACTTGGACAGTTAAAATCACATTATCCGATCGTCCAAGCGAATTCGTATTAGGTTTTGAACAAGTGGACGGAACAGCTTTACAAAAACCAACTTCCTTCACAATCGATGGTGTTGCGATTAGCCCAGATGTAAAAACAACAATGTCTGGCAGCACATTGAAAAAAGCAACTGTCACATTCTCTGAAGAACAACTAGGCAAAATCAAAAATGATTCCCTCGTTCAGCTCGTCTTCCCTGTTGATGGCAGCAAAGCTCAATCCGAAAAAATCCAAATGGATGTCAACACTGGAAACTTGAAGAAATCTTTAAGTGCCCGCTTCTCTGTTAAAGCTGGAACTCCACATACTTCAACTGAAACAAATATGTGGTCCATGGTTGCCTTACTCGTTGGTGCCCTTGCCGTTCTTGGTGGTGTATTCTTCGCCCGCAAGAAAATCTCCAAAAAATAGTTCATTTTAAACGGTCATGCCTTTTGGCTGACCGTTTTTTCATGCGCAAAAAGACATACAAAAAGGCAAGCCCCCTGCTTGCCTTTATTTATCTTTACTTTATTTATTAATTTCTTGTAAACGCGTTTGAACAAGTTGTGCAAGATCTTCGAGATCTTCTTTTGATTCAGCTTTTGCGATATATGCTTTTGTTACATCGAGCGCAGTTTTTTCGCTTAATGTTCCGAGCAGATATTCACTCTGTTCAATGATTGGTTTAAATGTTCTTGTTAAAGCGTTTTTGCTGTAAGTGAAACCAGCAACTTCAACATAACCGAGAGTTAAAAGTTTTTTCAAAACAATTTGAATTGTGTTTTTGCTGAGCTCTGGAGCAATTGCCACAACTTCAGCTGCGGATAGTGGTCTTTCACTATTCCACAAAATGGTCATAATTTGACTTTCACGTCTAGTCAAGCCATTTGGTAACATTTGTTTTCCCCCTATGTCATTCTTTATTTGTTTTTAACAAATTCTTAATTTCTTTTATTGTAATTTGAAATGACGCAAGAGACAATCCTATTGCCTTTAGTTTTTCAAAACTATCGCTTATTGGACTACATAATCATTTCAAATCTTATCAAAATACACTTTTTCTGTCGGGTTTACTAAAGAAAGCAATATTTTTCCTGTTCCTTTGAAAACCTGGACTCTTTTTGTTTGTTGACTAACATTGGATGGTTCTTCACTCACTGAAAATTCTAAAGTCTTGGACCATGCCACTGCATTATCGCCTTCAATACGCAGCTCATCTTGTTCAATTTCGACTAAAACGAGTTGTGAACTCAAACAAGGAATCCGAATTGCTACAATTCCCGGCCCGACAAACGAGATATATTGAATTCCTTGCTGGGGATTTTGTGCGGATGGAATTGAGGTCGTTAACTCGCACGTCACTTTGATTTGACCTTCGCTTGCTTCAAAGTGATCACGATCGCAAATCAGTCCTTCTAACCAGTCGCGCATATTCACTAACATCAAGTGATCGTCAATCGCCTTGAGCGCAATCGTTCCATCCCCTTTAATGCGGATCAATCCCGAAAGGCTATTCTCCGATTTATTGAGGATTGGTTTTAAATTAAAGCGGCCGCTTTCTTCCGGAATGATTGAACATTCTCCAACCATCCACGAAAGTGCGTTATCATTCATGACAACTTCGCTTTCTACAAGCTGGGCAATGAGTTGACGCTTTTCATGTTGCAGCATATTCGCCGCCCAAACATCCATTACCGGTGCATTCGTTTTGGAAAGTTTCGCTTTCGGCGTATCTTGCACTTCGAGGACGGTGAACAATCCCGCTTGGGCACTAACTTCTACATTCTCATTACTCTTTAAGTTGTATATTTTATACATCTACCCTTTCTCCTTTCTTTTTTAGCTCAATTCTCATCAGCGTTCTTCATTTATTATTTTAATCATAAAAAGCATTAATACGAACAAGAAAAGCACGATAAAATTTATTTTTTTCTTTGCGGTTAAGCAATTTATTTCCTCCACAAATTGGTCAGCTAGATTTTTGTCATTTGTAACAAATGGCTGGCAATGAAATTGATTTCGCTTCAAATTGTGCATATGATTGTGACATTAGCGATGAAAGGAAGGAATTCAATTATGAATTATGGTGAAATCAAACACTTTGATATCGCAAACGGAAATGGTGTACGCGTTTCTTTATTTGTTTCTGGCTGTTTAAACCATTGTAAAGGCTGCTTCCAACCTGAAACATGGGATTTTAATTACGGCAAACTTTATACAAAAGAAGCTGAACAAGAAATCTTTAACGCATTGCGCCCTGAATACATTCAAGGATTAACCGTTTTAGGTGGAGATCCATTCGAGATCGCCAACCAAGAAACAGTTTGTTCTTTATTAAAGCTTGTGAAAAGACAATTGCCCAACAAAGATATTTGGGTCTATACCGGCTATCTGCTAGATCAAGATTTATTAGAAGGCGGCAGACGTCATACGCCTTGGACTGATGAAATGCTCTCCTATATCGATGTTTTAATCGATGGACCATTCGTTGAAGAATTAAAAGACTTATCTTTACAATTCTGCGGTTCATCCAACCAGCGCCTGATCGATGTGCCTAAATCTTTAGCCGCACAGGACGTTGTTTTATTCGATCCATCTTTCTTTAAAGACTAAGCTAAATGCCTGAACAGCTCAATAATCGAGAATATCATCAAATTCTTCGCGGCATGAAAGACGCGCGCGAACTGTTTGATGAACATTACTACAAAGAGGCATTATTAGCGCTAAGAAAACCTTGTCGAATTTTAGAAAATCAGCGCTCCTTACATCGCAATCAAGCTCTTGTTTATATTCAGCGAGCTGAAGTATTCATCGCTTTAAATCGCGATCAAAAGGCTGCTTGTGATCTTGTGCATGCGCAAGAGATTTTAGATCGCATCGGCGATCAAGATGAATCAGTTCGCAAACAAATCCAAACATTTCAGGATCAAATTAACCATCGTACATCAAATTCAAAAAACGATTAAAAAAGCGCGAAAATAAATTTCGCGCTTTTGTTTTTGGATTAATCAATTGCACTTACTGAATAGCCAGCTTCTGTTACGGCATGAACAAGTGTTTTTACATCAATGTTTTCGCCTTCAACAACCGCATTGGCTTGTTCTAAATTTACAACTGCGCTTTGTACGCCAGCAACTGCTTTTAAAGCTTTTTCTACGCGAGCTGAGCAATGTGGGCAGCTCATTCCTTCAATTTTTAAAATCATCTTTTGTCCTTCTTTCTGTTGATTAATATTCTCAAGCCACGTTTTCAATTGGCTTTCGATTTGGTTTGGATCATGTTCATCTTGAATACTAAAGGATAAAACTCCTTTTTCAAAATCAATTAACCGCCATGCACTTGTCTGATCCAAAGTTTTGGCGAGTTCTTCTTGTAGCACTTTTGAATCAAGTAATTGCAGATCGGAATTGAAATTTATTGTTTTCCAAATTTCGTTTTGAATCGTCGGATATCCGATTTCTTCTAACGCATTGGTAATCGTTTCTACGTTTAATGGCTTTTTGCTTGTCACAAAAGCTCGTTCTTGTTCGAGATCGACTTGCACATCACAAACACCATCTAGCTCTTGTAAAGCTTTAGAAACCCGTCCTACACAATGCATGCACATCATGTCTTTCACTTTAAACATCGCTGCATACCGCAAGGACTCTTGTTTTGGACTGACTGTATCTAAAGACAGCTTTTCTTGGCTTTGGGCGATTGGTTCATGAATAATCGTCACTTGGCTTGTTTGGCTTTCGTGCTTAGCTTCTGTACTTTGGGATTGGATCGCTTTAAAGCGGCGCAAACGCAATGCATTTAAGCAAACTGTCACAGAAGACAGCGACATTGCAGCAGCTCCAATCATTGGATTGAGCACAAGATATGGAACGAACAATCCGGCCGCAACGGGAATGCCTAATGTGTTATAGAAAAATGCCCAGAATAAGTTTTGACGGATATTGCGAATTGTCGCTTTGGACAAGGCAATCGCATTGACGGCATCAAATACATTGTCTTTCATCAAGACGATATCGGCCGCATCGATCGCAATATCGGTTCCTGCCCCAATCGCAATACCGACATCTGCTCTCATCAATGCTGGAGCATCGTTAATGCCATCCCCAACCATCGCTACTTTTCGACCTTGATTTTGCAGATCGCGAATAACTGCTTCTTTATCTGTTGGCAGCACATCTGCGATCACATCGCTAAGTTCTAAGTCTTTGGCGATCGCTTTAGCGGTTTGGATATTATCCCCGGTCAACATGATGACTTCGACACCTTGTTGACGTAATTCATGAATCGCTTGTTGGCTCGTATGACGAATTTCATCCGCTACATTAATCAAGCCCACTAATTGACCATCAAAGGCAAAATAGAGTGGCGTCGAACCTTCTTGAGCAGCTCGCAGTGCTTGCTGATCCACTTTTTCACCAATCGCAATATTTTGTTCTTGCATGAACGCTAAGTTTCCGGCAAGAACGTGAATGCCATCAATAACAGCTTTTAGACCACGGCCGCCGACAATTTCAAATTTGGATGCTTCGATTAAATCGATCTGCAGTGCTTTTGCTTGTTCGAGAATTGCTTTTGCGAGAGGATGTTCTGAACCCGCTTCAGCACTTGCGGCAATTTTGATCAATTCCATCTCATCGATTTGATCGGAAAATAAAACGACAGAGCGGACTGCTGGTTTACCTTTTGTGATCGTTCCTGTTTTATCCAAAACAACCGTTTGAATATGCGCTAACGTTTCCAGCACACTTGCTGATTTGACTAAAATTCCATTTTGGGCTGCTTTCCCCGTTGAAACCATAATCGCCAATGGGGTGGCTAGTCCTAAAGCACATGGACAAGAAATGACTAATACCGATACTGCACAGTTGAGCGCAAACGTAAAGTCTTGTTTAAAGATCATCCAACCTACAAACGTAACCAAAGAAATGACTAAAACTGTTGGCACGAAAATTCCCGATACGCGATCCGCTAAACGGGCAATTGGCGCTTTTGAGTTTCCTGCTTCATCGACTAAAGAAATGATTTGCGCTAGTGTCGTATCACTGCCTACTTTTGTCGCTTGGAAAATAAAGGAGCCGTTAACGTTAGTTGTCGCGGACATGACTTCATCGCCCGCTTTTTTATCCACTGGAATCGATTCCCCCGTTAATGCGGCTTGATCTAAAGTCCCTGTTCCCGAAACGACAATGCCATCGACAGGAATTGCTGCTCCAGGAACGATTTTAATCAAATCGCCCGCTTGCACTTGTTCAACGGGAATTTCCACAAATGTATCGTTTCGTTTTACCCATGCTGTTTTCGGAGCTAATTTCACCAGCTTAGCAAGCGCATCGCCGGTTTTAGATTTTGATCTTGCTTCTAAGTATTTCCCTAAAGAAACTAAAGTGACGATCATCGCGGCACTTTCGAAATACAACATATCCATCGAAGAATGGATCAATTCGTGATTCATCGTGCCATAGCCATATGCCATTCGCATCAATCCCGCAAAGCCATATAAATACGATACGGATGAGCCAATTGCGACTAAAGAATCCATATTCGGATTGCGGTGGTAAAGTGTTTTAAATCCATGGATGAAGAAATCTTTTTGGATAATCAAAATGATCGTTGAAATCAACAGCTGAAAAATGCCATCGATCATCATCCATTTCATATCCATTAAGAAAGAGAAAATCCCCCACATTGGAAGCATGGAAAAACACATTAAAATGCCTAATAAAACAAGGGAAGACACTAAGACACGGAAACGATGTTTCATATCTTCTTGGATCCTTGCTGAACGGCGATCGAATTCACTTTTCGCATCGCTAGCTTGATTTGTATTTTGTTTTGTTGGCTGTTCTTGCGCTTGATATCCTGCCTTTTCGACTGCATCGATAATCGTTTGGGCATCTGTTTGTTCGGGATCGAATTCAACTTTCATCGTATTCGACAATAAAGAGACATCGACACTATTGACTCCCTCAATTTTGACAACTGCCCGGTTGACTGCTGCTTGGCAAGCTGCGCAAGTCATTCCTAAGACGTCAAACGTTTCTTTTTCCATACTCGCTCCTTTCAACTTTATCGAGCAAAAAACCTTATTTAGGTTTCTTCTTTTTTATTGTTATCTATGACTAACTATCTACCACTCCACCTTTTTTCGCAATTTTTTTAACTTGATTTTTTTTGAAGTCGTTCGTTTTCTAATCGAGTAGAGAGGAGACAGGTTAGTACTGACCCTCCCTCTCACACCACCGCAC
>JAUMZN010000110.1 GCA_030528085.1 Erysipelotrichaceae bacterium | reverse complement strand
GAAAAAGTGAAAGGAGAAATAAGTGAAACAACAAGTGTCTTTAATTCAGGGCGATTTGAAACGGGCAATTTTGATTTTTGCGATTCCGTTATTTTTCTCCCAATTATTCCAAACTCTGTATAACACGATGGATACCGTCATTATCGGCCATGTGTTAGGAGATTATTCGCTTGCGGCAGTTGGTGCAGTCGCAAGTTTATTTGAACTGATCGTTGGCTTCTGTACTGGATTTGGCCAAGGGCTCGGTGTCATTGCCGCACAAAAATTTGGCGCAGGAAATATGAAAGGATTTAGACGGGTTGCGGGATTATCGATTGAACTGTCACTCGCTGTATCGCTTATTTTGGCTGTTGCGGTTGGATTCAACATGGAAACGATCTTAAATTTCATGCATACTTCCAGCGATATTTTCGATCTTTCTTATTCCTATATCATTGTGATTTGTTGGGGTCTGCCCATCACAATTTTCTATAATCTGTGCGCGGGCTTATTACGAGCAGCGGGAGACTCATTTACACCATTGATCATTTTATTGATCTCAAGTGTAACGAACGTTGTATTAGATATTGTGTTTATTACAACATTTAATATGGGCGTTGCCGGAACGGCATGGGCGACACTAATCGCACAATTGTTGTCATTAGTGATTTGCGTGATCTGGATGTCTGTGAAAAAACGAGAACTAATGCCAAGCTTATCTGAAATGAAATGGGATTCTGTCTTAGCGCGCAACTTAACAGAAATGGGATTATCAATGGCATTTATGTCGAGTATCGTTTCTGCCGGAACACTGATTTTACAAATTGGAATTAACCAACTAGGAACATTGATCGTTACTGGTCATACTGCAGCGCGCAAACTTGTGGGGATGTTGAACTTGCCAGTTGTCGCATTAATGCAGGCATTGTCTTCATTTGTGGCTCAAAATATTGGAGCCAAGCAATATGAACGCGCTGAAAAAGGAATTACTTTTGTCAATCGCTTTGGCTTGTATTATTCGATCGTTTTAAGTGTGGTTGTGATGTTTATTGCCCGCTACTTAATTGCGATGATTTCTGGAAGCAGCACGGATGTCGTTTTAGATACGGGAGCACTTTATTTAAGAACGAATATTCCATTCTTCCCTGTATTGGCAGTTTTATTAGACTTAAGAATTTCTTTGCAGAGTATGTCGTTAAAAATGGTTCCAATTCTTTCGAGTGTGATCGAATTGGTGGGCAAAATTTTATTTACGCTCTTTATCGTCCCAACAACAGGCTATTTAGGAATTTGTTTTACTGAACCAATTGTTTGGATCGCAATGTGCTTATTCTTAAGCTACTTCTATTTACGAAATCGTTTATTTAAAGAAAATAATGTCACTGCGCATATTTTCCGTTAATTCAAAAGCTCTTCTTTGTCGAAAAACGACAAGAAGGGCTTTTTTCATCACAAATCGCAGGGGCAATTGGCGATTTGAATACGGTAAAAACAAAGATTGAAATACAAATGATGCTGGTTGATAATTTTCATAGAAAACGAATAACACAAGTATAGGAAGGGAATCATTTTATGAATCATTATTTATCCATTGATGTCGGTGGAACTGGCATTAAATATGCGTTGATGAATGATCAAGCAGAGATTTTAGAAAAAGGAGAAGTGCCTACTCCGAAAAATGATTTAGAAGGCTTTTTGAATGTCATCGTTGCGATCTATGAAAAATATGCAGATCAAAACTTGCAGGCGTTGGCGATGAGCGCACCGGGAAAAATCGATTCAGATCGCTCTTATTTTTATACGAGTGGGGCATTGATGTATTTAGATGGCGTCAATTTGGCGGATCGCTTAAAAGATCGAATTCCACTAGAAATCAGCGTGCTCAACGACGCAAAATCAGCCGCTTTAGCTGAACTTTGGAAAGGTTCGATGAAAGGCAAAAAATCTGGAATCGTCATGACGTTAGGAACTGGTATTGGCGGTGCTTTAATCATCGATGGTAAGTTATGGCGCGGAAATACAAACTGTGCAGGCGAATTTTCTGGAATTCCAATGCGCTGGGATCAACCTACGGCGATGGAAGGTCAAGATTGGTGGTGCTCTAAATACTGCACGAAAGCATTAACGACAAGTTATGCGCTGAAAAAAGGCATTGATCCAAGTTCGATCAATGGCAAAGATTATTTTGAACAAGTTAATCAAAACGATGAAGTCGCTGTGGCATGTTTGGATGAATTTTGCGATTCACTCGCCACTGGCTTATTAGGTATGCAACTCATTTTGGATGTGGAACACATTTCAATTGGCGGCGGCATTTCTAGACAAAAAGTTTTAATCGACACATTGAATCGCAAAGTAAAAGAACTCTTTGATCGCATACCAAGTCAAGTTCCGGCATCCCGTATGGAAATCAGTGCTTGCCAATTCTCCAATGATGCCAACTTAATTGGTGCTTTGTATTTCTATCTCGTTGAGCATGGCTTGTTGAATGAAGCGTGAGGTTTAGATGAGCATTCAATATACATATGATGCCGATTTAAAACAAAGCATGGCTTATGATGGATCTAAACAAGTGGGCTTTTGTCGCTATGAGGTGCAAGGAAATACTTGGACAATTTATACGACGCATGTTTTAGATGAATATGGCGGACAAGGGATTGCTAAAAAGCTTGTTTTGATAGTTGAACAAGAAGCGAAAAAACAAGAAGTGCAATTAAAAGCGACTTGTTGGTATGCCGCAAAAGTTTTAAGGATTTAAAAATAAAAGGCGCTTTCTATCGTTTGGGTAGAAAGCGCCTTTGATCGTTTAAAAAGAGAAAAGGATT
>JAUMZN010000109.1 GCA_030528085.1 Erysipelotrichaceae bacterium | reverse complement strand
CACAAAAGAAAAATCTCCCTTGAATACGGGAGATTAGAGAAGTTGAGAAACTACAAAGAATGAGAGAGGATAAACTATGCCAGTAATGGACGTAACAGAATCACAAATGGTTGCATTCACAATTATTAGCTATGCCGGTATGTCCCGTGCAGCGGTTCATGAAGCAATGGATGCAATGAGAGCAGGAGATTTTGATCTTGCCAAAGAAAAACTGCAAGAAGCAGATGACCAAATGGTTGAAGCACACAAAGCACAAACCGATCTTCTTCATGCATTCGCAAATGGAACTGAGATTGAAATTCAAATCATCATGGTTCATGCGCAAGATCATTTAATGACAACAATGACATTAAAAGAAACTGCTGAAGAAATGTTGAAGACTTATGAAATGCTTTATGAATTAAAAGCAGAAGTCGCAGCATTAAAAGGCTAATTCAAAACAACTTTGAACACATCCTACGTGACAGATCAAGAAAGGAAAGATCGATATGGCTAAACAAGGAAGAAAAACAGACGATCAGTTATTGCGGAATCGACGTGTAGCGAGTATGAAGTCAATGTATTTTAACCGCTTTATTTTGGCTCGCTATTCGCTAGCTATCTTCTTTTTCTCAAACTTCTTATTGGCATATCTCTGTTTTCCAGAGATTGCTGGAATCGGCGCAGTTGGCATGCTAATTATGGCGATTCTTCCGATTTGGGAAATGGGCAAAATGTATGGAGATAAAGCGCCAAAATACAAAATGACAAAGTATTTCTTCGTCTTGCAGTGGTTTTTCAACTTGATTTTGATCTTCATGACCGCATTACAACCAGTTTCAAAAACGTTCCCGTTCTTAACGGATATTTCAACATCACGAATTGTAATGCTTGTTGTCCTGGTCATTGGGCTCGCATTAGTCACGTTTGTTTTATATCGCTTTTATCAAATTGATCGCAATGTTGATAAAGCATATCGACGCATCGAATTCTTTGAAAAGAAATATCGTTTGCACATCTAGTTATTGGACAACAATTAATTATTTCATTTGATCAGGAAACTGATTAAATATGTAGATTACAAATAGTCGAACAAAACTTGGGTGAAAATGCTCTATGAAGTTTGGAAAAGAACTTTATAGAATATTCGATCAACACGAATTCAAAATTCTTTAATTAGCGATGAAAGGCGGGCTGGCCGATCATAGCTGCGCCATTTTGGATGGGCGATCTGAAATGGAATTTGAAATTCAAGGGTTTTGAATGAGTGAAAAAGACTTATCTTCACGGATAAGAGAAGGAGATTATATGCAAAAAGTTTTTGACTTTCTAGAAAAGTATCTCATGGGTCCTATGGGAAAACTTTCTCAGAAACAGTTCGTCAGAGCGATTATGGCTGCTGGTATGTCAACGATTCCATTCACAATCGTTGGTTCCGCGCTGTTAATCCTGAATATTTTACCTCAAGCTTTCCCATTCCTTGAAGGAATCTGGAATGCATCTTTCAACCGTTTTACTAACCTGTACATGATTGGTAACACATTCACGATGAGCACTTTAGCGCTTTACTTCAACATCGTTATGGGTTATGAACTCACTAAAATTAAAGCAAGTGAATTCGATTTAAACCTCAACCCAGTCAACGGTGCTCTTCTTGGTATGATGGCTTTCTTAATGACATTAGTTCAATTGTCTTTTGTTGATGGCACATTCGTATTACAAGAAGGTGAAAAACTCGTTGCTGGTATCGAAATGGGTTCATTCGTAGCTCGTTTAGGATCCTCTGGTATCTTCGTTGGTATCTTGATGGCAACACTTGCTGTATGGTTATACAAACTTTGCGTTGAAAAGAACATCATCATCAAACTTCCAGATGTAGTTCCTGCTGGTGTATCTCGTTCCTTTACAGCATTAGTACCTTGCTTTGTTATCGCATTTGTAGTAATCGTATTAAACGGTGTTTTAGTTGTGATGGGATATGACATCTTCACAATCATCGCAGTACCATTCTCATTCATCGGAAATATTGCAGATACTTGGTATGGTGTAATCTTGATTAACTTCTTTATCCACGCATTATGGTCTGTAGGTATTCACGGTGCAAATATTATTGGTGCATTCTACCAAACATTTACACTTGCTAACTTGGAATTCAACTCCAACATCGCTTTAGGTGCTACAGAAGGTGCTTACAGAACATTTGCTGGTGAATTCCAGAATATGTACGTTGTTATGGGTGGATCTGGTTGTACATTAGGTATGTGTCTCTGGATGTGCTTTATGGCTAAATCTGAACAGCTTTCTGTTTTAGGTAAAGCTTCTATCGGTCCAGCACTGTTCAATATCAATGAACCATTGATTTTCGGTGTACCAATTATCTACAACCCTAACCTGATTATTCCATTTATCTTAGCTCCATGTGCAGCTTCTGCAATTGCTTACTTCGCAATTAGCTCTGGTATGTTCCCACCAATCATCGCAAACGTACCTTGGCCAACACCAGCACTTCTTGGTGGTTTCTTAGGTACTGCTAGCTTAATGGGTGCATTATTAGCATTGATTACTTGTGGCGTAGCATTCTTGATCTATTTACCATTCTTGGTTAAATACGACAAAGAACTCTGCAAACAAGAAGCTGAAATGGCAGCATCTGCTGAATAAATAAGTCGCTGTTTTGACTATGTTAACCAGAAGAGTTAATTTCTTCTGAATACTCAAAACGTTCGATTAGCAATTTTGTAAATCTACTTAAGCCACACGATTCGTTCGCGTGGCTTTTTAGCCGTGTGCCGGGCATGGCACACTCCTTGCTGGTGAAAGACCAGTCGCAATTATCTGC
>JAUMZN010000108.1 GCA_030528085.1 Erysipelotrichaceae bacterium | reverse complement strand
TCATTTTTCGAGTTTTCATACACTTTTTTTCCGAGAAGTTGAGATCACTCATACAAGGACTATACAAGGACAAATTCAGCAATAAAAATAGAGTGATGCAACACGTGAAAACACAGAAAATTACGCAATGTTTTCGCATATGAATTTCGATTTTGAACACATTGCGATAAGATCACAAGTGATCGATGACAATGAATCGATTCACAAAATGAAAAATATTTTTCATTTGATTGAGAACAGAAAAGGACAAACACATGAAAACAGTTTGGATTGCGACAGGAAACCCGCATAAAACAGAAGAGTTTGCCAAGATGCTCGGCGAAAATGTTCAAATCAAAACACTTAAAGATTTGGATCAAGAACCAGTGATCGTTGAAGATGGAAAAACATTTGAAGAAAATGCCCTGATCAAGGCAAGAGCATTGCATCAAATCGTCCATGAGGCAGTCATGGCAGATGATTCTGGATTAGAAGTGGATGCATTAGATAAAGCACCAGGAATTTATTCAGCTCGTTTTATGGGCGAAGATACTAGCTATACGATTAAAAACCAAGCAATTCTCGATGCGATCAAAGATAAAACTGGAGATGAGCGCAGTGCACGCTTTGCTTGTGCGATCGCATGGATTGAAGCAGACGGCACAGAACACGTTTATCGCGCCAATATGGAAGGTTTTATCCACGATAAAATCGAAGGTGAAAATGGATTTGGGTATGACCCGATTTTCTATTTTCCGCCTTTTAAAACAACAAGCGCCAATGTGCCTGCTGAAATGAAAAATGCTTATTCCCATCGTGGACAAGCATTAGAAATGTTAAAGAAAGAATGGGATTTACAACAATGAACCACGTTGTTTTATATGAACCAGAAATACCTGGCAATACCGGGAATATTATCCGCACTTGCATGGCAACCGGATCAACATTGCATTTAATTGAACCACTCGGCTTTAGCGTGGATGATAAGTCGTTAAAACGTGCGGGAATGGACTACGTTCGATCAACAGATATCCACACATACAAAAACTGGGAAGACTTCTTAGCGAAAAATCCGAATGCGACAAGCGAAACGATGTATTTTTTAACACGTTATGGACATCGCGCTCCAGCAGAATTTGATTATTCGGATTTATCTCATGACTATTTCTTCGTCTTAGGAAAAGAGAGCACAGGGATCAAAAAAGAAATTTTGATTGACCATTTAGAACACTGTATGCGTCTGCCTATGAAAGAAGATGCGCGTTCTTTAAATCTTTCCAACTGTGCAGCAATCATGGTCTATGAAGCGCTGCGCCAACAAAACTACCCAGGATTAAGTCATGACGAATATTTAAAAGGTCCAGATTTTTTAGAACAAATTCGTCAAGAACTCCAAGAAAAGATCGCATTAGAAGCGGAAAATCAAAACTAAAATCAATTTGTGACGAAAAGCGATAGAAAAATATTGAATTCTATCGCTTTTTTGATGGGATCAGAATTTGAAAAGGGCAGGAAAAGAGGCGGATTTTTAAAAAAGATATAATTTCGATCAAATGTAAAAAGTCCTTTAAAATCACATAAAATACGAATTATAGCGATAGATAAAGGGTGAATTTGGATTATGAAGATATTCATAAGCTTTTTTGAATCTTACAATTTGCGCATAGGGGTGGACTATTGGGCGAAAGTCTGTAAAATGGCAAACATTGGGTTTGTTTTGAAATAAACTCAGATTGGTTCAATAGGACCTAATCTAAAAACGATAGAAATATTGTTTTCAGATTAGATTCTAGAGTTCATCGCCAATTTCTTTATTTAAAAAGCTTATGCAAATCGCAAAGTAAGCTTTTGAGAATGGTATAAATCGCAATGATTTATAAAGAATTTCGAGAAGAAAAAAACTAAAAAAACACCTCATCTCACATAAATTCCCAAAAAGATTTGATTTATGCCTTAAATAAAGGACTTGAACTAAAAAGGATAGTTAGAAATTCTTAAGAAATTCGAAAGATTTTTCTTTGAAATTTTGCGCGAAATAAAGTCTTGTGGTAATTTATCAGTGTTCGATAAAGAGAGGAGAATGAAATGAATTTTGTAGAAAAACACAGTAAACTCCTAGCGATTACGTTATGTTTATGCGCTGCTGGTCCGGTAATTTCTACCGTTCATGCATATGAAGTTCAACCAGGTTGGCATACTGAAGGTGAAGTAAGCTATTACGTTTTAGACAATCACCAAAAAGCTAAAGGCCTGACTCAAATCGACGGGCAGACATACTACTTTAATCAAAATGGTGATATGCAGTATGGCTGGCAGAATGTAGAAAATAAAACTTATTATTTTGATAATGACGGTCAAGCGGTAACTGGAAAATCTGAAATTCAAGGAACCACTTATAACTTCCAGGAAACAGGATGTCTCGATTCTGGATGGAATGAAGATGGCACTTACCATAATGAAAAAGGATTCAAAGTTGCGAACGCTTGGATTAATGAAGATGGTAATAAATACTACTTCGACGAAAATGGAAATCCAGTAAAAGCTACTTGGAGAGATATCGATGGAGCACGTTATTTCTTTGATGAAAACGGACGTACAGTCATCGGTAACTTTGAAGTTGAAGGACAAACTTACTACACTGACGACCAAGGTATGGTTAAACAAGGTTGGCAGATGGAAAACGGAGCTAAAACTTACTACAACGCTGATGGCTCCTTAAACACTGATCCATTAAAAGAAATTGAAGGCCAAACATATGCTTTCAATGAAGATGGAACATTAATGACTAATGCTCAATTCGATGGCATGATCGTTGATGAATCCGGATTAGTATCTGAAGCACCAGCTCCAGAAGTTGCTCC
>JAUMZN010000107.1 GCA_030528085.1 Erysipelotrichaceae bacterium | reverse complement strand
CCTAAACTTTTTATCGAAATGAACCTTAAGAAGGATAAAATCATTATTTGAGGCAAAACGACCAGTGAATTCACTTTATTTAAAGCGAAATTCGCTGGTTTTTTGTTTTTGTTTGGTGTATACTATATTTATTGTTAAGGATTGCTTATAGCTTAACTATTAGGAGGGCATTATGGCAATGTATGATGAAATCGTTCCTGTACCAACTGAAAATATTCATAAAAGTAAAAGACAAGGTTGTGCGTACGTTTACTACATTAAAGGACGGGAATACTCCCCGGTAAGAAAGTGCAATATCTACGATAAAGTGATGATTGGTCGATTGATCGACGATGAAACGATGCACCCAAACGACAATTATTATGAGATTTTTGGAAGACCAGAAGATCGTTTAGAAGAAGCTGATCCTAATCAATCTGATTCTCAGAAAATCGGTGGGGTTGCCGTTGTTTATGCTCTGTTAGAATCTCTAGGACTTCGTGAAAAATTAGAATTGGTTTTTGGAGAAAAAACGGCGAATTTGATTATCGATTTAGCCGTTTATTTCTGCTTATCTGGATCTACTGTTATGCAGTATTACCCAACATGGGCCTATGAGCATCCTATTTTAAGTGAATCTGCCGTTTCTGATTCTACAATCTCAAGATTTTTAAAACATCATGTGAGTGATGAGGATATTTATTCTTTCTTTAAACAGTGGAACGCAGATAGAGATACTCAAGAAACACTTTATGTAAACGGTGATTCCACAAATATGAATACCGAAGCGGTTGGTGTTGAGTTAGCTGAAATGGGTTATGCAAAAGACGACAAAACAAAACCACAAGTTAACTTTGCCCTCGCCTCTACGCAAAAAGACAATATGCCTCTGTTCTATGATCTTTACAGTGGAAGTTATAACGACATGTCAGAATTCCATTATATGATTCGTATGGCATCTGAGTTTGGATATAAGAATCTTGGTTTCATTCTGGATCGTGGTTATTTCACAAAAGAAATTCTCGATCAGATCGATGCAGAAAAATACCAAGTCATTATTATGTTGAAGGACAATAATCTTTGCGTAAAAGAAATGATCCAAGAACACGGAGCGGAATTGAAAGAAAGCTTCACTGAATACATTCCTGAACACAATGCATATGGAATGACAAAAAGAGCGAAATTGTTTAAATCCTCTCGTAATACTTATTCGGTACATTTGTATTATTCTGATCAAAAAGCAGAGATAGAACGCAATCACCTTGTAACGATTCTGCAGAAATATCAAAAAGAACTCGATCATGGAATTGAAATGGGCAATTTGAAAGTAGAAGAAGCAAAAAGGTATGCTCGATATTTTGATATAGAACTATCCAAAAAGGACAATGAAACTGTCGTTGGTTATTCACAAAATAAAAAAAATATCAAATTAGCTTACGCTGAATGCGGATTCTTTGCGATCGCAACATCGGAAGATTTAAGCGCAGAAGAAGCACTGAAAATCTATCGCGATCGAGATGCAGTAGAAAAATTGTTTGAATCGATGAAAAGCGGAATGGATTGCAGTAAATTCCGTGTTTACAGCGACGAAAGCTTAAAGACAAAAGCGTTTCTTGTTTTTGTAGCGACGATTCTGCGTTCTCAAATTTATCAAGGTCTAAAACGTGTACGAGGAACAGATAAGAAAAACTTTACTGTGCCCGCAGCTTTACATGAATTAGAAAAAGTAATCGCAATTCGTCAGACCGATGGGGATTTTGTCAGAACGAGAAAGTTAACTGCTATACAGAAGAAGATTCTTTCAGGGTTTGACATAACCGATAAAGATTTAACAAAACTCGTCAAAGAAATTTAATTGATCATTCAAAAACGCCTGGTAACTCATAAAGAAGTCGCCAGGCGTTTTTTTGTAAGGAACATTTTTGTGAAAAGTTCAAGTATTTATATTCGATGTATATCGGATTATCACTTATGCAAGCGATCGTTTTGTTAGTGGAGGGAATGCCTTTATTTGATGCATTGACGCTGACAATGGGAACTGCAGGGACTGGCGGATTTACTGTCCGGGCAAGCGGATTTGATGATTACACGATGATTCAACAAGCGACAATCGGGATCTTCATGGTCGCTTTTGGCATCAACTTTGCCTTTTATTTCTATGTAATTCGCCGCAAATTCAATCAAGCGTTCCATATGGAAGAAGTCATCGCTTATTTAGCTGTGATTTTAACAGTTGTGACGATGATCGTGTGCTCGACTTACTATATGTTCCCAAGTCTATTTGAATCGGTTCACCACGTCTTCTTTACCGTTGCTTCTATAATTACGACAACTGGTTATGCGACGGTCGACTTCAACAATTGGACAACCTTCGCAAAAACGTTGTTAGTCTTATTGATGTTTATTGGTGCTTGCGCAGGATCAACTGGGGGAGGAATTAAAGTTTCTCGAATTCTTGTCATGGCTAAAGGGATCAAAAAAGAGATCAAAATGCTCATTCATCCCGGTTTAGTGGAAAGAGTTCAAATGGATGGCAAACCGATTGCCCATGAAACGGTTCGTTCGATTAACGTATTTTTATCGCTCTATGTATTTACCTTCATTATCATTTTGTTGGTGATTACATTAGATGGCAAAGATATGATCACAAACTTCTCAGCTGTAGCGGCAACGATAAACAATATTGGACCAGGACTTGGTGAAGTTGGACCAATGTCCACGTTTGCGTCTTTTTCGAACGTCGCTAAAATTGCGTTAAGCTTTGCGATGCTTGCTGGACGATTAGAGTTATTGCCAATTATTTTGTTGTTTATTCCAAAGATGTGGAAAGGAACACAAAACATTAGATGGTTAGGCGTTTAATTGCGAAAGAAAACCGATCTGACACAG
>JAUMZN010000106.1 GCA_030528085.1 Erysipelotrichaceae bacterium | reverse complement strand
GGAATTATCTCAAAAGGCTATTCGTCTTAATACCCGTCATTCATTTGACGCTTACCTCCTAAAGGGGGAAACTAGTCGTTGCTTAAATCAGCACCGTTTGTTTCGATAACTTTTTTATACCAATAACCAGAATCTTTGATGTAGCGTTTCATCGTTTTGAGATCGAATTCATCGCGATCAACATAGATGAAGCCATAACGTTTTCTCATACCTTCATGAGTGGAGATTAAGTCGATTGCACTCCATGGGTTGTATCCGAGCATTTCAGCACCATCTGTGATTGCTTCTTGGATTTGAATGATGTGGTCTTGTAAGTATTTGATACGGTAAGGATCGTGAACGGCATCGCCTTCTAATTTGTCATAAGCACCTAAGCCGTTTTCAGTCACGAGCATTGGCAGGCGATAGCGGGAATACATTTCACGGATTGTGCTTCTGAAACCAATTGGGTCAATTTCCCAACCAAATTCAGTTTTTGGCAAGTTTTCGTTGCGAACAGATTTATAGAATCCACTAGCACCAACACCGTTTTGTTGGTCGCCGCCAAATTCGCCATCAGCAATAGAACCGTCTTCATGAGCGACTGTAGCAGTGTTGTAGTAGTTGAAGCCGATGAAGTCTGGATGTGCATTTTTCATCGCTTCTTCATCACCATCAGCAAATGTTGGTGTTGCGTCATGTTCTTCAAGCCAGCTCCATAAGATCGCATTGTAAACACCATATACTGCAGCATCTAAGTATAACCAGTTACGCATTGCGTTAAAGTTTTGTGCTGCAATGATATCTTCAGGTTTGCAGGAAGCAGGGTAAACTAAAGAAATGTTTGGTGCAGGTCCAATTTTTGCACCTGGAATCATTTCGTGGCAAAGGCACATTGCTTTTGCTTGAGCAACTAACATGTGGTGGTTTTGTTGGTAAATTTCTTTAATGACATTGGTGCAGTTTTCAGGTAAATGCAATGTACCAATGACTGGTCCAACTAAAGTTAACATGTTCTGTTCATTGATTGTTAACCAATATTTAACGCGATCGCCATAGTTTTCAAATAAAACTTTGGCAAAGTTGACAAACCAATCAACGGATTCTGGATTTCCCCAGCTGCCGCGTTCATCTAAAGCGGCTGGCATATCGAAGTGGAACATCGTTACGATTGGTTCGATACCATATTTAAGGCATTCATCAATGACATTGTTGTAGAATTCAATGCCTTTTGGATTGACTTCACCAGTTCCTTGAGGAAGGATACGAGTCCAAGCAATGGAAAAACGATAAGATTTGAAGCCCATTTCTGCCATTAAAGCGATGTCTTCTTTGTAGTGATGATAGAAATCAGCACAAACATCAAGTTCAGAAGTTCCTTCGGGAACTTTTTTAACGTCTTGGCAAGATGGACCTTTTCCATCAGTAAGGTTTGCACCTTCTACTTGATATGCGGAAGTTGAAGCTCCCCAAAAGAAATTCTCTGGGAATGGTTTGAGTTGTTTATGTTTCATATTTTTCCTTTCCAATAAAGCATATCGCTTTTCATATTTCAGATGCATACACGCTTGTGCGCTGGATTTATTGGTTCTTTGAAAAATCGAGATGATTGATAATCAGTCGAAGCAGTCGTTTCAAGCCAGGACCTACAGGGACATAGTCTTCGTTTGGAATATCCACAAGACAAACCCCTGCAGCATTTGCGATTGGAGTAAGTGTATTTGAGACCATTCTAATTTGTGGGCTGACAAGATAAAGATCAAACTTTCTTTCTTTGATCAAGCGATGTGAGCTCGCTACATCACAAGCGTCAACATAAACATCAAAGCCATTATTGTTTAATTGCTCGGACGCTTTGCGGGCAACCATGGAACTTGACATTCCTCCTACACAAATGATTAAAACTTTTTTTTGCATGAACAGCATCCTTCCTGATGTGCAATTTAAAGATGGACACATAATATTTGAACGGATGAATCAAAACGATCGAATAGAGAATCTATTCAAATATCTATGTTCGCCTTATGCACAAGGCATGTTATCTGAAATCCCTATCCTTATTTTTATTCATTCTTTCTTAAGTGACTAGTCTTAACTTTGCCGTATTGAAAATATGAATGTGACAAAACGGTAAAAATGAAAATCTTTCAAAAACCGATGCGGAAACAAATGGTCTGCACTTTTTGGTGGTTGTTTTTGAGACGGTGACAATCGCTCTTAAATGTGATTGCCAGGCACACAATCTCGCTCAATACGGCAAAACGTTGCTAAAATCAATAAACTACAGATTTATAATATGTGATTTTTGTGTTATATAAAGTATATAAAAACTTTGCCGTATACGAAACGTTTTCCGGATTAAAATTGCATAAAAAATAATCTTAAATGCGCATAAAAATTCGTAAAACAACATTGGAAAGCGATTTCAGCGTGATCAAAATCTGGAAGAAAAAAATCCGATAATGCAAAACACATAATTATTTGATAATTTGGTGTGCTAAATCTGATTTTCACAAAATTACCGCAGTGATACGGCAATTTTGCACCTGGATTACGTGTAAACGCTTTTCTATGATGTACATGGTTAAAGCCTACCAGATGACCGTACTGGTAGTTGAAAGCTCACTTGATAGAGCTTGAAAATTAATGAAAAGAGAGGATTCTTTTATGTCAAAAAAAGCTTTGATTATCTGTGTTGGTGGAATGTCTAGTTCCATGATTGCTAAAAAAACAACTGAAGAACTCGCTAAACGCGGGCAAGACATCGTTGTAGATGCACTTGGTGTTATTGAAGGCGAAAAAATGATTAAAGACAAAGCGTTCGATTTATTCTTAGTCAGCCCACCAATGTCATTAAGTTAAGCTTTTTGGTATTTAGGTCTCTATAGATCGAAAAAAA
>JAUMZN010000017.1:3338-21761 GCA_030528085.1 Erysipelotrichaceae bacterium | reverse complement strand
GGTAAACAGTCAATAAATCAATCTCAAAAAACAGGTTTTTTGTCTGTCGCATCTAAGAAACTTTTGAAACAATATCATAAACTTTCTGACAGGCATATCTTAGTTGTAGAAACTGATATGCCTTATCCTGATGTTCTGAAAGTCGTGGCTTTTTCTGATAAAATGCGCAAAGCTGGCAACGAGCTTGTTAGTCTTATGAGAAAGAAATACGACCAGCTCATGCGTACCAAGAAATATCGTAAACTACTAAAACTGTACGGCAATACTAAGGATAAGGGCAAACGTAAAGCTCTCGCCAAGCAGCTCAATGATATGCAGAAATCTTATCATGTCACATGGGATTTTTGCAGGACATCAATGATTACTATCGGCAAGAAATACAGTATAGGTGCGGTGTTTGCTCTCACAAAAGCCGAAGATATATGGCGAGGTATGGAAAAATGCCTTTATGATAACGGTAAGACCATACATTTCTCAAAATACGGAGAATTACCATGTATCAGAGCAAAACAGATCAATCGTGGTATTCCGATGTTTGTTGAGTATGGCAAACTTCGATTCCGACTTAGAAAGATGCAATTCGGGATTCAAGTCAACGATCGGTTTCAGTCTGATGAAGTTAACGCCGTTTTGTCTTATCTTGAGAATCCTGACAAGATGGATGCTGATGCTGTCAATACGCTTATCGAAGAAGCCTGTTGTATAGATACTTACAGACCTTGCTATGCTACTCTAGTTCCAAGGCTGATCAGAGGTAAGTACAGAGTGTATCTGCATCTGGCAATAGAAGGCAAAGCTAAGCCTAAATATGATAGATTCGGCAATCCAAGACATAAATA
Organism: Erysipelotrichaceae bacterium; assembly: GCA_030528085.1. GTDB lineage: Bacteria > Bacillota_I > Bacilli_A > Erysipelotrichales > Erysipelotrichaceae > Allobaculum. The sequence continues at coordinate 20,922 of JAUMZN010000017.1, read as the reverse complement.
CGGCAAAGGCATGATCGGTGCTGATATAGGAACGCAGACAGTTGCCTATACTTCTGATACTGAAGTCGGACTGAAGAACCTTTCAGAGCGTGGCAACAGCATACAGACTTCTGAACGCAAGGAACGCTTATATTATCGTGCTATGGACAGGAGTAGACGGGCAACCAATCCACAGAATTACAATCCCAACGGCACGATCAAGAAAGGCAAAAAGACTTGGAAATATTCTAAACGCTACAAGAAGCTGAAAGCCAAACACGCTGAATTATGCCGTATAGATGCAGTAAATAGACATCTTGCAATAAACGAAGATGCTAACCATCTGCGAAGTCTTGGAGATACATTCGTCACAGAACCTAAAAATGCAAGCAAGCTGATGAAACGGGCTAAGAAGACTACTGTTAATAGCAAAGGCAAATTGAATAAGAAAAAGCGTTTTGGCAAATCTATAAAGAATCGTTGTCCGTCCGGATTTCAAACTACTGTTGAAAAGAAATTCGAAGTCACAGGCGGCGCATACATAGAAGTTCCGAATAATTATAGGGCAAGCCAGTACGACCACACGGCAGATGACTACATTAAGAAAAAGCTGTCTGATCGGCTCTACAGACTTCGAGACGGAACCTTGGTACAAAGAGATTGGTATTCATCATTTTTGCTCTATTGTTACGACTACAGAACGCAGGATATAGATAAAGAAAAATGTATTGCAGATTTCAGCAGGTGCTATGACAAAGAAAAAGCCCTAATCGCATGGATTAAGGCGAATCATATCAAAATACTAAACAGTGGAATTAAAGTAGCTTAACAACTAAATGTTAGGGAGATTGACTGTACTTCCTTGTCGTAAGACAGAAATTTACCGCTAATGTGGTCGTAGGACTGCTTGGTAATGAAAGTTCTGATTCAAACAGATTTACACTTGTAACTCCAAAGCCTGAAAATGGTGTACGATTACAAGCTATACTTGATAATCAGAACCCCACGGGCTTGCCCGTGGGAGCAGTCAGAATGGGCAAAGTCAGGTGCGAAATTTCCAAGTTGTTCTCTGCCGGCAGTTTGTTTGATTTTCATATGTAATCCTCCTGTTTTGAAATTAATATTGTTCAGCCCACTCTTTTAATTCGCTTGTAGACGTATTGGCATCAAAGCGTCTGCCTTGATCAAGTATGGCGCCTTGACACGATGGGGCAAGTTCGTTGTTAGTACGTCCCATGCCGCTTCCGCCTGAAGTAGCAAAAGGGATGATTTTTTTATTGGTCAGATCGTATTGTTCAAGGAATGTATTGATGATCGTTGGGGCAACATACCACCAAATTGGAAAGCCAACAAAAATTCGCTCATATTGATCGATATTGTCGATTTTATTCGCGATAGCAGGGCGGAAAGTTTTATCGTTCATTTCAATGCTCGAACGGCTATTTTTATTTGTCCAATCTAGGTCGGCAGTTGTATAGGGGGTTGCGGGTTTAATTTCATGCAGATCAGCGCCAATTACTTTGGCAAGTGTTTTAGCTAGTTTTGCGGTCACTCTGGTAGCGGAAAAATATGCGACTAAAGTTTTATTCATGATGTGTTCTCCTCGTTGAATCTCTATTTTTTTTATAGTGCAAATAACAAGTCTTACCTTTTGTTTTAAAGATATGTAACGGTTTGATCCAACTTTTTGCGACTATAATGATTTGGCAGTGGCATGACTCCTTTTGCGGCATAGCCGAGATCAAGGATCATTAAGACTTCTTCATTTTGAGGAAGATTAAATTCAGCTTTTGCTAGTTCTGGATCAAAGAAATTGATCCAACAGCTATCGACACCTTCATTTGCGGCTGCTAAAAGCATGTGCGTGGCAATGATTGTGGCATCTTCTACACCAGAATCACGTTTTTCGCCAGGATAAGTGAAGACGTGATTTGTATCAAAAGCGACTAGAAGACAAGTAGAGGCACCATAGCGGCAAGGCGTCAGCTGATCAATTTTAGATAATCCCTCTTTTGTTTCGATGACATAAATACGCTGTTCTTGAAAGGTGCTATGCGTCCGGCTTCTAAAATTGCTTGGAGTTTTTCTTTTTCAATTTTTCTGCCATCAAAATTTTTGCAGGAATAGCGGTTTTGGATAACTTCTTTAAATTCCATTGTTTTCTCCTTTTAAAATTGTTTTTTTATTCTTTTTCGCCTCGCAAATACATTGTAATTTTTTCAAGGCATTCGATTACCTTCAAATCTTGCTCATCGAGTTTGGAAAAGACTTCAGCTTCTTTTTTATAAATGTCGGAAAGTAATTTTTCGGCATACTCTTTACCTTGATCTGTCAAAACGATATTCATTTCGCGCCGTTTTCCTTTAATAGGAATTAGCTCGACATAACCTTTTTTCTTCAGATCAGACATGACTGTATTGACTGTACTTTTTGGCAAATCCCAATCTAAACAAATTTCACGCTGGGTGTGTTCACTTCCATCACCTAATGCATAGAGGATCCACAACATTGTCGGTGAAGCGACGCCGCTTTGTTTAGCAAATTCTTCATAAACGGCATCTACGTGATAGAGTGCTTTGCCAAATTGATAAAAGAATGACTTTGAATCCATTTTTTCCTCCTTTAGCATTTAAAGTTCGTTGTCGTATTTATACTATAGTTCGATATCGAACTATTATCAATAGAAAAAGAAGAAGAGTTTGGAGTGGGTTAGATGATTGATTTTTGTTTTTAAAGAGAAAAATGAAAGAATGAAGATTATATTGAGGGCATTCTTCAAGCAAAATGACATCCCATCTTTTAAAATGATTATTCAGAAAATGAGCTTATGCATTTCACCTGCCCAAAGAGGTTCAATAAATAAAAATGAACTGAATTTGATCGAAAATAGATAATAATCGGTTGATAAAACTATCTAGATTGTGCAAATAGGTGAGAAGCAAGTTCTTAAGGCGCTTTCATAAAAATTACGAGATGATTTCTTTTGAATGAAGGAAAAATCTTATACACTTTAGTGATGAATTTGAAAGTGTAATTTTCGAATTGAAATTAAGGAGAAGTAATGATGAAAAAGGCATTTAAAATTGCGGCAGCTTATCTTGCATTTGCGCTTGTCGCAGGTGTTTTTGCGCGCGAATCGACAAAATTGATGGGCTTTACAGGGAATACTGTGATGTGGTTAGTTCATCCTCATGCTTTGATGTTAGGAACGGGTGTTTTTGTTCTTCTTCCATTATTTATGAAGAACTTCCACATTGAACAACAAAAATCATTTAAAAAATTCGAAGTGACTTACAATATCGGATTGATTTTGACTTTAGTCATGTTGTCAGTTCGCGGCATTACACAAATCTTCGCCCTTCCATTGAGCAGAGGATTGGATTATGCGATCTCTGGTATTTCTGGAATCGGCCATATCGTCTTAACAATTGGTCTTGTATTCTTGTTCCAAGCGTTCATTAAATCGGCAGAAAACAACTAATTAAAACAAATCTAAAATCAATTAAGGATTGGCGATCAATTATTCGTCTTATAAAAGCTTTGCCAATCAAGCTGTAAGTTTTTGGAATTGAATCATATGGATTTATTGCTGAATATGAAAAAACAGATGTCGAGTTGGCATCTGTTTTTGTTTAAATCAAAATGAGTGAGGTATCGTCCCGCTTTTTTAAGCGCGGCAGTTGGATGCAATTAGAATCTGCATCTTGGTATACAAAGAGTTGGTCTACTAGATCTTGCGCACTGTGGCTGAATAAATATTGACCAAATTTGTGATCATCTAAAGACATAAAACTTTGGAGTTGATCAAATCCATCAGAATACAATGCGCCATGTTCAAATTGATCGAATAAAATAGAGCCTGTGATTTCTTGATGGAGCCAATCGTTTGAAAGATCGGCAATCGCATAGCCGCTAGGTTTATTTTTTTGATTGCGATTATGGATCAAGATCGATTGCACAAAAGGCCGTTGGGCAATCATCGACTCATTTTTTTGTTTGGCGAGTCTGGCCATTTCATTAATTGCGCGCTGATCGAATTCAGCAATGCGATCATCCGTGATTTTTAGATAAGAAATCTCTGCACTTTGGGGATCTTTCAATTGGAAAAAGAGGACACAATCTCCAAGCAACAAATAGTCATAACTTTGCGAGGTTTCATTTTTTCGCAAGATCGCAATAGCACAAGAAGGTTTTTCTAGTTCTGGACAATCTTCAAATTGAGTTTTAGCGCATAAACACGCTTCTTCTAACAAGGTAGACAGTGTTTTGGAATCATCATTATGTTCAGCTAAATACCAGCATAAAAAATGAGAAAACCATGCAGCATCACTTGCAACATGCATATGATCTGCCTTAGTTAAACCACTTGCTCCATCAGCGACAATCCAAAGATTTGCTTGATCGTCTAATCGATGAGTCAATACGTCTTGTGGGCTTGCGATTTGGTTAGAGATTTCGTGTTTTAATGTTTGAGCAATCGCTATTGCGTCTTCATTTTGCTTTTTTTCGCTTCGGTTTACAAAATTCAAAATTATTCTCCACTCTTAATGCATTTAAGTTATATCCAATTCCGTTTTGTCCTCCGTTGTATTTTGTGATCATATGACAACAATCACTTACATAACGAGGAGTGCCTTTAATGGCAATACCATAAGTATAGAGCATTGCGAGGCTGTCTTTATCTGTTGCTCCATAATAAAGAACTTTGTCGCCATCGAGTTTGAATTGCTCCAAAGCAGCTTGCAGGCGCAAATAAACACTTGAAGTAGGCGGCAGAATCGATAATCGATGATCGGAGTTGTGAACAATACGCATAGGCAGCTGTTCACAATTGATCGCATAATTACGATGCAATAAAGCTTGCAGTTCGTTGCGTGATGCAGAAGAATTACCATGCGAATGCAAAAAGCGATGGATTAAAGATTTTTGATTCGTTTCCTGAACTGCAGCGGATTGTTCGTGGTTATCTTGATCATTTGTTGGTAGTGTGACTAATTGTTCATCGTTTTCAGATGGGGCTTCAAAAAAGGTGTTGAATAGATGAAAAGAGTGATTGTCTTGATCAACAATTTCATCTTCTAGATCTTCAAGCTCATCGAGTTCGGATTCTTCTAAACATAAACTATCTTCTGTGTTTTTACACTGAATGTATTGATTTAAATCATAAGAAGGATAAGCAATTCCTAATTCTTTTTGGGCCAGAATAAAGTTATTTTCAAAACGAGTTAATAATCCATGATTGCCGAAAACTAGGATTTGCGAAATCTTAATGTCTTTAGGCAGATCATTGAAGCCTTTATAGTGAGGCTTGAGGCGATGTCTTAGTGCGTAAATCAAACCATATGGATCGAATTTAGATAGATATAAGTTGTTTTGATCAATGACACCCCAAGTAACTTGAAGTTTTCGACAAATTGTATAAATCGACATTATATCCTTTGTGGTTAAGCTTTGATCGACGAATTTTTGATGCGTTTTAATGCTGTAGTATTCGGCACCATTAGAACCGATTAAAAAGGAGAAAAGGTTGTCTAAGCGTTTAATACGAAGATAGTGCTGCAAATAAGAGATTGGTTTTTCGGATGTGAGTCCTAAAACTAAACCTTGTTTTTTCAAGTCCTGCAAAATTGAAAGCGTCGCAGTGGGAATATCTAAAGATTGATTGGTTAATGCATATTCTAAAGAGAGGACAATAGTGTTGATTTCTTTCATGAATAATCCTTTCTGTATATATTAGACGATTGAAGTAGATCGTTTGTTTTCTTAATGTGTTCATCTTATCAAGTTATTAGACAAAACGGAGAATTGAAGGTCGATCTTGTAAAAATAGTCCGTTTCTTGTCGATGATCAGCACTGAATTGAAAATCTTAAAATGTCTAAAGAACTTTGAATAGCCAAAGCGATTTAAAGGGGAAGAAATGTGTTGATTTTTACCTCTGCTATTTTAATTCAACAACCTGATTTTTATCTGAATAGTTTTGTAAGATTTTAAAATAAGTATTCCAATTTCTGTGATTATGCTAATATTAAGAGTATGTTTTATTTCAAAACAGAGCGATCAATGATCACCAAATTTTGAAATAGAACAAGATAAAGAAAATCAAAAACCCCCAATCTCTTTGGCTTAAAATGTATTTTTTTCTAAGAGAATGTAAGTATATTTAGAAGGGAATAACGAGATGACAAATCAAAAACGAGTATTAGCGCGCATCTTTGGACTCACCTTAAGTACGAGTTTAGTGTTCACCAATATGGGAGCACCTGTATTTGCGGACAGTTTTGATGAAGTGGTTGAAGATCAAACAACTTCACAAACAACCGATGAACAATTTGGAAATTTTGAAACAGATACCACAAATCCACAGCCTTCTTCAATGTCAAATCACGATGTAGAAAATTTTGGCTATGAACAAGGCATTGAAACCTTTGAAGACAGCCTTTATATCGATGAAAGCTTTGAATTAGGAAATATTCATAACCCACGTCCATCTACGACAACATTAGATGGAATTGATATTTCCAATTGGCAAAGCAGTATTGATCTCGATCAAGTTGATGCTGACTTCGTCATTGTAAAAGCAACTGGCGGAACTAGTTTTGTTGATCCATCGTTTAAGAAATTTGCGGATAAAACACTAAGTCAAGGACGCTTGCTTGGTTTTTATCACTTCGGCAACGATATGAAAGATAATCCTTCTCCAGAAGCAGAAGCGACATTTTTCTATGAACAAACAAAAGATTATATCGAAAAAGGAATTCCAATCTTAGACTTTGAAGAATCGCAATTACTTCACTATGATGGCGATGATTCTTCGAAAGGCGGAACCGGATGGGCATTACGCTTTTTAGATACGTATTACACGTTATCAGGAGTAAAACCTCTTGTGTATACAAGTATTCACTACGCAAGAACTTTAGATTGGTCTAAAGTTGCGGCTAAAGGATATCACCTTTGGGTTGCTCAGTATCTAGAAAATAAACCGCAAGAAGGATATCGCAAAACAGAAGATACAAATACTGACTGCTATGGAACAGGTGCTTTTAAAAATTACTATATGCACCAATATACAAGCCGCGGCCAATTAAAAGGCTATAATGGCAATCTAGATTTAAATAAATTTTATGGCAATGCCAATGACTGGCTTGCTTTAGCACAAATTGATCCTTATCGCGAAATGATGGATATGTATCGTTTATACAATCCATATTCAGGAGAACACTTCTATACTTCCAACTCCCAAGAACGCGACAATTGCATTGCGAGCGGTTGGACTGATGAAGGAAAAGGATGGCAGGCACCAAAAGAAGGGAAAAACGTTTACCGTTTATGCAACCCAAACAATGGTGACCACCATTACACAATGGATTCGGTTGAACGCGATACTTTAGTTCGTTTAGGCTGGACATATGAAGGAATTGGCTGGAAAAGTTCATCCAATAAAAGTCAATATCCTGTTTATCGCTTATATAACCCAAATGCCCAAACAGGAACGCATCATTACACCCTTCATCGTGATGAAGTAAATGCATTAGTTGGCATGGGCTGGATTGATGAGGGAATCGCTTGGTATGCATATGATGCAAGAGTGAATGAATCTTCTCTTGTTCAAGAAGCACAACAATTTCTGATGGATACTGCTGAATTAATCGGTAATGTCGTTAAATCGGAAATTGAAAATAAACAATACGAAAATAAGTAATTATAAAATGATTGAAAAGAGCTTTCCAATTTCGGCCAGTATATTGGCATAGAAAAGTGGAAAGCTTTTTGTTTTAGTTTTGATGGTTTAAATTGAGTAAATTTGAATGTTCAGCTACGGTTATTCGCAAGTGAATGGCAGTGTTAGACGCTTTTTCTTATTTCCTTCTAACTCGTTTTCAAAAATAATCTGAACTTTACATCTTGGACAGCGATAGACTTTTAATTTGTTAGTACGGATCCGTAAGGATCGCGATAACATGACTTGGTCTTTATGCGGAAAATTGATAAATCCGCTAGGATCAGAGTCTTTTGGAGTCCAGACAATGTCGTCTTTACCATTGTATATATATCCAGGTTCCATTTCTTGCGAACAATACGGACAACGTTTTTTTGCCATAAATGATCCTCCATAACTTCGTCATGTATTGATGCTTAAAGCATACTTTTGCGCTGTGTAGATCAGTTGTCTTGTGTTTGCGTTGTTGTGCTTAGTTATCGGTGTTTAGATTTTATGATATTGATCCCTGATTTAATAATGACTAATGCATATACAACAACCTGAATTAATTTAAGCGTCGTAAACTCATGAAACAGAGCAGGAACCAAAAGTAATTCTAAAGCGAGAAAGCCCAAGAAAAAAAAAACCAATCCCAATAGTTTTTGTTTTGTGGTGTTTTGCCAGCTTCCATTATTTTCACCCCCGTAAAACAAAGGGCTATTCGTTAATTAATAAATATCATATCGAATTGTATATATCAATGTCTGATTAAGGGTGACTGGCGTTGAATTTTTGATAGATCGCAATTTACGATTTCCATTGCATCGTGTAGTCTAACGCATTGGTTGTATTATCGATCTTTTCATCTAGAATGACAAATCCTTGTTGACAATAAAATTGATACGCGCGCTTGTTTTGAGCATAGACATTAAGGATTAAAGAAGCGTGATTTTGTTTGACATGATTTAAAAGTGCTTGACCAATTCCTTGTGATTGGACTTGTGGATCCACAAAAATGCCTGCAATATAGTCAGATACCAAACCAATAAAACCTAAAATGTTTTGATCTTTTAGGTAAACGAAAACTTCTGCCTGCAATATTTGTTGGCTGACAAAATCATAGTTTTCATGCCAAAATTGCGGATCAACAAACGGATGCGCGATCAAATTTCCATGAAGCCAAAGCTGCATGATGGAATCCAAATCTTCTTTTTTCATTTTTCGAATCATGAATTAACCTCGCTTATACTGTGGTCAGTTCTTTAAAATGAATTGGGAAACGTTTTGTCGTTAAACTATTGTAACGTCAAAAGAAATAAAGAAAAAACTTCAAATCGCAAATGGAAGAATGCGCATTTGGATTTGAAGTTTAAAGCGTTTCAAATGTAATTTAAGATTATTGGGCAGTAGTTGGTGCAACGAATACACGAGCAGCAAGTTCCTGGTCTAATAAGTAGAGGGAACGTGGATCAGAACCATAAAGTTCCATTTTGTTGACTAAATCGTTGGCATTCTTTTCTTCTTCACCTTGTTCTTTAACGAAGTAGTGCATGAATTCCATTGTTAAGTAGTCATTTGCTTCTGCAGCAGCTGCATAGATGTTGTGGATTAAGCTTGTTACATATTTTTCGTGTTCTAAGCCAATCATCACTGGATCTTTAATGTTGTTGATTTCTTTATCTGGTTTTGCGATTGCTAATAATTCTGGACGTACGCCATTGTCATGAAGATATTGATACATCATGCGTGCATGGCTCATTTCTTCTTTTGCTTGAACATCGTACCAATTCGCAAAGCCTTCTAAACCGATTGAAGTATAGTAGTTGGATAAATCTAAATATAAGTAAGCAGAATAGAATTCTTTGTTGATTTGATCATTTAAAAGAGCAGATACTTTTTCGTTCATTTGATTTTTCCTCCGATATATATTTAGTTCATTTTGACTTTTGATTTCATTTGTTAAACAAACAAAATCTTTCGTCTTTACTCATTATACTATTTTTTTAGTCCAAATTGTTTTTCTAATTCATCAACTTGTTTAAGCCACATTTGACTAGAAGCATCGGATGGCATGCGCCAATCTCCGCGTGGCGAGAAGTTGATCGATCCCACTTTGACACCATCTGGCATAACGTTGCGTTTGAATTGCTGGCTGAAGAAACGCCAATAGAATGTGCGAAGCGCTTTAAGAATCGTGAGTGAATCAACGTCTTTAAAGGCGATTTGCGCAAGATCAAAGATCTTTTGTGGAGATTCATGATAGCGCAGCATGTGATAGAGGAAGAAGTCATGCAAATCATAGCTGCCTAATACTTCTTCTGTTTTTTGGGCGATTTTGCCATTTGGATCTGGCGGCAAAAGCTCAGGAGAAACTGGTGTTTCGCAAATATCGATCAAGACATCATGCAAAGGTTGATTACCTTGTTGATTTGCGAGCAGGGCATCAGATTCAACGATAAAGCGTACTAAAGTTTTAGGAACAGAGACATTGACTGCGTACATCGACATATGGTCGCCATTATATGTACACCAGCCTAATGCAAGTTCACTTAAATCCCCAGTTCCGATGACAAGCGCGTTATTTTTATTGGCAACATCCATCAAGATTTGTGTGCGTTCACGAGCTTGTGAGTTTTCATAAGTAATATCGTGTATATTTGGATCTTGGTCGATATCCGCAAAGTGCTGCATGACCGCAGGGCCAATCGGGATCTCTAAAGAAGTGACTTCAAGCAAGTCCATCAGTTTTTGCGCATTGGATTTTGTGCGTTTTGTTGTCCCAAAACCTGGCATTGTAATGGCGATAATTCCTTTTGGATCGAGGTTTAAAAGTTTGAATGCTTTCGCACAAACGAGCAGTGCTAAAGTCGAATCTAAACCACCAGAAATGCCGATGACGACTTTTGAACAATGAATTTTAGAAAGTCTAGTCGCTAAGCCGCGCGCTTGAATTGCTAAAATGTGCTGACAGCGTTCAATGCGGTTTTCTAAATTAGCTGGGACAAAAGGATAAGCATCCACATGTCGTGTCAATTCAAATTGAGATTCTTTTACTGGCTTTGAGGAAAAAGGAATACGCAAATAGCCTTCTTCAAAGTTTTCAAAAGATGTTTTGTATTTGAGACGATCATTGTTTAAAATTTCTAAATCGATTTGAGCAGTAATACTTTCTTTTGGATTCAATAAGCTGCTTGAAGCTAAAAGTTTGCCATTTTCTGCAATTAAATCTTGGCCACCGAAGACTAAATCACTAGAACTTTCATCCGGACCTGCCGATGAATAAATATATGCTGCTAAGTTTCGTGCAGATTGTTCTAAGACGAGATTTTTTCGATATTCATCTTTAGCGATGACTTCATTGGATGCAGATAAGTTACAAAGAATATTTGCTCCTGCAGCAGCATGATGACTGCTAACTGGAATGGAAACCCATAAATCTTCGCAGATTTCAGCAGCGATTGTCGCACCAGTTGTATGGTCTTCAAATACGATTTTGTCGCTGACTGGGATGGATTTGTTCATGAATTGGATATGAGCATCTTCTGGTAAATACATCGAAGAAGTGAACCAGCGCTGCTCATAGTATTCGTTATAGTTTGGTAAATAAGTTTTCGCATAAATCCCTAATACTTCATTATGGCTGATAAATGCAGCACAGTTATAAAGGTGATTTGAGATCTGTAAAGGCAATCCGACAAAGCAGGATAAGTGGGCATCGAGATTGCGGGTTAAATACTCTAAAGCTTCTAAAGCTTTTTGTTGGAGTAGAGATTCATAAAATAAATCTTGGCAAGTATAACCTGTCAAAGAGAGTTCTGGCGTCACGACAAGGCGGACGTTTGGGGATAGTTTTCGGGTGAGGTCTAAAATCGCTTGCGCATTGGCCATTGGATTGCCAATCGCAACAGAAGGTGTTAAGGCACTCACTTCAAAATAAGAATAAGGCTTCATATTATTCTCACTTTCTAGTTTTCATTCAAAACCGAATTAGTTTTGTGTCGACTTTGATTATAGCGAATTTTGATGAAAAGATAAAAAATCCGCAAACATAAAGTCTGCGGAAAGTAGATAGATTAGATACGTTTGTCTGGCATTTTAATGAACCGCGAGAGTTTGACATACAGCTCGCCTAATTCATATTCAGGTTGAGAAAGGCAGCGGCTAAAGCCAGGCAAGTCTTTGATTTTGCGATATTCTTTGACGTTTTTCGAATCGATGGCTTTTAAATAAGCACGGCAGAATTCAAGGCGTTCTTGAATTTCTTGCCCATCTAATTCTGGGATCGCGCGCTGGATCGTGGAATAAACACGTTCCATATCGGCAATAACTGAAACGCGATAATAACGATTGAAATGACGGCGTAAACGCAATAATTTCGAATCAGCTTTCGCTTGCGGTAGACCAGTTACGTTTGAATTATGGATACGATAATCAAACAATGGTTCATCGAGGTAGTAAAGCGCATCATAACTAGAAGCTAATAAAGCTAAAAACCAGTCATGTGCTAAAGCAAAGTCATCGCGTTTGATATAGTCTTTGGCCAAATCGTTCGTGATCATCATTGCGCAGCCTTGGAAGTAGTTATGCAGCAACATTTGATCTTTTGTCACAACGTTAATTCCGTTTGGATTTTCAACTTGCCAAGGAATTAAGTTTTGGTTAGACCAGCCTTCATTGAGTGGGACTTTATAAATTTCGCCATCTTGATTCATAAATTCAAATGAAGAGGCGATGAGTTTTGCGTTTGGTTTTTGTTTTGCGGCAGAGAGAAGTTTTTCAACTTTATCTAAATGCCAGCGGTCATCTTGGTCGCTTAGGAAAATATAATCCCCGCTTGCATGTTCTAATAAACAAGCAAAGTTGCCAATATAACCGAGGTTTTTTTCAGCTTCGATTAAGCGGATTGGTACGTTTGGATGTGCTTCAATCCAGTTTTGAATGACTTGTTTTGAATCATCTGTAGAGCAGTCATCGCGAACTAAAATCTCATCGACTGGATGGCTTTGATTAGCGATGGAATCGAGCTGTTCTGCTAAATAGGGAGCCCCATTATAAGCAGCGAGGACTACGCTTAATTTTGGATTAGACGTTTCAGGCATTTTAGTCCCCCTTTGGTTGAATAGCTTGTTCACCTTCAAGGCGAACACGGATTGTTTTGTGGTCGATTTGGCGTCGCGTTACACCATCACGCAAAATGACTTCGATGCGGTGTGTTCCTGGTGTTAAATCCCAAGCAGCAACGATCTTTTCAAAACCGATTTTATTTTCATCGAGGAAACCAGCGTAGTCTTCAGAATACGCATCATATACGTCTGTACGAACAGAACGAGCAATATCATCGAGCGGCTGATCGTCAATTAAAATTTCAATTTGTTCATCTAATGAGTTAGAAACAGCCCAACCAATTAAATGTAAGTTAATTTGGGAATCGAGGACTTCGAAGTTAGAAGGCTGATCTAAGAAGATGCATCCACGAGGAGTTAAATCTTCGATCTTTTCTTCTTTTGCTTTTTTGACTTCTTCTTTATTGTCGATTGCGGATTGTTCAAGATATTTGGAAATAACGTAAGTTGGGTCACCATCTAAACGCAGTGTTCCTTTGTAGATCCAAACGGCTCTTGTACAAAGAATTTTCATCATCCCTAAAGTGTGGGAGACAATGACGATCGTTTTATCAGAGTCACGAAGCTGTTCGAGTTTATCAAAACATTTGTTTTGGAAGTGTTGGTCACCAACTGCGAGGATTTCGTCGATTAATAAAATTTCAGCATCGACGTTAATCGCAACGGAGAAGGCTAGACGCATATACATACCGGATGAGTATGTACGAACTGGTTCATCGATAAAAGAACCGAGTTCTGAGAATTCGATAATGTCGTCAACACGTTTATCGATTTCTTCACGCGTTAAACCAAAGACAGCAGCGTTGAAGTAAATATTTTCACGTCCCGTAAAGTCAGGGTGGAAACCAGCCCCAAGTTCCAATAAACTTGTGACTTTTCCATTTGTTTCGACTGTTCCTTGATTTGGATAAAGGATACGGGTCATGAGTTTAAGGAGTGTGGATTTACCAGAACCATTGGTTCCGATTAAAGCAACTGTTTCTCCTTTTTTGATATCGAGGTTGATATTTTTCAAGACTGTATTTTCTTGGACTTCACCGCGGCGGCGAGTCAGGCGTTCTTTGAGTGTTTTTTGTTTATCTTTATAAGTCTTGAAGGTTTTGCTCATATTCCGGATTTCAATAGCGTTATTTGGATCCATCGATTAAACCTCCTTTTGTTTGAGTCTTGCCATTTGTTTTTGTGTTGGCTTGTCTGGACGAATCGTTCCTGCCGTATAGAAATCATCGCCTAAAAAGAGCGGGTTAATATAACGGTTGAATTCATCATCTTGACGAAGCTGATACGTTCCATTTTCGATATCGAGGTTGATATTGTAGAACGGATCTGGTGTACGTAAAACATCTGGCCAGTATTGATACATTTTGCGAACATCGTCTTCAAAACGTTTTTTCTTTTCTGGTGAATCTTCAAACCCGCGAGTTCTTGATTCATAGTGATACATTTGCGCATATGGGTTTTGGACAATCCAATAGCCATGATCGCGAATGCGTAAGCAGAAATCGACGTCGTTATACGCAACTGGCAAATCTTCATTGAAGCCTTGAACTTCATCAAAGACTTTTCTAGGCACCATCATGCAAGCTGCTGTTACGCAAGATACGTTATGAACAGTGCGGACACGATAGTTCGTGTTGACATCGCTTTGACCGCATAAAGCATGACCGGCAATACCAGAATGACCGATAATTACGCCATTATGCTGGAATGTACCATCTTCGTAGTACAGTTTTGCGCCAACGGCACCGACATTTTTTTGAACACATTGTCCTAACAGTTCTTCGAGCAATAAGTGATCAAATGCTTCCGTGTCATTGTTTAAGAATAATAAATATTCTCCTTTGGCAAAGGTTACGCCATAGTTGTTAATCGCAGAGTAGTTGAATGGTTTGTCCCACACAACGACTTTGAGGTTGGAATACTGTTTTTTAAGCTCGTTGTATTTCGCTTTAGTTGAAGCGAGTTCGGAATTGTTTTCAACAATAATGATTTCAAAATTGCGATAGCGAGAGAGATTTTCAATTGATTGAACGCAATAGCTTAAATCATCCGCATGATCTTTGTTTGGGATGATGATTGAAATCAATGGCTGTTCTGGGACATCAAAACGCATATGGTAATGACCAGGTGTTTCTGTATTGATCAAATGACCATGCGTATTGTTGCGTTCTGTCCAATCCATTAATGCCCGTTCACCAGCATCGTATGCCCAAGTCTTGCTGTCGGCATCTAATGCAGTTGAACCATCGTGCATGCGCCAGTGATATAAAATCTTAGGAACGTGTTTGATTTTATTTGGATCACACACATCATCAAGACGCAGCATTAAATCAAAATCTTGTGCACCATCAAAAGCTGAACGAAGTGTTCCGCCAGCTAAATCGTAAATCTCGCGTTTCATCGCTAAGAAGTGACAAATGTAGTTGGTGGATTGGAGCAGAGCAGGGGAATAGTCAGGCTTGAAGTTAGGTCCAACATAACGCCCTGTAGAATCTTCATATTTATCTTCGTCTGTATAGACGTATTGATAATCATCTTCGTTGAATGCTTTGACTACTTCATATAAACAATCTGGTTCAAGGAAGTCGTCATGGTCATATAAGGCGATGATTTCACCTTTTGCTAAATCGACAGCAGCATTCATGTTGCCGGCAATTCCTTTATTTTCATTGAGGCGGCACCAAGAAATTCTTGGATCAGGATTGTTCTTTAACCAAGTTTCAACTTGATCGTTCGTCGATCCATCCGCAATACATAATTGCCAGTTTGGATAAGTTTGTTCTTTAACAGAACCTACTGTTTTTTCAAGTAAATCAATTGGTGTATTGAACGCCGCAACGATTAAGGAAATCAATGGCTGATACGCAAATGTTTCTGTACGTTGTTTAGCGAGTTCTTCTTCAGTCGCACGATGTTCTCTAAACCATACGTTGTAGCGGTCATTGAAGTCCGCTTCGACTTTTTCGGCAACGATATTTGTTTGTTTTTCTTTTTCCTCAATTGGATCAAGATTGTTTTCGGCACGTTCTTTAGCAAGTTGGGCGTGCATTAAATCAACAGGCATATTGGCAGCTACGCGTGGTGGCGTTGGTCTTTTACCTGTTAATCGCGTTGCATAGTATCTAGTTTTACGAGCGATTTTTTCTTTTAAAAGATTATATGTATAGCTTGTTGTTGGTTTAATTGGATCATGTGGTACAGGAACGAGCTGTTTAGATGGATCGGTTTGAATGATCCAAGAATCTTTTGAATTTGAAACTTTAAGATAAACCGGTCCAGCAACTTGCTCACCTTTAGGAATACTGATATTAAATCCGCAGATCGTTTCGCCAAGGACAAAATAGAAGCGGCGAACGTCTAAACGTTTCGTCATCGTAATCCGAGCATTTTCAATTTTCTTATCGTTGGCGTCAAATACTTCAAAAGTTAAATCTTCTAAAGAAGGTGTAACAAACCATCCGCCAATGAGTAATTTTCCATAGCGGATTTCGCAAAGATCAACGGAAAAATCGCAGCCAGTCATGTTATAGAAAGGGGCAAGAGATTCCGGTTCAAAAGTGATTGGCGCAAAGTCGTTATATGCAATTTCAATGCGCTGCAGTTTTTCAGATTGCATAGGCTCATTAAAGTCCATACGCAAAACATAACCCGGACGTGCGCCGGGCTGCGGATCGATCGATGCATTTTCCATACGACGGATTCGGCAAGGGACTTCTTTGAAATTGACCTTTGTTTTAAAGTGATCCTCTTTGGAAGTTGGATCGACGGCACTGCCCCATGCTAAAACATGGAAGGAGTGATCGGGATGGTCAATGATTTCAATTCGATCCACTTGGAATCGGGAAATGTCTGTTTTCATAATGATCTCCAGTTCTAAAGTTCTTCCGCAAAACCTTTTTGCAGTTTATTAAATACCCAGTTACCAAACATAATTAATACAGCAGAAATGACGAGCAGAATACCTAATGCTCCCCAGTCAGGCATCGTGCCATACATCATGACGTTACGGTAACAGTTCATCAAAAGTGTCATTGGGTTATGAGAAACCAAGAAATACAACATGCTTCCAGATGGGAACATATCCAATGAATAGATGATTGGTGTTCCATAGAATAATAAGTTCAAGAAGAATTGAACTAAGTTTTCAACGTCTTGTACATAGACGTTAACAGCGGACAAAATCAATCCGCATCCATAGCACAATAAAGCTTCAACAACCGCAATTAATGGCAGGAAGATTAAGTTCCAAGTCAGTGGAATTTGGAAAATGACCACAAAGATTAAAATAATAGGGACAGCGAAGAAGAAGTTAATCAAGTTCGAGATCACCTGGGATAAAATGAGAATCTTTCGTGGAAAATAGACTTTTTTGATAATCCCCGCATTGGCCTTGATACAGCCAGTCGCACCATTGATGCTTGCTAAAAAGAAGTTCCAAGGGAAGAATGCAGTAATTAAGAAAACTAGAAAGTTTTCCATGGATCCGCGCATTAAATAAGGGAATACAAGGTAGTAAACGAATACCTGAAGCAATGGGTTGATGAATGACCATAACATACCCAAAATTGAACCTTTATAACGGCCGCGAATGTCTTTACGAACATTGGTTTTTAAAAGCTCACGATATTCATAGAATTCTCGTAGAGTTTGCATTGAATACCTCCAAAAATGTTTGCAATCCTGGCAAGCGAGATTTGCTGAGAAAACAGCAAGTTTTGATTTTCAATAACGGTGAATGACGATCATTGAAATCAAATGTCCAGGTTTGCCAAATTACATTA
>JAUMZN010000017.1:0-3328 GCA_030528085.1 Erysipelotrichaceae bacterium | reverse complement strand
AGATGTTTTCTCTGAATCTCAATTAGATATAGAAAACAAAAAGAAAAGAATACTAGCAATCATCATTCATGGCGAATTAAATCGACAACAAAGCGCTACCAAGCAAACGTCAAATTGTTCACTGAGCTTGAAAAAGTCTTGCTGCTTTTCGTTTGCTGCATGAACATGCTATTGAATCAGTTTAACATGTTTAAATTGGAAGCTAAATGCCTTTATCGATTTGTCAGTATGTTTAAAGTGTCAATCTTCTTCGGTTTTACTCATAAACATAAGCTGATATGAAAAATAAAAATGATCATAGAAACAATCAAATCAACAACGCAAGAACAAAATCGGTCTGAAGTAAGCTCGATTCTAAGAATTATTAAGAATTTATAAACTGATAGCCGTGAGGTTCGATGGTTGTTAAAATTAAATTAGAAAAAGCACATTTGATCGATAGATTAGGCATGTATCGTTTGTTAGTCAGTCATCATACAAATCATCATCCATCATAGTTAAACGAACAATCATCCAAGTTAATCGACTGCAGCTTTAGTGTCTACTCAAAATATAAATATAGAAGAAAAACAATTTTGATTTGGATTTCGGCTTGTATATGAATCATTTAAATCGCCGGCCAATCGAGTTGTTTTCAATATTTAATATCGATCAATAATGTCTAAAAGGACGTGATGCCCATGACTTATCTTCAACCTTAATGCATTTTCAATTTCAATAAGAATGCAAATCAAATCAATCAGAAAAGAGGTGAATCAAGATGAAAAAACATTTAAAAAGACTTAGTGTATTGATGACTTGCAGTTTACTTGCAGCTTGTGCGACAAATTCAGATCCTTCTTTAGAATCACAAGATTCTAGTCTTACTACAACAGAATCATCTGCACAAACATCATCAACAACGAGTGAAACCGATCAAGAAGTTGTTTTGTTAGAAATGAATGGAGAGTTGATCCTTAATGATTTTGAGGGATTTTCAGAACACATTTCTCCTTTGAACAATGTTTATGATGATAGCTATTATTTTGCGATTATCAGTGGACGTATGAATTCAATATCCTACACAGCACGTGAATATAAATTGGATTTGAATAGTGGGGGTCTTACTGTATTAAAAGAATATCCGCAAAATACTGTGAGAGCTTCTGATTTTATAGAATTTAAGGGAGTCCTCTATGAGGCAATTACAGAGCTCGCGGATCCTTCTTTAAGTTTTAGAATTATTGCCGACGGACAGGAGATTTGGAGTGGCTATGGTAGTCCGGAATTTTATGTCATAAATGACAATTTGTTGTTTCACGCACAAACTTTAATTGAAGGCCAAAAGACGGATGTTGTTTGCCGAATTAATCCAGATTATTCCATTACGACTTTAGTCCAAGCTGGTCAAGATGGTTTAGGTTTTCTTATTCCAACGGTAAGTCCAACTTATAATCACTCGAAACTTCTTATGCGTTCGACTCAAAATGGAAAAGATGTGTATGTACTTGTTGATTCAGATGGCTATGAAATTATCGATCAGGCTAATCATGTTGAATATGAAAGTGTCTTATTAGAAGATGAGATTTTTATTGCTTATCCTGATCCAGCAACAGTTGGAGTTGAAAATAGCGAAGGTGACACTCCGATTACAGAGTATAAATATGAAGCGTTTACTCTTTCTACAAAAGAAACGCGACCAGTTCAAGCATCCTTTGAAGAAATCGGCGTTTTCAATTGTGCAGCTGCAGTGAAGCAATCAATGTTGCTCAATAATCCAGAAAGAAAGGGAGTGTTGAAAGCAACACTTAAAAACCAAGAATTAGAGGTTGAAGAAATTGGCGGAATCGAAAATCTTTATTATCGTATCTATCCGGTTGATCAACAAAGAGCCTTGCTTGTTGGATTTGAGGAAGGCCAATTCTTAAAACCAACATTCTATTTAGTAAATGTTAAATAATGTTAGACTCTTACAACAATTGTTTTAGTTTAGTAAGCGATCATTCAAATTCATTCTATATTTAGATTCTCTCTATTGTATTGGAGAGAATCTTTTCTTTTGTAAGATCCCGTGGAGGCAAACTTGATTACTGGATAAGCCCGACGATTTTCCTTTGAGTCAGAATTATTAAGGATTTATAAACTGATAGCCGTAAGGTGCAATGGTTGCTAAAATTAAATTAGAAAAAGCACATTTGATCGATAGATTAGGCATGTATCGTTTGTTAGTCAGTCATAGTACCAATCATCATCCATCATAGTTAAACGAACAATCATCCAAGTTAATCGACGAGCCAATCAAGATGTATTCAATATTTAATATCGATCAAGAATGTCTAAAAGGACGTGATGCCCATGACTTATCTTCAACCTTAATGCATTTTTAATTTCAATAAGAATGCAAATCAAATCAACTAGAAAAGAGGTGAATCAAGATGAAAAAACATTTAAAAAGACTAAGTGTATTGATGACTTGCAGTTTACTTGCAGCTTGTGCGACAAATTCAGATCCTTCTTTAGAATCACAAGATTCTAGTCTTGCTACAACTGAATCATCCGCACAAACATCTTCAACGACGGGTGACGATCAAAACGTTGTTTTGTTAGAAACACATGGTGAGTTGATTCTTAATGATTTTGAAGGAACCACAGAAAGTTTTTCTCCTACGGACAATGTTTACAATGATCACTATTACTTTTCCATTGTCGGTGGATATATGAATTCTATATCTTATACGGCGCGCGAGTACAAATTGGATTTAACTAGCGGCGATCTTACCGTATTAAAAGGATATCCGCAAAATAAAGTTAGAGTTTCTGACTTTATAGAATTTAAAGGAGTGCTCTATGAGGCAGTCACAGATCTCAATGATCCTTCTTTAAACTTTAGAATTCTTGCAGATGGTCAAAAAGTTTGGAGCGGCTATGGTAATCCGGAATTTTATGTCGTAAATGATAATTTGTTGTTTCACGCGCAAACTTTAATTGAAGGACAAAAGACGGATATCGTTTATCGAATCAATCCGGATTATTCTGTTACGACTTTAGTCCAAGCTGGTCAAGATGGTTTGGGTTCGTTTTTTCCAACGATGAATCCAACTTCTAATCATTCGAAACTTCTTTTGCGTTCAATTCAAAATGGAAAAGATGTGTATGTACTTGTTGATTCAGAAGGCTATGAAATTATTGAACAACCAAATCATGTCGTATATGAAAGCTTTTTATTAGACGAGGATATCTTCATCGCTTATTCTGACCAACCAACACCAGCGGTTGTAAATGATGATGATGGAGGTGCGAAAATTGAGTTTGAATATGAAGCAATTTCTCTTGCTACAAAAGAAACGCG
>JAUMZN010000105.1 GCA_030528085.1 Erysipelotrichaceae bacterium | reverse complement strand
TTGTTCACTGCCCGAGAACATCAAGACTAAAAAATACTTTTGTCGGGCGCATCTAGCGAACTCTTCTTAAATACAATGTTAAAAATGCTCATTCTTCTTTCTCTAATTGTGATTTAAGAAAAATCCATTTCTATAAAGATAAAAAGAAACCTTCTGTCTTTGGTTGAACAGAAGGTTTTTGTCGATTTTAAATTAAACGTTGAAACGGAAGTGCATGACATCGCCATCTTGAACGACGTATTCTTTTCCTTCTAGACGCATTTTTCCAGCTTCTTTAACTGCTTGTTCAGTTTCTAAGCGGTCAATATCTTCAAATGCATATACTTCAGCACGGATAAATCCGCGTTTAAAGTCAGTATGAATAACACCTGCACAATCTGGAGCTTTCATGCCGCGTTTGAAAGTCCATGCCCGGCACTCATCAGTTCCTGCAGTTAAGAATGTGCATAAATCTAAAGTTTTATATGCGGTTTGAATTAAATGATCCAAACCAGATTGAGGAAGACCTAAATCTTCTAAGAACGCTTCTTTTTCTTCTGGTTCTAATCCTGATAATTCTTCTTCTAAACGCGCACAGATTGGCACGATTTGTGCGCCTTCTTTTTGCGCCAATTGAGATAACTGTTGGTAATACGCGTTATCTTCTGGTGATGCAAAGCCTTCGTCATCCATATTTGCTACATAGATTACTGGTTTCATCGTCAACAAGTTATATTGTTGAATGATTTCCATTTCATCTTCATTGTATTCTAATGAACGAGCTGGATTTCCTGCTTCTAAATGCGGTTTTAAACGGGATAATACAGCCATTTCTGTTTTTGCGGATTTATCGCCGCTTGCGGCTTTGCGTTCTACTTTAGAAATACGATTATCGACAGTTTGTAAATCTGCCAAAATCAATTCTAAATTGATCGTTTCTGCATCACGAACTGGATCAACGGAGTTTTCCACGTGTGTGATATTGGCATCATCGAAACAGCGAACAACGTGACAGATCGCATCTGTTGTTCGAATGTTTCCTAAAAATTGGTTTCCTAAACCTTCCCCTTTAGATGCCCCTTTAACTAATCCGGCAATATCGGTGAATTCGAATGTGGTATAGATCGTTTTCTTTGGGTTAAAAAGCTCGGTGAGACGTTTAATTCGAGCATCTGGTACTTCAACGACACCAACGTTTGGCTGAATCGTCGCAAATGGGTAGTTTGCGGCTTCTGCTTGTGAATTGGTAATCGCATTAAATAATGTCGATTTTCCAACGTTTGGTAATCCTACAATTCCAGCGGTTAATGACATGTCTAAAACTTCCTTTCTTCGATACAACTCATATCAATGTTTTTTATTCACAATATGATGGACTATTCAGGAATAGATCCATCGGCTTTTCGTACGATTTTTTTAATTCGTTTATCGAATTTCGAGCGTGGCATTAAAACGCTGCTTTGGCAGCCTAAACACTTCACGCGAATATCGGCGCCCATGCGAATAATCTTCCATTCTTTAGAAAGATGACACGCATGTTCTTTTTTCATTTCGATAATATCGCCTAAATCATAATTTAAATCACTCATGCGATTCCCTCATGTTTTTTCCAAGCTTCAATAGTATTATCCAACAGCATGCAGACGGTCATCGGTCCGACTCCTTTTGGCACTGGTGTGATTACACTTGCCAAAGGTTCAACTGATTCAAAATCGACATCCCCTTTGATTTTGCCATCGACACGGTTGATGCCAACATCAATGACAACTGTACCCGGACGAACATAATCTGCAGTGACAAAGCCTGCTTTTCCAATTGCTGCAATTAAGATATCTGCTTGGCGGCAGATTTCTTTAGCATTGGCCGTTTTGGAATGAACAACAGTTACTGTCGCATTTTTTTGCTGCAAGAGCAATGCTAATGGTTTGCCAACTAGATTGGAGCGTCCCATCACAACAGCATTTTTTCCTGTTAA
Source organism: Erysipelotrichaceae bacterium (assembly GCA_030528085.1). Classification (GTDB taxonomy): domain Bacteria; phylum Bacillota_I; class Bacilli_A; order Erysipelotrichales; family Erysipelotrichaceae; genus Allobaculum. Next base: position 1,024 of record JAUMZN010000105.1, on the reverse strand, counting down.
ATCTTCATATCCGGCTTCTTTTAAAATCGCCATCACCCCTTTTGGTGTACAAGGGACAAATCCCGGGCGATCTAACATTAATGCCCCCGCATTCATCGGATGCAAGCCATCTACGTCTTTATCTGGGCTCACGACAAGTAATGCGCGTTTTTCATCAAGTCCTTGTGGCAATGGCAGCTGCACGAGAATGCCATCGACATTTGGATTTTCGTTTTCTTCTTGAATAACTTTTTCTAATTCTTCTTGGCTAATATCACTCGCGAGATGAATCGTTCGATTTTCGATGCCAATTTTATGACAAGCATTTGCTTTTGATCTGACATAAGACTGACTTGCTGGGTTATCCCCGACTAAAATGACGGAAAGGCAAGGGATTCTCTGATTTGAAACTTTAACTTGCTCAATCATTTCCTTCATGCCTTCATGAAGTTTTGCCGCCAATTCACTTCCATAAAGAATCATAGACGTATTCCTTTCTGTGCGAGTTGAACTCGTACTGACTCATTTAGAGTTCGTCACTATCTAAAATGATGGTTACTGGACCATCGTTGAGTAAATCGATTTTCATGTCGGCTTGGAAAATTCCTTTTTCGACATGAATTTCTTTTTCTAATAATTCATTAAATTGATCATAGAGTTTGGATGCCGTTTGCGCATTTGCGGCTAATCCATAACTTGGCCGATTGCCTTTTTTGCAATTGGCATAAAGCGTAAATTGAGAGATCGATAAAACGGTTCCACCAACATCGAGAACTGATCGATTCATCACACCTTGCTCATCATCAAAGATTCGCAAATTCACAATTTTACGGATAACTTTTTGCATCACGGCTTGATCATCTTCGGGTTTAAATCCGACAAAGAGACATAAACCATTTTCAATTGCACCAGTGATCGTTCCATCTACTGTGCAGCTTGCATGTTTGACACGTTGTACGACGACTCGCATAACATTCCTTTCTGCTTGTATGTAGTTTCTCAACTTCTCTAATCTCCCGTATTCAAGGGAGATTTTTCTTTTGTG
>JAUMZN010000104.1 GCA_030528085.1 Erysipelotrichaceae bacterium | reverse complement strand
ATCATATAGAAAAGACCCGGACTTCAAAATCCGGGTCTATGTTTCCCTGTTACTTTAACTTAACCATCGTTTCTGCCAATAATTGATTACGATAAAATGGAGAATTATAGTTTTTTCCTAGTGCAGTTTCAATATCACCTGGCAAAAAAGTTCCTGGATTTTTAAAAGTAACTTGATCCTCTTCTTCATCCAAAATAATTCTAGTTCCTAAAGCATAATTTGAATGAGCTATACAATTGTTTAGAAGTTCTCTCAACAGCCAGCTATCATACTGTTTAGTTTCACTCGGAAACAGGCTATCGGGGTTTGTCATATATCGATATGTTAAATTTCTTATCTTATTTAAAATTCGATCTCCCAAAGTGATATAAGGTATTTTAAATATTTCATAATCTTTTACATCGCCGTTAGAATCATACAATCTCCAAGATGCTTCTAGCACAGTAGTAAACAAATAATCATAATCTTCGTTACCAAGCAAAAGCATCGCGGCATTGGTCACTTTGCCATCTTGTAAAAGCTTTAATTTAGTCAATAGCTCTTCATCGTTCATCTCATCTACCGCTTCAATAATGTGAGACTTTTTCATTTTTTCTTTATAGTTTTTTCTCGCTAAATCTATGGCTGCTTTATCAAGATGTTGTATCCCAGCACCGTTAACAATTTGCTTAGACCAATCTTTGTTTTGTTGTCTGCGAATTTGTTCAAATTCATTCATAGATAACGCACTTAAAGATTCACCATTTCGACCATAATAATGATCTTTCCAGCCAGTAGGAATACCAGTTACCGCAGAAGGAATTTGCATCAAAATTACGCGTTTTTCTTCTCCATCAACAATTGGATATACTTCATATATTTCTACAAACGATAATCCGCCTGTTGTTTGCATAGATATTTCTTGTTTCAACTTCATCAACCCACTATTAGGGCGATATTCTGTTCCCACAATTTTTTTATCTTTATCACGCACACCAAAAATCAGCCAACCATACTGCAAATTATGCAAATTTGACTCATTACTAATCGCAGAAAAATACTTTCCTATATCATTTTTATCAAAGTCATTTCTTGCTTCCTTGAATTCAACAACCTCATTTTCCCAATTCGAAATTAGTTTATTTAAAATTAACTGTAATTCATCGTTATTTAACATAAGGCCTCCTTTTAAACTACATCTATAAAGTCGATGCTTTATGATCTATTCGCTTCTGTTGTTATGTTAATGATGATGTCAAACCCGACATTAATGCTTGCCAATTTAATTAAGGACATTCTCTTACAATTAAACCACTTCCCCTTCTCTTTTCATACTGACAAATTTTTGCGTTAGATTTTACCAACAAGTAGTTTGCCTTTCCCTGCACAAGTAAAAAAGGCAAACTCTAACTTTTGTTAGAATTTGCCTAAATCAATATTATTCGATATCTTGTCCGTTCGATTGAATGCAGCGTTGATACCAGTAGAATGAATCTTTACGATAACGATTCATTGTACCATTGCCTTCATCATCCATATCGACGTAGATCATTCCATAGCGTTTACGCATTTCACCAGTAGATGCTGAAACGAGGTCAATGCATCCCCAAGGTGTATAGGCTAGTAATTCAACCCCATCTTCTAATGCTTTTTCCATGGCTTTAACATGTTCTCTCATGTATTCGATACGGTATGGATCATGGATTGAACCATCTTCTTCAAGTGTATCGAGCGCACCTAAACCGTTCTCAACAACCATGACTGGGATTTGGTAGCGATCATAGATTTCGTTTAAGCTGTAACGTAATCCGTCTGGATCCATTCCCCAACCCCAATCAGAGTATTGGATGTATTCGTTATAGTAACCTAAAGATAAGTTGCCTCCGCCATCGCGTTTTGCATCTTTATGAGTTGTTTCACAGCTTGTGGAATAGTAGCTATAAGTGAAGAAGTCGACTTTTCCTTCCATTAAGATTTGTTTATCTTGTTCAAAGTATGCTGGATCTAAATCGTATTTATTCCAAGTACGAGCTGCGTACTTGCCATAATATCCTCTTGCTTGAACGTCTCCAGAATAATAGAAGTAGTCTTGCATTTTTTCCATGTTCGCAATCACGTCTTTTGGATCGCAAGTTAATGGATAAGTGAATACACCAGCAACCATGCATCCGACTTTAAATTCAGGGAAATGTTCGTGAGCATATTTAACTGCACGTGCAGATGCTACGAATCTGTTATGTAAAGTAATGTATGCGTTTCTTTGTTTTTCTAATGGTAAATTAGGTACAAATTGTACGATCATTGCATCGCAGTTGATTTCATTAAATGTCAGCCAATATTTGACATCATCTTTGTATTCGTTGAATAATGTAGTGGCATATTTAACGTATAAATCAATCGTATTGCGATTTTGCCATCCGCCTAATTCTTCTTCAATTGCGAGTGGATCGTCGTAGTGAGAAATAGTTACCAGTGGTTCGATGTTGTATTTATGTAATTCATCGAATACATCGTGATAGAATTTCAAACCTTCAGCATTTGGTGTTTCGTCATCTGCATGAGGGAAAATACGTGGCCAAGAAATGGACATTCTGAACATTTTGAATCCCATTTCCGCAAATAACGCAATATCTTCTTTGTAGTGATGATAGAAGTCAGTTCCTTTGTGGTTTGGATAGTAATATCCATCTAAAACGCAGCCTTTAGCACCTTCTGGCATCAGTGCTCCTGGACCTTTTGTCACGCCAGTTGTTCCATCTGGCATGATATAAGTACGACGACGTGGGGAATCTTTAGTTGCACCGGTTGTAACATCAGTAGCTGCTAAACCGCGTCCTCCTTCATTCCAACCGCCTTCGTATTGGTTGGCTGCAGTCGCACCGCCCCAGAAAAAATCTTTTGGAAAACCTGCCATGTTTAATTCCTCCTATAAAATATGGATGATCGTATCACCATGTTCGTGGTGATTATGATCCATTTCAACTACATCGGTATAGTCGTTAGTGTTTGTGATGACAACAGGAATTTCTGTAGCAAAGCCTTCTTTTTCAATTGCTTCTTTATCAAATGTAA